>JBILDC010000015.1:0-65133 GCA_044352855.1 Sediminibacterium sp. | reverse complement strand
GTAGAACTGCTGCGATTTTTGAAGCGATACGTCCTACGGTTTGATTAGTACCATCAACAATGTACCAGCCATGTTTAACGGTAGCCGCGTTGGCGTGCTTCGTGGTGAAATGTAGTTTACTCATAATCTTTTGTTTAAATGAGGCTGCGCTATCCCGCTAGCCATAAATTATCCCCTTTTATAAGGGAGGGCAAAGTTACGTAGGGATTTTGGCTTTTACGTGCTTTTTGAAAGATATTTTAAAGGACACCTTTATAAGTGATTGATTATCAATTATATTTTTGTATCATAAAATTAATGATATTAAATACGTGCTGATTATCAATAAGTTACAAATTAAAATGCCCCTAATGAATTAGGGGCATTTTAGAAATACATGACTATAAATATTTAGCCATTCACTTTTTTCTTTTGATTAGACTTAAATATGAATAGTATTTTTTTCTCACTTTTAGTCAGGGTTGGAAACTTTTGCTTTTTCTCTTCCTTTGATAAGGCCAACCAACTCTTGATAAAAGTCCTGATTTGTTCTTTTGTCCACTTAGGCCCAGGCCCGCCAGCATCCATAGATTGTGTTGCCAAGGTGGTTTGAGTTAACACAGATTCTGAAAAATCGGTGGTTGTTTCAGTTAAAGCAATCGCATCGTTAAATGCAATTTCCTCCTTAACAAGCTCTTCAGACTTATTACAAGCCAAAGCCATTAAGATAAAAGAAAATAATGTTAGGTATTTTTTCATAATAGTAGATTTGTGTTTTAGACATTCAATTTATTAATAAGTTTAACGAATCAATAAATATTCTTGATTATATTTAATAAATATGTACAAAAAAATTCGAGCTGATCTGCTTTTTACTGGAAATCAATTACTTAGTGGTGCCGACCAGGTTTTGATAACAAAAGTGGATGGTACGATCGAAGCCATCTTGCCAGTTTCAGAAGCTGGAGATGATATCCAACATCTTAAAGGCATTTTAAGTCCTGGTTTTATCAATGCACATTGTCATTTGGAATTATCGCACATGAAAGGAATGATTCCTGCGCATACTGGATTGCAAGAATTTGTGAAACAGATTGTGGCCTTACGTCAAGTAGCACCAGAAGCGATTCAAGAAGCCATTGTACTTGCCGAAGCAGAAATGATGGCGAATGGGATTGTGGCAGTGGGGGATATTTCCAACACCTTAGATACATTAACACAAAAAGCAAAATACAATTTAGCTTATTACAGTTTTGTAGAATTATATGATTTAGATCCAACACGCGCAGCGGATAAAATTGAAGCAGGATTAGAAATTCAAAAACAATTTCAAGAAAACTGTGTGCGTGCATCCCTTGTACCTCATGCTCCTTATTCGGTGACAAATGATTTGTGGAATTTATTAAGTACGCATTTTGGCATCCATACCATTAGTTTGCATAATCAAGAAACCCCAGACGAGAATGATTTTTTTAAAACCAAGACGGGTAGTTTTTTAGGCATGTACGAAAGAACAAAAGTGAATTTAGATTTTTTTGAAGCCACAGGATTAAGTTCTTTGCAATCTGTCTTACCAATTTTCAAAAAAGCACATCATGGCATTTTAGTACATAATAGTTTTACATCCGCCGAAGACATACAAGCAGTGCATGCTGCAATGGACAATGCCTTTTGGTGTTTATGTCCAAATGCGAATCAATACATTGAACAAACCATGCCGCCTGTAGAATTACTGCGTTCCGAAAAAGCGAAGATGGTAATTGGCACCGATAGCTATGCAAGTAATTGGAGCCTTAATATATTAGATGAATTGAAAACAATTCAACAATACCATCCACAAATTCCTTTAGCAGAAATGCTTAGCTGGGCTACCATCAATGGTGCACATGCTTTACAAATGGAAGCAGGCCTGGGAAGTTTTGAAAAAGGAAAAAAACCAGGACTGGTTTTAATTAAGGGCACTGATACCAATGGACTACTTTCAAAAGCAAGTACTGCTCAACGAATCATCTAATAATTCTTTCTAGTAACTAATACGTACTATTTACTAAAACAAGTTCGGATAGTCTGTAATAATTCCATCCACCTTTAATTGAATCAAAGTATTTATTTCTTCTTTGGTATTCACTGTCCAAGGAATGACCTGAATATTTTTTTGATGACAGTAGTCAATCATGGCCTTGTTTACATATTTATATTCTGGACTATAAATAGTTGGCTGAAAACCTAGTAGCGCTATTTGCTTTTCAGCATTAGCAGAAGCTTCACCAAATACTAAATAAGCAGTTTTAATACTAGGATATTTTTCATGTAATACGCGCAGTGGCCTTAGATCAAAACTTTGTAAACTTGTTCTATTGAGAATATTTTTCTTTTGCAAAGTAGTCACCACTAATTCCACAAACTCATCGGGCGCTGGATGTTCAGTACCATCCTTACCCTCCACCGATTTTATCTCAATATTATAATTCATTTTTCTTCTTATGGCCTTCGACTTTGTTTCTACGCTATCTATTAAACTTGCAAGTGTTGGAATAGATGCCGCTAATTTTTTTTGACCCGTAAAACCAGGATGTATTTTTAAACCCACATCATACTTTTCTAAAGCAGCATAATCCATTTGATAAATAATATTTTTATTCAGTTCGCTTGCTTTAATAAAACTTCCATCGGGCTTAGTGGTAATGAGTGGATTTAAAATAGGGTCATGAGAAACCACTACTTGTTTATCCTTGGTAATAGCTAAGTCCATTTCAAGGGTAGTGACTACGGCATTGTCCATTACCGATAACATAGCTGCAATAGTATTTTCGGGCATTAGGCCCCTGCCTCCACGGTGCGCTTGATAATCCATTTTAATTTTTTTAATGGTAGTGGGCTGCATGATGGAACAACTAGTAAATGTTCCAAGCATTAAAACAACTGCGATAATGAGGTTAAATTTCATAAGCTATATTATGACAAAGCTATCTAATTTTCGTAGCTTGTGGTATTAAATACTCGTTATGACTTTTCCTATTTTATTCGGCATCATTGCCATTTTAATTATTATGTGGCGTAGACATCGTAATAGTAGAAATAACGATTAAATACCTACCTCAGCACTTCTTGTAAGATAGGTAGAGATTTTATGTCGCTGAATTTTTTATAGTGCCAGCTTAAAGACAACTGAAACAGTTCCAATATTTTTTTTCTTTGTTCGCCACTTAAACTAATTGTATCTAAGTCATTGTAGAATTGCACTTGTAAAAAACTAGAGGCCGTTTGTGCTTCTAGGCCTTCTAAAAAATAAGGATGTGCTGGCACCTTCTCTACAAACTGTCCTTCACGCACATCTAATACAGGAGTGCTAGGACTATATTTTCCTTGTAAGCCAAAACCCATGTTTTGACTTAAATGAATTAAAAAGTAAATAGGCAGGTTGCCCACTAAACTTGGACCACCTTTATCTAATTGTTTAAAAGTATCTTCTATTAAATAAAATAATTCGGGATGGGGTTCAGGCTGCATAGTTTGTTGCAAGACCTCTACAATATAAGTAGCTACTGCATTGCGTAGTATATCGGAATACACATTTTGATACACAAAATCCCAGCTCACGTCTTTCACCATTTGCAATTGCTTCATGGGTGAATGATATACTTCCATTTGTAAAATAGCAGCGGGCTGATAAAACACGCCCTTATTCGCTCCTTTTTTACTGGTGACTCTAACGCCTTTGACCATGTATTGTTGCACACCAAAAAGTTCGGTATAGGCCGTTAGGATAATACTCGTATCGCCATATTTAGTGACACGTAAAACAATACCCTTGGTGTTATGTAACATAATTAATTATCAGACACTCTTAAACTGTTGCAAAAAGCGCAAGTCGTTTTGAGAGTATAAACGTAAATCGTTTACCTGGTATTTTAATTGCGCAATTCTTTCTACGCCCATACCAAAGGCAAAGCCAGTATATTTTTCAGGATCGATGTCAAAGTTTTTTAACACATTCGGATGTACCATACCACTGCCTAAAATTTCTACCCATCCTGTATGCTTACAAATATTACATCCTTTACCACTACATATTTGACAACTAATATCCATCTCTGCACTAGGTTCTGTAAAAGGAAAATAACTTGGACGGAATCTTACTTTCACATCCTTGCCAAACATTTCTTGTACGAAAAAATAAAGTGTTTGTTTTAAATCTGCAAAGCTTACATTTTCATCAATGTATAAACCTTCTACTTGATGAAAGAAACAATGTGCTCTTGCTGAAATAGTTTCATTGCGATACACACGGCCCGGACAAATCACACGAATAGGTGGTTTCTGTGTTTCCATCACTCGCGCTTGTACACTGGATGTATGCGTTCTTAATAACCATGCTGCATTTTCATCAGTGGCTTCTTGTACATAAAAAGTATCCTGCATATCACGCGCTGGATGATCGGCTGGTAAATTCATTGCACCGAAATTATGCCAATCATCTTCTATCTCTGGTCCTTCTGCAACAGCGAAACCTAATCTCTTAAATATAGAAACCATTTGATTGCGCACTAAATTTAAAGGATGTCTTGTACCCACTGTAAATTCATCGCCGGGCAAACTAGTATCAATAGAGGTATCTAATGTGCTGGTATCTCCTAAGGCTGCTACTAATACTTCTAATTTTTCTTCGGCGGCTACCTTGAAAGCATTTAGGATTTGACCGAATTCCTTTTTCTGCTCATTAGGCACCGATTTCATCTCACCCATCATATTTTTTACCAAACCTTTGGTTCCCAAGTATTTAATTCGGAAAGCTTCCACCTCGGCGCTGGTTGTAGCCACGGTGTTTTGAATTTCTTGAGTGATGGTTTCTATTTGTTGTATCAGTGCCTCCATGGTACGAAGATAAAATAAATCCTTACATTTGTTACTCGAGAAGTAATAAATACATGGAATACAATACAGCAAGAAGCTTAATGGGGATGAAAGAGTACGGACGTCACGTGCAGAAGATGGTGGATCATTTGATGACCATTGAAGATAGTGCCAAAAGACTAGAGCAGGCGCAGGTAGTCATTGAACTAATGGGCTTTTTGAACCCTCAGCTAAAGAATATCGAAGACTACAAGCATAAACTATGGGATCACCTGTTTTTTATGAGTAATTTCCAATTAGACGTGGACAGCCCTTATCCTATTCCTACCAAGGAAACCTATAAGCAGAAGCCCGATCCCATTCCTTATCCTAAGCGTAAAATTAAATATGCCCATTTAGGCAAGAACCTAGAATTGGTAATTGATAAAGCGATGGCAGAACAAGACCAAGAGAAAAAAGCAGGTTTTGCGCATGCTATTGCACATTATATGAAACTTGCTTATAGCAACTGGCATAAAGAATTAGTACAAGATGATACCATTAGAGGAGAGTTAAATGCTATAACAGGTGGTGAACTTGAATTTAGTAATACCCCTTATATCAAACATCGCAATCAAAATTTTGAAAGAGATGAGTACCGTCCAGCAGCAGGTCGTTGGCAGGGTAATCGCAATAATAATAATCGCGGTGGACGCGGACCTAGTGGACCAGGCGGCGGCGGACGCAACAATAATAACCGCAACTTCAAGAAGCGTTTTTAATTAAGTTTTGAAATAGTACAATGAGTTCATTCGAAGTCATAGGAGGTAAAGCACTTAAAGGAAGTATTACCCCACAAGGCGCTAAAAACGAAGCCTTACAAATTTTGTCTGCAGTAGTATTAACTGCAGAACCTATTACCATTTCAAATATTCCAAACATTGTTGATGTTAATTTACTAATTGAGTTATTAGAGGCAATGGGTGTAAGTGTTGAAAAATTAAAAGAAGGTGAATACCGTTTTCAAGCAGATAAAATTGATCCTAGTTATTTAGCCTCTGATGATTTTAAAACTAAAAGTGGAAGACTACGCGGTAGCGTTATGTTAGCAGGTCCCATTTTAGCAAGATTTAAAAAAGCTTATTTACCTAAACCAGGTGGAGATAAAATTGGAAGAAGAAGATTAGACACACATATCATTGGATTTGAAAAACTAGGTGCCAAATATGCATATGATGATAAACTAGCCTGCTTTACTTTAACGGCAGATAAACTAGTGGGTACTTATATGTTATTAGAAGAGCCTTCTGTAACAGGTACAGCGAATATTCTAATGGCTTCCGTACTTGCAGAAGGTGTAACGAGTATTTACAACTCAGCCTGCGAGCCTTATGTGCAGCAGCTTTGCTTGCTATTAAATAATATGGGTGCAAAAATTACGGGCATGGGTAGTAATTTATTGCGCATTGAAGGCGTTAATAAATTAGGCGCTGCCACGCATAGAATTTTACCAGACATGATTGAGATTGGTTCATTCATTGGACTTGCTGCGATGACCAAAAGTGAAATCACTATTAAAAATGCAGGCGTTGCACACTTAGGTATTATTCCAGATAAATTTCGCTTATTAGGAATAGATTTTTCTATTCAAGGAGATGATATTTATATTCCTGCTCAAGATATTTATGAGATACAAACTTTTATGGATGGGGGTATCTTAACTATTTATGATAACCCTTGGCCAGGCTTTACCCCCGATTTATTAAGTATTATTTTAGTCACTGCTATTCAAGCAAGAGGTAGTGTACTGATACATCAAAAAATGTTTGAGAGCCGTTTGTTTTTTACAGATAAATTAATTGATATGGGGGCACAAATTATTTTGTGTGATCCACACCGTGCTACGGTGATTGGCTTAGCACGTAAATATCCACTGCGTGGTATAACCATGAGTAGCCCTGATATTCGCGCTGGACAAGCCTTACTGATAGCTGCATTAAGTGCTGAAGGTAAAAGCACCATTCAAAATATAGAACAAATAGATAGGGGCTATCAAAATATTGATGCCCGTTTACAAGCACTAGGAGCGCAAATACAAAGAATCTAAAACTTGGCCGGTGTCCCTAGTTCTAAAAAGAAAAAGAGCGAAATTTTATTCTCGCTCTTTTTCTTTTTACCTATAATTATTTAAAACTTGGCAGGTGTGCCAAGGTATAAAATAAAGAACCCCGTATTTTTTCAATATCGGGGTTCTTTATTTACAATCTAATTATTTAAAACAAAATCTAATTTATTAGATTTTAAAAATCATTATCGAAAGTTTTAGATCGTTATATTTTTCTAACGAGCTAAAACTTAGCAGGTGTGCCAAGTTTGGGTATACTCTTTTTAATAAAGGCTCTTAGGTGGTCATTACTAGTCGCTAAATCTTCTTTGCGCAAATACATCATATGTCCACTACGGTATCCTTCCCAGAACATTCTGTCTTGAATTTTTCCAGCAGGATCCATTTGCCACATATTATATTTAGCATTGAAATAATCACAAGCACCATCGTAATAGCCAGATTGTACCAATAAATTTAAATACGGATTTTCCATCATCGCTTGACGTAAGTCGTCTCCAGTATTATTATTACTGTTGTCCCATGGCTGCACTGGACCAAAAATATAATAATTCAAATCGGTCTTATAACCTAACTCATCTCTTAAGTACATATTGATTGCTGGTGTGAATGAATGCTCCCATGACAATAACTCTGCATTGTAATCTGGTCTTTGTCCTGCATTCTTTTTATCCATACCAATGTATCTTGAATCCAATCTTCCCACTGTTTTACCTTGATCACGCAATAACTCTTTCCAGAAATAATCAAATGGCACTTCCATATTTTGATCTGCTACTACTGTTTCATTTAAACCTATATAGCCAGCAATTTTTTTCACCATCGCTTTGCGCTTATCTGCTGCCAATGCGCCACCTTGTGCTAATGCAGGCATGAGTTCGTTGATTGCAAATGCTTCTACTTCTGGTAAATATTTTTCTAATTCCTTAGACTGATATACTGTGTTTAGTTTTTTGTGATGCCATGCAGTGGCTGCCATATAAGGAATACGCAATGCGGCACTTGATACTGCATCACGCTTTAATCCAAGATCGGTAGGTGAAACTAATATAACTCCATTTAAAAACATCCAGTGTCTGTTCTGTAATTCCAAAGACAATCCAGATACACGATTAGTACCATAACTTTCTCCAATTAAAAATTTAGGAGAAGCCCATCTTTTTTGTCTTCCAACAAATGTGTTGATCCAGTCTGCTAAATATTTAATGTCTGCGTTTACACCAAAAAACTTTGAACCTGGAGTTGCCTTTTCTAAAATTCTTGAAAAGCCTGTGTTCACTGGATCTACATAAACAATATCTGCTACGTCTAATAATGACTGTGGATTTTCTTCAAATCCATAGGGTTGAATAGGGTATCCTTCATCATCTATTTTTAATTTTTTAGGGCCTGTATATCCCAAGTGCATCCAAACACTGGCGGTACCTGGTCCACCATTGAATGAAATAACCAAGGGTCTTGTTTCTTTATTGGTTACATCGGTGCGCTCATAGTACACATAAAATAAGCCTGCAACCGCTTTTCCTTCTTCATCCCATACCGGTTGCGTACTTGCTGTTACTTTATAAGGTACTTTTTGTCCTTTAATAGTGACTTCCCCTTTATTTTCAGTTTTAGCTTCTAAAGAAAGCTCTCTTTTAAAACTTGGGTTTTTATCCTCCATTTTAGTGGCAGGTTTAGCCGCTGGCTGCTCGGCAGGCTTTTGTGCTTGCGCTATAAAGGCTACTAGCACTAATAAATACGTAAATAGTTGTTTTTGCATAAGGCTATTTTTAGTTTAAATTAATTTTTTCTAGTGCTAAATATACATCTTAATTGGATTTTTGCTAGCCCTTAGTATAATTATTTATTTAGGTAGTATTTGTGTAATTTAGAGCGAGGAAAAATCTACCTTCTAAACTAAAAAGGATGTCCCAAAACCTAGAAAAAGTAATTATTTTAACAGCGCCCTCTGGTGCTGGAAAAACCTCTATTGCTGCTTATTTGTTAAATGAAATGCCGCAGTTGTCTTTTTCTGTATCGGCCACTACTAGGGCACCAAGAGGCAATGAAAAAGAGGGTGTGGAATATCATTTTATTTCTTTGGCTCAATTTGAAGGGCATATCTATCAAAATGATTTTTTAGAATACGAAATGGTCTATGAAGGGGTTTATTATGGTACGCTGAAATCGGAGTTGACGCGTATTTGGAATCTAGGTAAAATGCCTGTTTTAGATATTGATGTGAAAGGAGCGATTAAAATTCAAAAACAATTAGAGGAAAATTGTTTATCCATTTTTATTATGCCCCCCTCTATAGAAATACTAAAACAAAGATTAGAAAACAGAAAAACAGAGACTGCAGAAAATATACAAATGCGTTTAGACAAAGCAGCCTTTGAAATAAGTTTTAGCAATCAGTTTAATGTCATTATTCAAAATAATGACTTAACTACAGCATGCACTGAAACTAAAAAAGTAATTTATAATTTTTTAAATAAATAGATATGTCATTACAAGGTAAAACCGTATTTATCACGGGCGGTAGCAGAGGTATTGGAAAAGCGATGGCTTTAAAATTGGCTGCAGCTGGCGCCAATATTGTGATTGCAGCAAAGTCGGTAGAAGAGGACCCCCGTTTAGGAGGAACCATTTTTACAGCCGCTGCGGAAGTAGAAGCACTGGGCGTAAAAGCATTAGCAGTGCAAGTAGATATTCGAGACGAAACGCAAATTGCCAATGCAGTGAAATTGACAGTAGAAAAATTTGGAGGCATTGATATACTTATTAATAATGCTAGTGCCATTCAATTAACAGGTACTGATAGCACACCTAGTAAACGATTTGATTTAATGCATAGCATTAATGTACGTGGTACTTTTTTAATGGTACAACACGCGCTACCTTATTTAAGAAAATCGACGCATGCACATATTTTAACTTTATCGCCACCTATTAATTTAGCACCAAAATGGTTAGGGCCACATGTGGCTTATACTATTTCAAAATACGATATGAGTATGATGACCTTGGGTTGGGCAGAAGAATTTAAAGATGATAATATTGCCTGTAATTCTTTATGGCCAAGAACCACCATAGATACTGCAGCTGTGCGCAATTTACTAGGCGGACAGGCTTTAGCGAATATGAGTCGTACCACGGATATTATTGCAGATGCGGCTTTCTATATTTTAAGTAAAGAAAAATTAGCCTACAGCGGAAAATTATTTACCGATGAAGAAGTACTTGCCGCAGAAGGTATCACCGACTTAGCACATTATTCAGTAGTGCCGGGTGCTAAATTATTTTACGATCTATTTTTATAATATTTAAAAGTACTTTATTAATTATTTCAATTTAAAGAATCATTTATGAAAAGAATTTTGATCTTGGCATGCGTGCTACTTAGTGTACAAGTAATGGCGCAAAAGAAAACTAAAGCAGATCCTGCTACACAACAAGTGAATGCAAATAAAGAAGCTGCACTTGCTGCATTAAACAATGCATATAATGCAGATAAAAAAACAGCTTTACAAATATGGGAATATGCAGAAGTAGGTTATAAAGAAGTAAAGAGTGCTGCACTTCATGTTCAACATTTAAGAGATGCTGGCTTCACCGTTGAAACCGGTGTTGCGGGCATTCCCACTGCATTTGTGGCCACTTATGGTTCAGGCAGTCCTGCCATTGGTATATTAGCCGAATATGATGCCTTACCTGGAATCAATCAATCTGCATCGGCAGAAAGAGATCCCATTGTTGGAAAAAATGCTGGACATGCTTGTGGACACCATTTATTTGGAACAGCAAGTGTATCTGCTGGTATTGCCATTAAAGAATTAATGGCTGCTGGTAAATTAAAAGGTACTATTAAAGTTTTTGGAACTCCTGCTGAAGAAGGTGGAAGTGGTAAAGTGTTTTTAGTAAGAGCGGGCCTATTCAATAATTTAGATGCGGTGATTCACTGGCATCCTGATGATGTAAATGCTATAACAACTACTAGTGCCTTAGCGAACAAGTCTGCAAAGTTTAAATTTTATGGTATCTCAGCGCATGCTGCCGCAGCGCCGGACCAAGGCAGATCTTCTTTAGATGCGGTAGAAGCGATGGATAATATGGTAAATATGATGCGTGAACATGTACCACAAGAAACTAGAATTCATTATGTGATCACTAGTGGCGGTAAAGCACCTAATGTAATTCCTGATTTTGCTGAAGTATATTATTATGTGCGTCATCCAAAACGTAAAGACGTCGTAGAAATTTTTGATAGGGTGGTGAAAGCTGCAGAAGGTGCTGCTTTAGGAACAGGTACGACAATGAAATATGATATCATCGGTGGTACACACGACTTGCTAATAAATAAAACACTTGCAGAAGCCATGCAAATTAATTTAGAAAAAGTAGGCGGCGTTAGTTACACTGAAGATGAATTAAACTTCGCCAAAAAATTGGAGGCTAGCTTTGTTGGAGCAAAAGTAGATCTAGCCACTGCAGGCACTGTAAAACCTCTAAGCTATATTAGTGAAGGCAATAGTGGTTCAACAGATGTAGGTGATGTAAGTTATGCCTTACCTACTGTGGGATTACGCGGAGCCACTTGGGTTCCAGGCACTGCTGCACATAGTTGGCAAGCGGTGGCTGCAGGAGGAACTGAAATTGGCACAAAGGGAATGTTAGTAGCAAGTAAAACAATGGCACTCACCGCCATTGATTTAATGAGCAATCCTGTATTACTTGCAAAAGCAATGGAAGAGTTTATTAAATCTAAAGGCGATTATAAATACAAGGCATTACTAGGAGATATAAAACCAGCGTTGAATTACCGTGACTAGTCTTTAACCTCTGATGATTTTTTCAAGAAAACTAAATAAAAAGGAGAACCCGAAGGTTCTCCTTTTTTAAAATCATAAGAGGAATAATGAATATGCGCTATTTTTCAATAAGCGCTTATTCATTATTCTCCGGGCGCATTTGAGGGAAGAACAACACATCTTGAATAGAGGGTTGGTTCAACATCATCATGCATAATCTATCTATACCAATACCAATACCAGAAGTAGGTGGCATTCCGTATTCTAGGGCTCTTAAAAAATCGTGGTCAATAAACATGGCCTCATCATCACCGCGCTCCATTAAGCCTAATTGCTCTTCAAAACGCTTTCTTTGATCAATAGGATCGTTTAACTCTGTATAGGCATTCGCTAATTCTTTGCCATTTACCATTAATTCAAAACGCTCTACTAAGCCTTCCTTGCTACGATGCTTTTTCGTAAGCGGGCTCATTTCAATAGGATAGTCAATAATAAAAGTAGGTTGTATATATTTTGGCTCGCTAGTCGATCCAAAAATTTCATCTATTAATTTACCCTTGCCAATAGTAGGTGCTACATCAATATGTAATTTTTTACAAACCTCTCTTAGGGCTGCTTCGTCCATACCTGTAATATCAATGCCTGTATTTTCTTGAATGGCCTCAATAATACTAATACGTCTATAAGGTGCTTTAAAATTTATCGTTTTATCGCCCACCGTCAATTCGGTTTTACCATGTAAGGTCATCGCAATTTTTTCAAAAAGCTGTTCGGTAATTTCCATCATCCATAAATAATCTTTGTAAGCAGTGTACCATTCTAAAACAGTAAACTCTGGATTATGCGTACGGTCCATTCCTTCGTTTCTAAAGTTTCTACTAAACTCATATACCCATTCGAATCCGCCAACAATTAAACGCTTTAAATATAATTCATTGGCAATACGTAAATAAAAAGGAACATCTAATGCATTATGATGTGTTGCGAAAGGCCTTGCTGCAGCGCCTCCTGGGATAGCTTGTAGTACAGGTGTGTCTACTTCTAAGGCACCTCTTGTATTTAAGAATTCACGAATAGTGGTCATGAGTAAAGTACGCTTTGCAAAAGTTTCTTTTACAGAAGGATTGATAATTAAATCGGCATAGCGTTGACGATATCTAAATTCAGGGTCAGTCACTGCATCAAATACATTTCCTTCTTCATCTCTTTTCACTACTGGAAGTGGCTTTAAAGATTTTGCTAGTAAAGTAACTGTACTAGAATGTACCGATGTCTCTCCCGTTTTTGTAATAAACACATAACCTGTTGATCCAATAATATCTCCCAGGTCCATTCCATTTTTAGTAATGGCATCCCAATAAGACTTGTCATCACCTGGGCAAATTTCATCTCTCTTTATATAGAGTTGTAAAATGCCCTTATCATCTTGAATTTTAACAAACATTACCTTACCCTTATCATTCACGCTCATAATTCTACCCGCTACACAAACAGCGGCGTATTGTTCCTTGTTTTCTTCGGTATAGTTTTCCTTAATATCATTAGAATAATGAGAAACAGGATATAAAGGAGCAGGGTATGGATTGATACCTGCCGCCTCTAAATGGGCTAATTTTTCACGTCTTATAATTTCCTGTTCTGATAGCGTTTGACTCATTGATTGTATATTATTAGTGCAAAAGTAAAACTTAGCAGTCAATTAACGAAAGAAGCCTTCTTGAACCTCCTGATGACTTAAGCTAATTAGATCGCTTGGCTGCATGTCCTTTATAGTGAAACTGCCAATTTGAGAGCGAATTAATCTAAGTACGGGGAAATTTACTGCAGCAAACATTTTACGCACCTGTCTATTCTTACCTTCTGTAAGTTCAATCTGGGCCCAAGAGGTAGGGATGTTTTTTCTAAATCGAATAGGTGGGTTTCTTTCAGGTACCGCAACATTGGGCTCTAAGAGACTTACTACCGCAGGCTGGCTATTATACTTAATCCCATTCACATTAATAGATACTCCCTTAGCGAGCTGCTTGGTAGCCTCTATAGTTATATTGCCTTCCACTTGTACCCAGTAAGTTCTTTTATGTTCAAAGCTTGGATGCAGTAGTTGATGATTCATTTTGGTATCGTTTGTTAAAAACAATAAGCCTTCACTATCATAATCTAATCGTCCTACCGGATAAACATCTTTAGCAACTTCAACGATATCTTTTAAGCATAATTTATTATCGGTCGTAGTAAACTGCGACAAAACTTGAAAGGGTTTATATAATAAATAGTAGTCGCTCAATGTAGTAGTTCTTTTAATAACAAAGTCCCCCTGAATGCTCAAGAGGACCTCGTATATAGATGGGTTAGTAAGTACGGGAATCAGATTCCCTTCACAATATTAAATATACTTTTTTCTAATTCAAAAAATATTTTAAACAAATTTATTGACGTTATCCACAAATGGGCAGAATTGACTATGCATTAAAATTAAATTATTGAATGATTTATTGAAGTTTATAAAAATAATTTCTTTACTAATTTTTTTAATTAATAGCTGAAACATTGATGAATAAAGGATTTCAGAAGATGCCATTTTTGTATCCTTCCCGTATTAATTTTACTTTTATTCTAAGATTATTATAAAATAAGGGGCTATATTTATAGAGAAATACGTGAAAAAGATTTTTTTACAAAAAAGGGGTATTACCTTTGATTTAGGCCAAAAACATACATATGAAGCTTTCTGCACCCGTTTCGGTTAAATGGTTAGCTACCTTAACCTCCTCTGAATTAATAGGTAATTCTTCTTTAGAAATTACTGGAGTGAATGAAATTCATCAAGTAGAAACTGGTGATATTGTATTTGTAGATCATCCAAAATATTATGATACATGCTTAAATAGTGCGGCTACTTGTATCATTATTAATAATAAAGAGGTAAGCATACCAGCAGGGAAGGCATTATTATATTGCGAAGACCCCTTTGAAGCCTATATAAAAATTGTGCAGCATTTTAAACCTTTGCAAATAAGTGATAAACCTATTCATGAAAATGCAATTATTGGTGAGGGTACTGTAATAATGCCCCATGTATTTATAGGAGCGAATGTGATGATTGGAAAAAATTGCTTGATTTACCCTAACGTAAGCATATTAGCAGACACCATTATAGGAGATGAGGTTATTATACAAGCAAATACAGTCATTGGTAGCGACGCCTTCTATTATAATACCAAAAAGAACCGTGCCGCCTGGTATAAAAAACTACTTAGCTGTGGCAGGGTGATTATTGAAAATAAGGTGGAAATAGGCGCCTGCTGTACCGTAGATAGAGGGGTGAGTGGAGACACAATTATAGGTATGGGTACCAAGATTGACAATATGGTACATATTGGACATGATACCCAAATTGAGGCCAATTGTTTATTTGCAGCGCAAGTGGGTATTGCAGGTGGCGTTAAAATAAAATCGGGTGTGACTATTTGGGGACAGGCCGGGGTGAATAAAACATTAACCATTGGAGAGAACGCTGTGGTTTTATCTCAGGCAGCTGTTTTATCTAGTATAGAAGGTAATAAAGTATATATGGGCTTTCCAGCAGAAGATGCTTCTATTAAAAGAAGGGAGCTAGTTTGGATTCGTCGCATTCCTCAGCTTTGGAAAAAAATGATGGAAAAGGAATAATGGAGTAAGCCTAATAGAGAAAGTTATAGAGAGAATTATAGAGAGAGAATAATTTACTTAAGCTGATGCATTTCAGTTAACTCTGCACTTACTCTATTTATAGTGGTATCCATACTTCGATATTGAAAAGAAGGAAAAGCTTTTAAAAATTTCTCATTATTAAAATACACTTTGGCCTGTGCAGTAGCCGCTGTCTCTTTAGTAAGTAGTGGTGTTTTTCCTGTAAACAAAGATTTAATTGCCTCTAGTCTCCAAACAATGGCAGCTAATAAAGGTGTTACTTTTCTAGAAGGAGGTTTTTTAGAAAATGCATTGGCAATTTTAGTAAACACGGTTTGATAACTTAAATTTTCAGCGCTAATAATATAACGCTCCCCCACAATAGGGCTATCCATTAATAATTGCATAGCATCTACTACATCTAGTACATCCACAAAACCGCTGATACCATTAGTATACCAAGGAAACTGATTATAACTTGATTTAAAAATTTCTGAGGAACCTTTATTCCAATCTCCTGCACCAAATATAATTACCGGATTTACAATAGCTATATTTAATCCCTCCGCCATCCCTCTCCATACTTCCATTTCTGCTAAGTACTTCGATTTTCCATAAATACTATTACTTGTTTCAGGCGTCCAATGCACGGATTCATCAATGGGGGCGTCTTCTCTAATTCTTCCGAGGGCTGCTACTGAACTTACAAATACAAGCTTCTCTACTTTTTGATCAATACAAATATTCACCAGATTCGCCGTACCCTCTTGATTGGCCTTTATCATCATCGCAGCTTTACTAGGAGAAAAAGAAACAATGGCAGCACAATGATAAACTTGTGTCGCCCCATCCATAGCATCTGTAAGTGCTATTACATCTAATAAATCACCAGCCACCCAGTCTACTTTTTCAGCGCCTTTAAAACCAGGTATTTGATTACGGTATAAGGCCCTCACCGTTTTTCCTTTGGCTAATAAAGATTGTATTAAATGAGAACCCACAAGTCCAGATGCGCCTGTAACAAAAATCATGGGTTATTTTTTATCCTTTAATAATCTAGAGATGTCTTGCTTAAGTTGTTCTATTTCTAAAGTTTTTAGCCCATCATAAATTTTACCACGCACTTTACCTTCTCTATCAATTAAAGCAAAAAATTGGGTATGTATAAATTGATCTTCTATTTTTTCTACATTGTTTTTAGGATCGTCTAATAAATAAGAGCCGCGGGCCATTAAATATAAACTGTCTTTTCTCCCGGTTAAGAAAACCCATTTTTTAGTGTCTACGCCTAAAGAATCGGCATATCTTTTAAGCACTGGAACCGAGTCTGTATCTGGATTACAGGTATGTGAGACAATTTGAAAATCGGGATTAGTTTTATAAATACTATAAATTTCTTTCATGTTGGTATTCAGCTTTGGGCAGATACCTTTACAGGTAGTAAAAAAATATTCAACCACTGTAATTTTATTGAGTAATTCTTTATCGCTAAATGCATTGCCATCTTGATTGGTAAAATGAAAAGGTTGAACATAACTTAAAATGGGTAATTGTACCTTCCAATTATCGGTACCTCTAAATAGGAAATAATAAAATGCGGCTAATAAAAGGGAGAAAAATACAATATAAGTAAGCAATTTTTTAGACATGCGGCATTTGTTTTGGACCCTAAAGATAATATTATTTTAGGGCAATTAGTCTAAGGCTAAGAAGAAGGCTACCCTTCATCTAGGTATTTGGTTTATCTTTACACTATGTTTAAAAAATGGAATTGGGACGCTATAGGTATTGGGGCTTCACTAGCCTGTGCCATTCACTGCGCATTACTCCCCTTATTTTTTAGCAGTCTTCCCTTATTAGGTATTAATATTTTGCACAATACTAGCTTTGAATTAGGCATGATTGTACTTTCTTTTTTCATAGGTGCCTATTCTTTATACCATGGTTATAAAAAACACCATCATTCCTACGGTCCTATTATTTTATTTACAATTGGTATTGCGCTTATGTTAAGCAGAATGGTTTTTAGAAATATTGAAATTATCTTATTATTTCCGGCCGCTTTTTTTATCATTATTGCACATGTCAATAACCATATGCGTTGTAGAGTGCATAACCATGCCCATGCAGATGACTGTGATCATTAATAAATTGATTACGCCTTTTCTTTTTTAGCTCGAATCTTTAGTTATTAAGCAAGGCTGTAACTTACTTCCCCGTCTTTTTCGTCTTTGATTTGAATGCCCATAGAAATTAATTGATTTCTAATTTTATCGCTAGTCGCAAAATCTTTGCGTGACTTAGCATCCTTACGAATTTCAATGAGTAATTGAATCACTCCATGTAATTGTACTTGGTTGGCACCGTTTTCTACATTAAGGCCTAATATATTTTCAATGAAAATAGTTAACTGAGTTTGTGCTAAAGTCCAGCTAGCACTGGATATGGCGTCTGCTGCAATATGCTTATCCTTTAATGAATTAATGAGAGGCGCTATTTCAAATAAATTAGCTACCACTTTCGCGGTATTTAAATCATCGTCCATGAATTCACCTAATTCATTCACCCAGGTGATAAGTTGTTTATCTAAGGCAGCATCGCTTGCTTTTGTATTCGTTGTAAAGCTTTGTGCTTTTAACCATTCGTAGGCTTCCATTAATCTTTTCAGTGCTTTCTCGGATGCTTGTAATGCTTCATTGCTAAAATCTAAAGTACCGCGGTACTGACTTTGTAAAATAAAAAACCTTACAGTCATAGGACTATAGGCCTGTGTTAAAATAGGATGGCTACCCTCAAATAGCTCGCTTAGCTTCACTACATTATTATAGCTCTTGCCCATCTTACGGCCATTAATAGTAATCATATTATTATGCACCCAATAACGCGCAGGCATTTCATGATTGCATACCGTGCTTTGTGCAATCTCACATTCATGATGCGGAAATTGTAAATCCATTCCCCCTCCATGTATATCAAATTGTTTGCCTAAATATTTAGTAGCCATGGCCGAGCATTCAATATGCCAGCCCGGAAAGCCTTCGCCCCAGGGGCTTTGCCAACGCATAATATGTTCAGCAGGTGCTTTTTTCCATAAAGCAAAATCTACTTTATTTTTTTTCTCGTCTTGATTATCTAGTTCACGCGTTGTATCTAATTGGTCTTCTAAATTACGCCCACTCAAAATTCCATAAGGCTGATTTTTTTTAGAATAGACATCGTTATACTTAATCACATCAAAATAAACAGAGCCATTGGCCTCATAAGCAAAGCCATCTGCGATGATTTTTTTAATCATTTCGATTTGCTCTACAATATGTCCTGTAGCGGTGGGTTCAATGCTAGGTGGTAGATTATTAAACTGTTCCATGGCCCAGTGGTATAAGTGCGTATACTTTTGCACTAGTTCCATGGGTTCTAATTTTTCTAAAATAGCCTTAGTAGCAATTTTATCTTCAGCTTGTTTGCCTTCTTCTTCAAAATGTCCTGCATCGGTAATATTTCTTACATAGCGTACCTTATAGCCCTGGTGCATAAGGTACCTATATAAAACATCGAAGGTGATAAAAGGACGCGCATGGCCTAAATGACTTTCTCCACTTACCGTAGGTCCACAAACATACATACCCACATAAGGTGCGTTAAGTGGTTCAAAAACTTCTTTTTGACGCGTAAGGGAATTGTATAATTTAAGTGGCATAGTTCGTATTGCCTCAAAGATATTTTATTTTAAATTAAATAGGTTAAATCTTATGTAAAATAAAGCGGGCTACTTCTTCAAAACAAGATCGGCCATAATCATATGATGATCACTCAGGTTTTCATCTATCGATTCCCAACCCCTAACCTCCCATGAACTATTCGCTAAAATATAATCAATTCTTAAAGTAGGGCTGATACCTAAAAAACTAGCACCCACACCAAAGCCTTTTTCTAAAAAAGCATCCTGCCAATTTCCTTTAATAGTCTTATAGGTATAAGAACCTGGAACATCATTGAAATCGCCAGTGATAATGGCTGGATAATGGGTTTTAGCAAGTTGCTCTTTTACCAGTTCTGCTTGTATAGCACGCTGCATAAAAGCAGTACGCATTTTCCGAAGTACCCCTCTTTTTCCTTTGAAAGAAATGGAATTGGTTACATTAGACTCATCCATCATCGCATCAAACTCGTTTTGCTTGAATCGATAAGAAGCAAGATGGGTGGTGAATATTTGAATGGTATCGTCTCCTTTTAATAGGGTCGCACTAATTAAACTCTCTCCACTTAAAAAGGCTATACGCTGCGCTTTTAGTATTTTATATTTTGAATAAAGTATACAGCCAGAAAAATAATCATTTTGAGCAACTTGAAAATCTTTCGAGAAAAAATTATACGGATATTTTTTTTCAAAATAATTCGCGTGGTTCGCAATATCATTCTGTCTTTCATTGGTATTATACTCTTGTAAACAAATAATATCTGGATTCCACTTTTGAATAGAATAGGCCATGTCCTCGGAGCGTAATTTTAAATTACTGGAACTAGACATGCCATTAAACCCTTGTACATTCCAACTTAATACACGTAAAATATTTTCTTTCTTTTTTTGTGTAAAGGGTGTGCCTGGATGCCAGGCAAATACAGACCATACTACCTGCCATCCCAAAACCATTGTTGCTAAAGGAAGCAAACTCATAATAGGTTTGGCGATTAACCAAAATATGAATAACAAAATTTCAATAATAATTAAATAGGGGGCTATCAAACCTAAAAAACCGTTCACCCAAATAAATGAAGCCGGTGTAAAAAAATGTGGATATAAGAATAAAAATGAAACTAATAGATTAAAAAAAAGAAAAACTTTTTTCCCAATATTTCTTGCCCTTGATTTTTTTTTCATGTGCATAGAGAGGGTGAGGGATGATTATTTTTTAGGAGCCAAACTATTATTCAACAAATGTAAAAGTTGATGCATCCATTTACCTAAATCATTGCCTTTATTTAATAACATTACATACAGAAGCCCTGTGGTGGCCGCCGCTAAATAACTTATTATTAAAGCAAGGCTTGCTTCTTGTAAGCTTAAGGCTTGTATAATAAGGTAAACCATGGCTAGTATCCATACAGGAATACCTTTTCCTATATTTTTAAGTAGTCGATACCTAGGAGCCAATGCTACCGTAGCAATGGCTATGGCCATCACACCCACTTGCGCACCCATGATGGGTAGTGTTGCTCCCAAGAAAATATAAGCAAGTCCAGCTAGGATGCCTGCATAAAAATAAATAGGGAAAATATGTTTATTAGCAGACTGCTCTTGTAATAAAAGACCAAAGGCCGTTAACCAAATCATATTGGTAAGTAAAACCCAAAAACCATCATGTATCCAATAATACGTGAATAAGGTCCAGGGCTGTTGCAATAGTTCCATGGCCGATGGATGTAAAATACCAGGCTCCATTATTTGAGTATAAAACTGTTCTAAGGGATAGCTGTTTAAATAATAGACCACTTTTAAAAATCCAATAAGTGCATATACTACTAAATTAATAGAGAGCAGGGCTATTAAAGCATTATTATCCGCGCCTACTAAAGGTTTATTTGAGTTTTCAGTTTGCATTACTAAGAGGTTCCTTTCTTTTTCCAAATATACACCAATATAAAACCAATGAGGGCGCCTCCGACATGGGCCCATCTTGCTACATTGTCTCCCGCAGAATTTTCTATGCCCTTATATAGTTCAAAAGCAAAATAAGCCATACCTAACCATTTGGCTTTAACAGGGAATAAAAAATAAATATAGATATAGGTGTTTGGAAATAAATAAACAAAGGCAATTAAGATACCAAAGACCGCACCACTGGCCCCTAAGGTAGCGGTACTCATTGTTTTATTATAGTAAGTGGTAATTAGGTCCATCAGCTGTGGTGCTAAACCAGGAGTGGATAGACTCACTTTATTTTCAGCAAGTATTTGCGTAAGTGGAATATTATGTTTCGCTGAATAATTATAAACAGCTTCCGTAAAACCCGATAGATTTGTTTTACTAAGTAGCAATAAGCGTTCGTATTCTGTTGCTAGTGGCACTAATTGATAAGATAGTATAGCTAAATGTATTACCGCTGCACCTAAACCACATAACATGTAAAAAAGTAAAAACCTTTTAGGGCCCCAAACATTTTCAAGTATGGACCCAAACATCCACAATGCAAACATATTACCTAGTATATGGCTGAAGTCTCCGTGTAAGAACATATGGGTAATTAATTGCCAAGGCCTGTATAAATCGCTCTGCCAGGCATGCAATGCAAAATAATCTTCAAAAGAAAAATTACTAGTAGGGCCCGCAAAAGTATTTTGAGCTAAAAACATAAGCCCATTAATGATCAATAAATTTTTTATGATCGTTGGAAGAACTTCGAAACGGGTGGGCCTAAATTGAGTCATGCTTTATGATTTGCTTATAATTTTATAATAAGTCTTTTCTTTTTAATTGAACAACGTTTTCTATATGAAGCGTATGGGGGAACATATCAACCGGTTGAATTTTAGTAACCGTATACTTTTCATTTAATAAAGATAAGTCTCTTGCTTGAGTAGCAGGGTTACAACTTACATACACAATAATAGGTGCTTCCATGGCTAGTAATTTATGTACTAGTTTCTCGTGCATGCCCGCTCTTGGAGGGTCGGTAATTATTACATCGGGTTTGCCATGGGTTTCAAAAAAAGTATCGTCACATATTTTAATTACATCGCCTGCAAAAAAAGCAGTGTCGGTTAAATGATTTAGACTTGCATTTATTTTAGCATCTTCTATCGCTTCTTCAACTACTTCTACACCAATAATTTTTTTAGCATTCTTACTACAGAAAATACCAATGCTGCCTGTACCGCAGTATAAGTCATAGACAATTTCTTTACCTGTTAGTGCTGCAAAATCGCGTGTGACTTGATATAGTTTTTCTGCTTGTTTAGAATTGGTTTGAAAAAAAGATTTAGGACTTATCTTAAATTGGAAGTCTTCTAAATACTCTGTAATATAGCCGCTGCCTGAATATACTTGAGGTAGGAGGTCCTGCATACTATCATTACGCTTAGCATTAATAGTATATAATAAGGTAGTTATTTGCGGAAAGCTTTCTAGTAATGAATTAAATAATGCTTCGCGTTTTTCTTTATCCTCATAGCCTAAAATTAAATTCACCATCCATTCCCCTTTAGTCGTGTTGCGAATAAACATATTACGCACCCAACCTTTATGCTCTTTAATATTATAAAAAGGCATTTTATTTTCTATCGCAAAATTGACTACTGCTTTTCTTAAATCATTGGTGGGTTCTGATTGTAAATAACATTTATCTACTTCAACTACTTTTTCAAAAAAACCTCTAGCATGAAATCCTGCCACCCCTGGTGCTTTTTCAAGATGACTTATATCCCCATTTTCAGCAGCCGCCTTCATGGCTTTAAATTCTGAAAAAGGAATAAACTTTTCAGTAGCAAATGTATATTCTACTTTATTTCTATAGCCTTGGGTTTGTTCGGCGCCCATTATAGGAGGTATAGGTGGCAGTGGTACTTTTGCAATTCTTGTTAAATTGTCTACCACTTGTTTATGCTTATACACCAATTGTTGTTCATAAGGAAGCATCTGCCATTGACAACCGCCACATACTCCAAAATGACTACAGAAAGGAGTGACTCTAATACTTGAATAAGTATGAAAATGTTTGACAAAGCCTTCTGCCCAATCGGCCTTGTTTTTTTGTAGTTGAATATCAACAATATCACCTGGTACGGCACCTTCTACAAATATCACCTTACCATCTACTCGAGCGAGTGCCTTGCCCTCTGCGGCATAATCTTCAATTAATACCTTTTCTAATAAAGGGGCTGGTTTAAATTTTCTCACGGAAACAAAGGTACTACCCAAGCATTATATTTAAGGTATATATTGTTATTTTTACCCTGCTTTTATAAAGAAAATATAAAAAGGATTCAATGAAAAAATTAGTATTTGCATTCATGGCTGGCTTTCTATTGCCTAATTTGTTAATAGCGCAAAATGCGAGGCCTGCACAAAATACGAAGGCTAAAACAAGTACAAGTGCTGCACCAGTAGGTCACTCCATAGAAATAGTCTTGAAGCCTTATCAAAATACCAAAGTTTATATAGGGACTAATTATGGAAGAAATAGGGTTTTAGCTGATTCTGCACTGCTAAATGAAAAAAGCGAAGGTGTATTTAAATCAAAAACAAAATTAACACCAGGCATTTATTTTATAGTCTCTCCTGCCTATTCCATTTTATTTGATTTTTTAGTAGACGAAAATCAACATTTTAAAATTATAGCAGATACTTTATCTCTTAATGCATTTCAAATTATAGGCTCTAAAGAAAATGATATTTTTAAAGCCTACTCAAAATCAATCAATGATTTAGGAATGCAATTAACTAGCCTTGAAAATAAATACAAGACTGCTACTAATGCCAAGGATTCTGCCAGCTTTAAAGAATTGTATTTAACAAAAGATAAAGAAGTGAAAGCCGCTAGAACCAATGTAATTAAGACTTATCCTACATCTATGACCAGCTTCTTTTTAAATGTAATGCAACGCCCAGAAGCCCCGGCCATACCTACTATCAATGGTAAACTAGATTCACTCTATCCTTACTATTATGTAAAAAATCATTTTTGGGATGATGTAGTTTTTAATGATAACCGCTTAATTCGCACCCCTTTTTTTGAAGACAAGCTAGATGAATATTTTAAAAACTATGTTTCCCGCGAACCCGATTCTATTATTGAGGAAGTTCAATATATGTTAACCGTGGCAAAAACCGGGAAAGAAATTTATCCTTTCTTACTTTTTAAATTTACCAATAAATATATTGTGCCAGAATTCATGGGACAAGAAAAAGTTTTCATACACTTGTTTCAAAACTTTTTTGCCAAAGGCGATACCGTATTATTAAACGAGGCTTCTAAAAAATCCATTACAGAAAGGGCCTATAGTATGATGGCCAATCAATTGGGCTTAGCTGCGCCTGGCTTGATTATTAGTACCCCTGAGAATAAAAAAGTTTCTTTGTATGATCAAAAAGCGCCTTATACCTTTCTTGCTTTTTGGGACCCTACCTGTAGCCATTGTAAAGTAGAAATTCCAAGACTAGATTCTTTTTACAAAGCTTCTTGGAAAGATTTACAAGTAAAAGTATTTTCAGTCAATACTAATTTTAAAGAAGTAGGCGCATGGAAAACCTTTATTCAAGAAAATCATTTAGAAGACTGGACCCACGCTTATCAAACAGAAGAAGATTTAAATAAAGAAATTAAAGCAGGCCTGCCTACCACTATTCGTCAACAGTATGATGTTTTCAAAACACCTACTTTTTATTTATTAGATGCCAATAAAAAAATAGTAGCTAAAAATTTAAGCTTAGAACAGTTCGACGATTTTTTACAAAACGCGATTAAAAAGAAATAAATAATAATACGCAAGTTCTTCAAAAATATTGGTTCCTGCTATTAAAATACAGCTGCCACTACATCTTTTACCACCTTCGGTTTACCTAGGGTATAGTAATGTAAAACGGGTACACCGCTAGCTTTCAGCTCCTTACTTTGTGCAATTAACCACTCGGTGCCTACCTGCTCACAAGCTTCATCGGTGGTGGCTGCTAGCATTGCATTTCTTAAATCCAAAGGAATATCTACATAAAAAATATTCGGTAAAATAGTTAACTGCTTTTTATTGGTAATAGGTTTTAGTCCTGGAATAATAGGAACGGTAATGCCTATACTTCTACAAGCATCCACATATTCAAAATATTTTTTGTTGTCAAAAAACATTTGTGTCATAATGTATTCAGCACCTGCATCTACCTTATCTTTTGCTCTTTGTAAATCAAATTCCATAGAAGGCGCTTCAAAATGTTTTTCAGGATAACCCGACACGCCCATGCAAAAATTAGTTTTGCTGCCGTTCACAATATCTTTGTCTAAATATTCTCCTTTATTCAATCCTACCACTTGCTCTAATAATTCAATAGCCTGCTTATTACCATTGGGTTCTGGTATAAATGTTTTTTGATTTTTTTCAGCGTCGCCTCTTAAAACCAATAAATTATCAATGCCTAAAAATTGTAAATCAATTAAGGCATCTTCTGTTTCTCTTTTTGAAAATCCACCACAAATAATATGGGGTACTGCATCTACATTATAGTGATTCATAATGGCCGCACAAATACCTACCGTGCCAGGTCGTTTACGCACATCTATTTTTTCCTCTGTACCGTTTTCTCTTTTTCTTGTGACAGTCTCACTACGGTGATAGGTTACATTTATCCACGATGGCTTAAATTCCATTAGGGGATCCAAATGTTCATATATATAAGAAATGGTTTTACCTTTTAGAGGAGGTAATACCTCAAATGACACTAATGTGTCCTTGGCTTTTGCCAAATGTTCCGTCACCTTCATATTCAATTTGCTTTACTAGTGTTTGGGTTGTTTCTAAATAGAAACCTAACGCAAGACGCTATGATGCAAAAATATATAATATTATTAAGCTATAGGTCGAAAAGCCCTATTTACCCTTATTTTTGTGTAAATTTCTATTGTGATACTTGCCATACATACCGAAAAACTAATTAAGCAATACAAGGGCCGCAAAGTAGTGGACCAAGTAAGCATTTCTGTGAAACAAGGAGAGATTGTGGGCTTATTAGGACCCAATGGTGCAGGTAAGACCACCACTTTCTATATGGTAGTGGGTTTAATTGCCCCCGATGAAGGTCGTGTATTCTTAAATGAGGAAGATATTACCAGACTTCCTATGTATAAAAGAGCACAAATGGGCTTGGGTTATTTACCACAGGAAGCTAGTGTGTTTAGAAAACTAACGGTAGCAGATAATATTATGGCCGTTTTAGAAATGACCAAACTTACTAAGGGCGAAAGAGAATTTAAATTAGAAAGTTTATTAGATGAATTTAATTTGCATCAGGTGCGTAATAATAATGGTGATAGTTTAAGTGGAGGAGAAAGAAGAAGAACGGAAATAGCGAGAGCATTGGCGGTGGATCCTAAATTTATTTTATTAGATGAACCCTTTGCAGGAGTGGACCCGATTGCAGTGGAGGATATTCAGTCGGTAGTAGCTAGATTAAAATTAAAAGACATAGGTATTTTAATTACTGATCATAATGTAAATGAAACGCTTTCTATTTGTGATAGAGCTTATTTATTAATTGAAGGAAAAATATTTAAACATGGTACTGCGGAAGAATTAGCAGAGGATGATCAAGTGCGTCGTTTATACTTAGGCACCAACTTTGAATTAAAACGCAAGGACTGGATCATTGAAATGGGCCAGAAAGCAAGATAAGTAAGTAATGAAAATATTTAGCCCGGCATTATCAAGATTAGCGCGCCTTCGTTATGGGCAAATTGAACATTGGGTGAATGATCCTATTTCCGCACAAAGAGAAGTTTTACAAGATTTAATTACACATGGTCAGTATACACAGTTTGGTTTAAAATATCAGTTTGCAGAGATATTTAATATTCGAAAATTTAAAGCCACTGTTCCTATTCACGAATACGAAGACCTCAAACCTTATATAGAACAAATATTAGAAGCAGAGGAAGGCGTGCTCTGGAACACGCCCGTACAGTGGTTTGCAAAGAGTAGCGGCACCACCAGTGATAAAAGTAAATTCATTCCACTCACGAAAGAAAGTATTGAGGATAATCATTTTCAAGCTGCCAAAGATGTACTTACTAGTTATTATCATGTATTACCCGATAGTGATTTACTAACAGGAAAGTCACTAGTGATTGGAGGAAGTCATCAAGTGCATCCTATTAAAGACGATATTCAATACGGTGATTTAAGTGCGGTCTTATTAGAAAATTCTCCTTTCTGGGCGGGCTTTATTCGTACACCAGAATTATCTATTGCCTTAATGGATGAGTGGGAAAATAAAATAGAAAGCTTAGCACAAAGTACGATTGAAGAAAATGTTACTTCTATTGCAGGTGTACCTACTTGGACCTTGGTATTATTAAAAAGAATTTTAGAGATTACGGGAAAGGCAAACATAAAAGAAGTTTGGCCCAATTTTGAATTATATATTCACGGCGGTGTTTCTTTTACCCCTTACAAAGAACAATTTAAAAAAGTCATTGGACCTAATTGTAATTATATAGAAATATACAATGCTAGTGAAGGTTTTTTTGCTGCCCAAGATAGAATTAACGAAGAAGGTATGTTACTCTATTTACATCATGGTATTTTTTATGAGTTCATGCCAGTAGAGGAGTATGGAAAGCCACATCCTATTACTTATGGATTAAATAAAGTGGTGGTAGGAAAAAATTATGCCATTGTAGTAAGCACCAATGGAGGACTATGGCGTTATTTAGTAGGAGACACCATTCAATTTGTAAGTACAAGTCCTTACCGTATTAAAGTAAGTGGAAGATTAAAACAATATATCAATGCCTTCGGGGAAGAACTTATTGCAGACAATAGTGATAAAGCCATTAGCGAAACCTGCTCTGCCTTAGGCCTTACAATTAAAGAATATACAGCAGCACCTATTTATATGTCGGATCAAAATACAGGTGCTCATGAATGGTTAATTGAATTTGATGAAAACCCCAAAGACCTAGAAGCCTTTACCCTTTTATTAGATAAAAATTTGCAAGCAGCCAATAGTGACTATGAAGCAAAGAGACATAAAAATATTGCCTTAGGCCTTCCGCAAATAATTGCAGTAAAAGAGGGTTGTTTTCATGACTGGTTGAAACAAAAAGGAAAACTAGGGGGACAACATAAAGTTCCAAGACTATCGAATGAGCGTAAATTTGTAGAAGAATTGAAATTAATTCACCAACTCGGCTAATAAAATAAATACAATGATTGATACCTTAGGATGGATTGCGACCGCTGTTGTAGTGGGTTCATTTGGAATACAGGATCAAAAAAAACTAAGGATAGTGAATATGTCCGGTAGTATTCTTTGGCTTGGTTATGGTTTTTTAAAACAGGATAATCCTATTATATTTGTGAATATTAGTATTATAGTAATGCATACTTATTGGTTTATTAAAAATAAAAAATAATGAAATTATTAGCAGGAAAAGTAGCCATTGTAACTGGAGCCGCTAGAGGTATTGGTGCAGCCATTGCTTTAAAACTAGCAGAGCAGGGAGCCCATATCGCATTCACTTATGTAAGCGATAGCAGTGCAGAGAAGGCAAAACAGCTAGTTACTGAAATAGAAAAATTAGGTGTGAAAGCTAAAGCCTATCAAGCCAATGCAGCCGATTTTGCAGCCTGTGAAAGTTTCGTGAATGATGTAGTTGCACATTTTGGTACAGTAGATATATGTGTGAACAATGCAGGTATATCAAAAGATAATTTATTGTTACGCATGACGCCGGAACAATGGGATGATGTAATGAATACGAATTTGAAAAGCGTTTACAATATGACCAAGCAAGTCATACGCCCCATGATGAAAGCTAAGAGCGGTAGTATTATAAATATGAGTTCAATTATTGGTATTCGTGGCAATGCAGGACAAAGTAGTTATGCAGCTAGCAAGGCTGGTATCATTGGATTTACAAAGTCTATTGCTTTAGAAATAGGTAGCCGCAATATAAGATGTAATGCTATTGCCCCTGGTTTTGTAGAAACCGATATGACACATTATTTAAACGAAGGAGATGCAGCAAAAGCTTTCTTAGATAAAATTCCTTTGGGACGTTTTGGTAAAGCTGAAGAAATTGCGAACACTACTTTATTTTTAGCAAGTGATTTAAGTAGCTACATCACAGGACAAGTGATAAGTGCTTGCGGTGGTTTGAATATTTAAATAAAGTAATTAGAGTCTTGCGTCAATTTCTTTTTTCAAATCGGCATAAATACTTTCTACCGTACCCTCTCCAGTAACTGCAACTACTTTATTAAACTTTGCATAGTAAGTAGCTACGGCAGTCGTTTTATCATGATACTCTTGAATTCTAGCGCGTATAATAGTTTCGTTGGTATCATCGCTTCTGCCTGATGTTAAACCACGGCCTAATAATCTTTTTACTAATTCCTCTTCACTCACTTCTAATGCTAGCACCACATTAATCTCATTATTTTTTTCTTTCAATAAAGCGTCTAAGGCAATACACTGTGCAGTAGTACGAGGAAAACCATCAAATAAAAACCCCTTCGCATCTGGTCTTGCATCCATAAAATTTCCTACCATGCCAATGACTACTGCATCTGGTACTAATTGACCCGCGTCCATTAAACGCTTGGCTTCCAAACCTAATTCAGTTTGATTAGCAATTTCTGTTCTTAATAAATTTCCAGTGCTGAGGTGTTCTAAGCCAAAAGATTCAATGATATTTTCACTTTGAGTTCCCTTGCCGCTGCCTGGAGGGCCAAATAAGATTAAATTAAACATGCTGTAGAGTTGAGTTCAAAGATACAGAATTGAGGTAAATCTTAATTATGAAAATCTCGTTATTACTAAAATTTTATTAGCCTCTAAACAAAATAGATGAATAGTTGTTAGTATTTTTATCATCGAAATAAGCGCTATGTATAAAATCATCTTTTGTTTACTATTATTAAGCACGGGGGCCTGCTCTCAGTCGCCCAATAATAACCCATTAAAAAAAGCTCCTATGTCAGCAAGCGAAAACAAGTACTATTCAACTACCAGTAAAGAGAAACTAGTTCTCCCAGATAGTGTTTGGAAACAAGTATTGTCTCCAGAAGTATATCAGATTGCAAGACAGAAAGGCACAGAAAGGCCTTTTAGTAGTGCCTTTGAAACTAGTAAGGAAGTGGGCACTTTTCATTGTGCTGCCTGCGGTAACCCCTTATTTAAAAGTACCGCCAAGTTTGAAAGTGGTTGTGGCTGGCCAAGTTTTTTTGAACCCATCACCAAGGGCTCTATTATATATATACCCGATAACTCACTTGGTATGCAAAGAACCGAAGTAGAATGCGGAAAATGTAAGGGCCATTTAGGACATGTATTTGAAGATGGTCCTCCACCCACAGGACTGCGTTACTGTATTAATGGAGTGGTACTAAGTTTAGAAAAAAAATCTTAAATAAGAAAACCTATTTAGGCAGCAGCAAGCGCTAGAGTGGCTTTATGTTTTTTCGTAAAATAATACATGGCATAGAGTGTAATAAATACGCCTACAAAAGAAAGTATCATCACACTTTGTGAAAAAAACGCTGTCCATTTTATTTGTAAGCTCATGCCTTCTTTGACTAGCATCACAGATACACTTCCTACATAACCCACCGAATCGGCCACATAAATAAAGAAGCCTGCATTGCCTTTCATGGAAAAAGCTGCAATTAGCCTATCAAAGAAAATAGAATTAAATGGTATATACACTAAGTATAAACCAAGTCCTACCAATAGCATCCACCAAAAAGGATCTAATAATTGCTCTGAGAAATAATAAGTAGAAACACCTGCAATAATAAAACCTAGTAAAATAAATACATGGGCCACCATTAAGGCCTTAAAACTATTTTTAATAAATACTACGGCGCCCATAATAATTAAAATAAAAATAGTAATGGGAATTTCTGTTTGCGTAAAAATAGCAGGTCTTGAACCAAAGCCCATCTCCTTCCACATATCAGCAGAAAAATTATCTCGTATATCTCTAAAAATAGTAGCGAATAAATAAATAGATACAAAGGCGATGATGCCTGGTAAATATTGTTTTAGTAAAAATTTGCGCTCCACACCTGTCATGGGAATGCGTTTGGTTCTAAGCATTTCATCTTCCTCGGAAGGGGGCGGTACTTTTTCTAAACCATACACGCATATAATAAGAGGTATGGCAAAAACCAATCCTGTACAAAATGGAACCCAAAATTCAGTAATATGATATTGCGACATTAACCAGGCCCCTACCGACTTTACCCATCCCGATGAAAAAATAAAACTTACGGCAAGCGCTGCGCCAATAAAATCCGTACTCTTTCGTCCTTCCACATAAGAGAATACAACGCCCCATAACATACCTAGTGGAAATCCATTTAAAAATAGGAATACTACATTATAAGGTGCAGGCACAATGGCAAATAATAACCAGGCCAGCCAAGAAATGCCCGTTAACAAAAAAATAATTTTATACCTATTTACTTTTTGAAGACCTGAAATAAATTTAATGCCGTAAAATTTAGCCAACATATAACCTAGCATTTGACTAATAACTAGCGCTGTTTTATAAGCAATAGGGCCAAAGCTGAGTCCGTCAAATGTGCAAACAGTAAATGATTTTCTAAAACCAAAAATAAATACATAGGTTCCAAAAGAAACAAGGGCTGCATAAAGTGCAATGGATTTATCTTTAGACAAGAAGGGCATATTTATCTTTTTTATTAAGCTTCTCAAATTTACATTTTAAACATGTATAATATTGACTAAATTAGTGTTTTATGAAACGACCTTCTATTTGTATTTCTCCTATTGATTGGGGCCTGGGACATGCCACTAGGTGCATTACACTCATTAAGGCTTTTGAAAAATTAGGATACAAGGTATATATAGCCACCGAAGGTTATCATGAAGCCATTTTAAGAGAAGCCCTTCCTACAGCGCATTTTTTACATTTAAGAGGCTACCGCATTCGATATGCTAAATGGGGTTTTAATCTTCCTATTGTACTACTATTTCAATTACCTAAAATTATATATAGTATAATTCATGAGCACAATTGGTTGAAAAAAGCGCATGCACAGTATCAATTTGATTTGATTGTTTCTGATAATCGCTTTGGATTTTATCATAAACAAGTGCCTAATGTTTTTATAACTCATCAGCTCAATTTACAAATGCATTTTGCTTGGGCCACTCACTTATTTCAAAAAATACAATATGCTTGGTTAAAAAAATATACAGCTTGTTGGATTCCTGATATAGAAGGTGCTAATAATTTATCAGGCATTTTAGCTAATCCAAAACAGAAGCCTAGTATTCCTTTATGGTATATGGGTTGTTTGTCGAGACTAATTGATACCCCCATTGATAACAGTTCTGATAATAGCAGTTCTGTTCATAGCGCTACTAATAATAATCAAAATGTTTTTTTAGGAATTGTTTCAGGACCTGAACCGCAAAGAACCTTGCTTGAAAATTTATTATGGAAAGCGGGTAATAAATTAAATATTCCCTTTGTAGTCATTGCAGGCACTCCTTCTAAAGAAGAGCCTAATAAAATAATGGCGGAAAATAAAAACGCGATACTTTATGCACATTTAGCAGCGCCTCAATTAGTACGAGAAATTAAAAGAGCAGATTATATTATTTGCAGAGGGGGCTATACTACTTTGATGGAATTAATTCCTTTTGAAAAAAAATTAATTTTTATTCCTACCCCTGGGCAAACAGAACAAATGTATTTGGGAAAATTATGGGAAGAAAAAAATTGGGCACTTTGTTATGCACAAGAAAATTTTAAATTAAATATTGCTTTAGAAGAAGCGAAAGGTTTTCATTTTAAACAAGCGCCCTTTAAGGCTTTCTCCATAGAAGCACTTGAGACTGCGATAAAGGAGTTATCTTTATAAATATGGCAGTTCAAAAAATTAATATTGACGATTTTATAATTGAAACAAGCACAAGCATTGGTTCAAGCCTTCGTTCAAGTATTATTATAGATGTAAGAAGTCCTGCAGAATTTGAACATGCACATATTCCGCATGCCCTTAACATCCCCTTATTTGATAATGATGAGCGTGCAATGATTGGGACTACTTATAAAAAACAAAGTAGAGAGGCGGCAATTAAAGCAGGGCTTCCACTTTTTGGAAATAAGATGCTACCCATGATTGAAACCGTTGAAAGCTGGATAGCTGCTGCTCAAAAAGACAGCGATTTAACCAAGCCCACTATATATGTGCATTGTTGGAGAGGAGGTATGCGCAGTGCAGCTGTGGCTTGGCTATTAGATTTATATGGTTATAAAGTCATTCAATTAACAGGAGGTTACAAGGCTTATCGCAATTGGGTGCTTGCACAATTTACAATTCCATATAGTTTAAAAGTTTTAGGGGGCTTCACAGGTTCTGGCAAAACAGAAATTTTACATGCTTTGCAAGAAAAAAATTATTCGGTAATTGATTTAGAGGGACTAGCGCATCATAAGGGTTCTGCCTTTGGTGCCATTGGACAATTGCCACAACCAAGTCAAGAAATGTTTGAAAACATTTTAGCTAAAAAATTATGGGAGGTTAATAAAAATAATAAGCCTATTTGGATAGAAGATGAAAGCCAAAGAATTGGAACAGTATTAATACCTACCCCTTTATTTCATTTGATGCGTAACAGTACTTGTTATTTTATGACCATCCCTTTTGAGCAAAGACTTAATTTTATTGTAGAGGGTTATGGAAAATTTGATCAGCAAAGTTTAATAGAGGCCACGGAAAGAATTCAAAAAAGATTAGGGGGCTTAGAAACAAAAAACGCTGTTGAGCATATTATGCAAGGCAAATTAAAAGAAGCTTTTTCTATATTATTAAAGTACTATGATAAATGGTATGAAAAAAATGCACAAAACCAAGTGCTTCCTAAAATAGAATTAATTCCCGTTTTGTCTGAAATGGTCGATCCAAATTATAATGCAAGTTTGCTAGAAAAATAAATGAATGATGCTTATCATTATTCAATAATTAAATTAATTGGTTATCTTCAATTTTATAAATTATGCAACAATTACTTGCTTGGTGGCTGTTCACCATTAGAGGTTGGAAAATTGAAGGTAAATTTCATTTTGAATTACCTAAGTCCATTATGATAGTAGCACCTCATACGCATTGGGTTGATTTTTTTATTGGACTTGCTGTTCGTAAAAAATTGCATTTTGAATTTGTACATTTTTTAGGCAAAAGCGAACTTTTTTGGCCACCACTAGGTTGGTTTTTACGCTCCCTAGGCGCCTACCCAGTGGACAGGCAGCAGAAGCATAATATGGTAGACCAGGTCGTGGATATTTTTAATAAAAAAGAGCGTTTTCATCTTGCCCTTTCACCTGAGGGAACCCGAAAAAAGGTCACAAAGCTTAGGTCTGGCTTTTATCATATTGCCAAAAATGCTCATATTCCGATTGTGACAGTTGGTTTTGACTTTGCTCAAAGAAGGGTGGTTTTTGCAGAGCCTTTTTTTGCCTCTGCCGACGAAAAAGCGGATAAATACAAAATAGTTCAGTTTTTCAAGCAATTTAAGGGCTATATACCCGAATATGGGATCACCGAGGACCTGGAAAATTAGTCCTTTGTTTAACAAAATATTGTTTTTCCTTATAAACTATATTAGTATTTTTGTCCTAGACCTATTTATATTCATTTTTTAATAAAACAGATACAGTATGAAAAGTAAAATTTTTTTAGCGCTTGCCATTCTAAGCATTGGTGCTTACTCTTGCGTAAGTCCAAAGAAATTGCAAGATGCAGAAGCAAAATACGGCCAGTTGAATGGAGCGTATGCGGATTTACAAGGTAAATACCGTGATGCACAAGATGCCATCACTAAAAGTAAGACAGATGCCGATAGAGCTTCTGATAGAACAAAATCATTGCAAAGCACAATTGACGAATTAAACAAACAAGTCGATTTCTTAAAATCAAATAACAATGTTGTTTTAAGTCAATTAAAAGATATGTCTGTTGTGACAGGTGCACAAGCAGAAAGCATTAAAAAATCATTAGACAATATTGGTGCTAAGGATTTATATATCCAAGGCTTACAAAGTTCAATGGCGCGCAAAGATTCTATCAACATGAACTTGGTGATGAATTTGAAAGGTGCGATTGGCGATTTAAGCGATGGTGATATCAATGTGAAAGTAGATAAGGGTGTTGTATACGTTGACATTTCAGATAAATTATTATTTAAAAGTGGCAGCTTCAACATCACTGATAAAGCAAAAGTAGTTTTAGGTAAAGTAGCAAAAGTATTGGCTGCACAACCTGCTATTGAGTTTATGGTAGAAGGCCATACCGATTCTAAGCAATTAATTAGCGGTGGTAGTTTAATGGAAGACAACTGGGACTTAAGTGTGAAAAGAGCTACTACTATTGTTCGTCTATTAGAAGATACTTATGGTATCGATCCTAAGCGTATGACAGCGGCTGGTAGAAGTGAATACATGCCTGTTGCTGAAAATAATACGTCAGAAAATAGAGCAAGAAATCGCAGAACAAGAATTGTGATCCTTCCTCAATTAGATCAATTCTTTCAATTGTTAGAGAAGAAGTAATTTCTTTTCTCCGTTTTAAAATAGTATAAACCCTTCCCGTTCATTCGGGAGGGGTTTATTTTTATAGAAAGTTTTCATTTTTAGTTTTCCACCTCTAACAATAATGAGGGGTCTTGCCCGTATCTTCGCTGCATGCAAGATGCGTATTTAAATGGTTTGAACGAAAAGCAATTAGAGGCGGTATTACATATTAAAGGCCCCTTAATGATTATTGCTGGAGCGGGTAGTGGTAAAACAAAGGTTTTAACCACCCGTGTGGCGCATCTAATGCACAGCGGGGTGGATTCTTTTAATATATTGGCGCTTACTTTTACCAATAAGGCAGCAGCCGAAATGAAAGAGCGTGTTGAAAAAGCGCTAGGCAATACCGAAGCAAGAAATTTATACATTGGTACTTTTCACAGTGTCTTTGCAAGAATACTAAGAGCCGAAGCAGATAAGTTAGGTTATCCTAAAAGTTTTACCATTTATGATACCGATGATTCACGCTCTGTGATAAAAGCAGTAGTGAACGATATGGGTTTAGATGATAAATTATATAAACCTAATATTGTACATAATCGTATCTCTGGTGCAAAGAATGCATTAGTAGGCCCTTCGGAATATGCAATGGATACTTTTTTAAAACAGGAAGATGCAAGATCAAACCGACCTGCTATTGCAGAAATATATGCAAGTTATGCAGCACGCTGTTTTAAAAATGGGGCAATGGACTTTGATGATTTGCTTTTTAAAATGCATGAGCTATTACAAAACTTTCCAGAAGTCTTACACAAGTACCAACATAAGTTTAAATATATTTTAATTGATGAGTATCAGGATACCAATCCCGTGCAGTATCAAATTGCAAAATTACTTGCAGCCGTGCATGAAAATTTATGCGTAGTGGGAGATGACGCACAAAGTATTTATAGTTTCCGCGGTGCTACCATTGAAAATATTTTACAGTTTCAAAAAGACTATGACGATGTCAAACTAGTGAAGCTGGAACAAAATTATAGAAGTAGTCAATCCATTATTGGTGTAGCGAATCATGTGATTAAAAATAATGTCGGACAAATTCCCAAAGAGTTATGGACAGAAAATGAAGCGGGCGATAAAATTAAGCTAGTGCGCACCATGACCGACAACGATGAAGGTAAATTTGTAGCCGACGCCATTCAAGAAAATAAATTAAGAAATCATTTTTACAATAAGGATTTTGCCATTTTATATAGAACCAATGCACAAAGTAGATCCTTTGAGGAAAGCTTAAGAAGAACCGGCATTGCTTATAAGATCTATGGTGGGCTTAGCTTCTATCAAAGAAAAGAGGTAAAAGATTATATCGCCTATCTAAGAATTATTGCCAATACCAAGGACGAGGAAGGACTTAAAAGAATTATTAATTATCCTGCAAGAGGTATTGGAAAAACCACCATGGAAAAATGTTTGGTCATAGCAGGTGAACAAAATATTACATTTTTTGAAGTACTAGAAAAAGCGAAGGGCTTTGGATTTAAAGCAGGCACTCATACGGCTATTGAAGAGTTTGTGACCATGATTAAGTATTTTCAAAATCAACTGACTAAACATAATGCTTATGATGTAGCCGTTCAAGTAGGTAAGCATACTAATTTAGTAAAAGAATTATTTAACGATAAATCTACTGAAGGTTTAGCGCGTTATGAAAACATTCAAGAATTATTAAACTCTATTAAAGAGTGGACCGAAAGCCCAAGTAACGACGACGGAGAATTAGGAGACAAAAGTTTAGGATCTTATTTACAACAAATTACTTTGATCACTGATGCCGATAATGACAACGGCAATGAGGACACCGTTAAATTAATGACGGTGCATGCAGCTAAAGGTTTAGAATTTGCCTGCGTGTTTTTAGTGGGTCTTGAAGAATCTTTATTCCCCAGCGGCATGAGTGTGAATACCAGAGAAGAATTAGAGGAAGAAAGAAGATTATTTTATGTCGCGGTTACTAGAGCAAAAAAACATTTATGGCTAACCTATGCCAACACGCGTTATAGATATGGGCAATTAGTACAAAACGATCCTAGCCGTTTTATAGATGAAATGCCGGAAGATCAAATTGATAAAAGTAGTTCTGGTGGTGGGGCAAGAAACCAATCTAGTGGTTGGGGATCGGCTTATGATAGAATGCAGGGCGGCAATAATAAAAGCTGGATCGATCCGGAAAAGGCATCTAGTAAAAAAACAGAGGGGTCTAAACCTAGTTACTTACCGGTAGTACCACCCCATACTTTAAATAAAAACCATATTCCATCGGCTAATTTTACTGCTTGTGATCCATCGGCATTAGAGGCAGGTAATAAGATTGAGCATCAAAAATTTGGATTTGGGGTGATTAAAGAAATTGAGGGTTCTGCCCATAACCCCATTGCGATTATCCTTTTTGATAAAAATGGCGAGAAAAAGATCATGCTGAACTACGCCAAACTTAGTATTATACCTTAAAAGTCTTTCGATATCGGAAAAATAAAGGTCCAATTAGCCTAAAGCCCTCTTCCTGCTCGGTTTTTGATTATTTTTGTACCGCTTTGCATTTCAAAACGCATTGAATTAAAAATTGAAACTATGATTACCACAGGCAATACCATTGTAAGTATATATACTGAAATGACTCCTAATCCAGAAACCATGAAGTTTGTGGCGAACAAACTTTTATATCCTGGAAAAAGTATTGACATTGCTGAGGAAAGCCTTGCCTTCGCCTCTCCACTTGCCAAAGAATTATTTAGTTTCCCTTTTATTAAAAGTGTTTTTATAGCCAGCAATTTTGTAACGCTTACAAAAAATACAGAGCAAGATGATTGGCAAGATGTAATTCCTACTATTAAAACTTTCTTGAAAGAATATTTAGAAAATGGTGGCGCGGTTGTGAATGAAGAAGAAGTAGCTAAAATGAAACAAGAAGCGAGCAACACCGTAAACGCAGATGATAATGATATAGTGAAGCGTATTAAAGAATTATTAGAAAATTATGTGAAGCCCGCAGTAGAAATGGATGGCGGTGCCATACAATTTAAAAGTTATAACGACGGCATCGTAAATTTAATGTTACAAGGTTCTTGTAGCGGATGTCCTTCAAGCATGGTTACTTTAAAAGCAGGTATTGAAGGCATGATGAAGCGTATGATTCCTGAAGTAAAAGAAGTAGTCGCAGAAGCAGAGTAGTTGTCTATTCTGCTACAACCTACCGTAAAGATCTCTCAATTTTTCTCTAGTCATAATACTTTCCCAATTAGGGCCCAAGGCATTTTCCCATAAAGGCTTCATGCCCATGGATACATTTATCATTGAATCGAACTGCTCTTCTGTTAAATTAGCACAAATACCAGTAGGTATTTCAATTTTGTTTTTTTCTACCATTAACTTAAACTCTTCTACGCCAGCAGGATAATATTCACTTAAATGATTCATCACAATACAGTTACCAACACCATGCTTGGTGCCTAATAAATAACTTAAGCCATAGCTTACTGCGTGCGCTACTCCCACTTGGCTATAAGCAATGCTCATACCACCAGCAAAAGAGGCCATCATTAATTGATCGTCACATTCTTCATCCCATTTATCCTTCTGCACAAATATTTTTTGACATAGGTCCAATGCTTTTTCTCCATAGCTTTTACTAAACTCATTTAAAAAAGTTCCTTCTAAACTTTCAATACAATGTATATAACAATCCATGCCTGTATAAAAACGTTGGTTCGCAGGAACATTCTTCGTTAATTCAGGATCCAATACAATTTGATTAAAGGGCGTGAAGTCAGAGTTCATGCCTAGCTTACGCGTAGGTCCTGTAAGTACTGTGGTGCGGCTTACTTCAGCGCCTGTTCCACTTAAGGTAGGAATACCTACTTTATATACACCAGGTAATTTTACTAAGTCCCAGCCTTGATAGTCTGCAGAAGAACCAGGATTAGTCATCATTAAAGCAACCGCTTTGGCTAAATCTAAAGTAGAGCCACCACCAATTCCAATAATACCACTTACTTCACCAAACTCTGCTTTTAGTTCTGCAGCAAGTGCATCTACTTGTTTTGTTTTAGGTTCATGCGTAACATCAACATATACAATTTTATCTTTTCCTCTTAAAGGAATTCTACCGGCTAGAGGTTTACCCACAAAAAAATGATCTAAAAAAAATATCATAGGAAAATTGCCCTTACGATGTGGGGCAATAATTTCATCTACCTGATTAAAAGAACCACGGCCAAACACCACATAGTCCACCATTTTAAAATTACGAAACTGCATATTTATTTTTTTACTCGTGTCAAAGTTACAATCTTATTAATATTTACGATGCTAATTTCTTTTGTAGTTCTTCTAAAGAAACGCCTTTGGTTTCTGGCACTTTAGCTATAATCCAAACTAATTGCAAGGCCATCATCACTGTAAAAAAAGCAAAGATGGGCCAGGGATTATCTTTAAAAATTCCATTATCACTATCTAAAAATACAGGGGTTACCAAGGTAATGAGTGCTGCAAATATCCAATGTATACTTGCTCCGAAGGCTTGGCCCTTGGCTCTAATTTGAGTGGGAAAGATTTCTGATATCAATACCCAAATAACAGCACCTTGTCCAATAGCATGTGATGCTATAAATAATAATAAAAAGCTAAGCATGAATTCGGGAGCACTATGATTAATAAAGCCATAGGCCACCATAGATAAACTTATAATGTATCCAAATGATCCAATAATTAGTAAAGTCTTACGGCCAATACGGTCAATTAACCAAAGGCCTACAAATGTAAATACCAAGTTCATTAACCCTAATGAAATAGAACTTAATAAAGAATTATTCTTAGCAAAACCCGCTTCCTCTAATATTCTAGGAGCATAGTATAAAAGAAAATTAATGCCCGAAGCCTGATTAAAAAAGGCTACAAAAAAAGCAATAGAAATTATTTTGCTGTGATGCTTGGTAAATAATAAAATACTGCCTTGCGCTTTTTCTTCTTCATAGGCAGTTTTTATTTCTTGAATGGTTTGATCAATATTTTCTACCCCTACAATGGCTAAGTTTTCTCTAGCACCTGCTTCATCGTTTTTAACAGAGAATAACCATCTTGGACTTTCGGGTAAACCCAGGGTCATTAAAGTATAAATAATAGAAGGAATTAATAAAACCGCTAACATCCAACGCCAATCGTTAGCACCGCCAACACCATCTAAAAAATAATTTGATAAATAAGCAATTAAAATACCGAAAACAATATTGAACTGGTACATGCCCACTAATTTTCCTCTATTATTTTTATTAGAAATTTCAGAAATATAAGTAGGTGCTGCTACAGAAGAAACCCCAATAGCAATACCTCCAATTAATCTAAAGAAAGAAAAGGTATAAGGATCTTGTGCCAATGCAGAGCCAATGGCTGATGCAATAAACATAATACCTAACCATATCAATACTTTTTTACGACCATACTTTTCAGTAGGAGCGCCCGCAAACACAGAGCCAATAACGGTTCCCCATAAGGCCATGGACATAATAAAAAATCCATGAAATAAAGGGGTTGTATGCCAAAGTTCTTGAATAGGTTTATCTGCACCAGAAATAACTACCATATCAAAACCAAAAATAAAACCAGCCAAGGCGGCTACTATGGTTGATTGAAATAATTTTCCTTTGTTCATAATTAAATATTAATAAGAAGGTTTCTGTTAATAACTATTTTAAATATACTTATTATTAAACTAAGTAGTCTACACTGCTTATTTTAAAAGTGCTGCTGCTTTAATTAAATCTTCTGGTGTGTCTATTTCTACACCCATATAACTTGTAACCACCATTTTCATAGCAACACCATTTTCTAAATAACGAAGGCATTCTATTTTTTCAGCAGCCTCTAGTGGTGAGATGGGCCAATGCGTAAAATCGAGTAAGGCTTGTTTTTTAAAGGCATAGACACCAATATGTTCGTAATAAGGTATGGCGATTTCCCTATTTCTTGGATAAGGAATAACGCTGCGTGAAAAGAACAGTGCATTCATATTTTTATCCACGGCTACTTTTACATAATTAGGATCGGCAATTAAATCAGTATTAGTTAATGCCTGCATGAGGGAGGCTACTTGCACTTTATCATCCTTAAAAACAGCAATTAATTTTTCAAGGGGTTCTTTTTTTACAAAGGGTTCATCGCCTTGTACATTCACCACAATATCTATGGCTAAATGTTCTATGGCTTCTGCAATTCTATCTGATCCACTTTCATGTTCTTTTTTACTCATAATGGCCTTACCACCTTGTGAAGTAATTTCATTGAAAATAATTTCACTATCGGTTACCACATATACTTCATCGAAGAGGCCTGTTGCCACTGTATTATCGTAGGTATGTCTAATCACTGTTTTATTACCCAAGGCCTGCATTAGTTTTGCTGGAAAGCGTGTGGCCGCATAGCGGGCAGGAATAAAGGCTCCAATTTTAGTCATTAAGCTGTTGTAGTTATTTTAAAAATTGGATTAGTAATCTGATTTTATCGATTTATCAAAGGGCGCTTTTAGTTGATAAGCTATTGATTTGTCTTTTGTATTGTCCATGACATCAAGCCCATAAGTAATTTCACTCATAGGTGTATAATTATAGGTACCTAATAAGCGGTCCCAGAAAGAAAATATATTGCCATAATTACTATCGGTTTGTGGACGCGTAATATGATGATGTATTCTGTGCATATTGGGAGAGACAATAATATATCCAAAACTTTGATCAAACCATTTTGGTATTTTAATATTCGCATGATTGAATTGCGTTAATACCACACTTAAACTTTGATAGACCATCACCATCCATATAGGTGTCCCTAAAACAAGTATAGCCAAAATAGCGAAGACTGCTCTTACCACCGACTCTCCTGGATGATGTCTATTTCCGGTAGTGGTGTCTACCTGTGTATCGGCATGATGTACCATATGAAATTTCCATAAAAATTTTACTTTATGTTCTATCATATGCACTAAATAAGCGCCTATAAAATCTAATAATAATAAACCTGTAATGGCTTCCACCCATGGGCTTAGTTGAACAATATGAAGTAGTCCAAAATTTTGAGATACTGTCCAATCGCTTGCTTTTACCATTACAAGTGCAAATAAAAAATTAATGACAATAGTAGTGAAAGTAAAAAAGAAATTCAGGCCCGCATGTTTAAACTTATTGTATTTAAAATTAAATAAGGGTACTGCAATTTCCACCAACCAAAAAAAGGTTATTCCCCCTGCTAATAACATGGCTCTGTGTACACTTGGTATATGTTCGAAATAGTTTTTTATAGTCTCCAGCATGCTCGTTTTTTTATAGTATAAATGTAAATAAAAAAACCCGATGTACCATTGATTGGGCCAGCGGGTTCAATTATTAGAGCAATTATTAAGTTATTATTAAACAGCTTTTTTAGGCAAACAGATAAAAGCTTTATAAGGAAGGGATTATTTTAGCTATTTAACATTAAAGGCATTACCAACATAAGTAAGTCCTCTCCTGGCGCTTGCTCTGAAGGCTTAATAAGGCCGGCTTTGCTAGGCGTTGAGAGTTCTAAGAATACATCGTCGGTATCGGCTGCAGATAACATTTCAATTAAAAATTTAGCGTTGAAAGCAATTTGAATGTCTTCTCCTTTGTATTCACAACTCATGCGCTCATTTCCTTCAAAACTAAAGTCAATATCTTGAGCAGCCATTTGCAATTCATTGCCCGTAATATTTAAGGCTACTTGATTCGTGCTTTTATTACTAAATACATTCACACGGCGTAGTGCATTTTGAAAATCATGCTTGTTCACTGTTAAGCGGTAAGGATTATCAGAAGGAATGACTACTTTATAATCTGGGAAACGCGCATCAATTAAACGACAAATTAACTGAGTAGAACCATGATCTACAAAAAGATGATTATTGTTAAAGCTTAAAGTAATAGGATCTTCGTTATCAGGCAAGGCGTTCTTTAATAAGTTCAAAGGTTTTTTAGGCACAATGAAAGAAGCGTTTTGTTTTGCCTTAGTATCGGTTCTTTTATAACGCACTAAACGGTGTGCATCGGTAGCTACAAACTGAACGCTGTCCTTGGTTAATTCAAAAAATACGCCCGTCATCGCAGGGCGTAAGTCGTCGCCACTTACTGCAAATAAAGTTTTATTAATAGCAGTTAACAAACTACTACTAGTCATGTTAAAGCCAGTGGTATCATCGGCTGTAGGCTCTTTAGGAAAATTATCTGGATTCTCTCCCATGACTTTATACTTACCATTATCGCTAGTAATTTCTACGCTATAGTTTTTATCAATATTGAAAGTAAGGGGTTGGTCTGCAATATTTTTTAAAGAATCGATTAAAATTTTAGCGGGGATACATACACGGCCATTCGCTTTACTTTCCACATCCATTTGAACGCGCATTACCGTTTCTAAATCGGTGGCCACAATATTTAATTTTTTATCTTCGATTTCGAATAAAAAATCTTCCAAGATAGGAAGCACTGTGTTGGTATTAATAACACCAGAAATTTGTTGGAGGTGTTTTAAAAGCGAAGAAGAAGAAACGATGAATTTCATAGGATAATACGTTTTGTTTTTTAGTAGGTTTTGGCTCGGAATAGGGTCTGAAAACTGTTTCCTTGGCCGACCAAAATAAGCTTAAATAACACTAACGAAACTAATGCAAAATCTTAAGATTAAAAAGCTATTTTAGCATTTCTTATTGACATACTTATCTACAAAATGCAAAAGATTAGAATAGGCAAAGAGCAGGCTATACAAAGGATACGGCATTTTTGTGCTTACCAAGAAAGGGCCCAACAAGAGGTTCGAGATAAGCTCTATGGTTTTGGTATGAGCCCTGCAGAAGTAGAAGAAATAATTTCAGATTTAATTTCAGATAATTTTTTAAATGAAGCAAGATTTGCAGAGAGTTTTGCAGGGGGTCATTTTAGAATAAAGGCATGGGGTAAACAAAAAATAAAATATGCCTTGCAACAAAAAAGAGTAAGCCCTGTGAATATTAAAAAGGCCTTGCTTTCTATTGACGAGAACGCTTATGAAAAAACCTTATTAAATCTAGCCACCAAAAAATGGAATTCATTAAAAGGGGAAAGGGGCATGAGTCGTATGGCTAAAACGCAATCCTTTTTAAATCAAAGGGGCTTTGAATCGAATTTAATAAGTCCTATTTTACAAGCACTAAACAAGAAGTAAGTTTTTTATTTGAATATTGTACCTTTAGTAAATAAGAAAAAAGAATGTCTTTATCTACACTTAGTTTCACACTAATTCAAACCGATTTATCTTGGGAAGATAAAGAAGCCAACTTGGCTATGTTGGCTCAAAAAATTAGGGCTATTGAAGAATATACAGAAGTAGTGGTCTTACCTGAAATGTTTAGTACAGGTTTTAGCATGCGACCTACTGAGTTTGCTGAAACCATGGATGGGCCTACGCTTAGGTGGATGAAGCAATTATCTGCAGAAAAGAAAGTTATCATAGTGGGGTCCTTAATTATCAAAGAAGAAATAATTAAAGATGCGCCTCAATTTTATAATAGACTTATATGGATGCTCCCGAATGGGGAATTAGGTTATTATGATAAAAGGCATTTGTTTGCTTTTGCGGGTGAAGACCAACACTATACTGGCGGAACTAAAAGATTAATTGCCAGTGTGAAAGGTTGGAAAATAAATTTACAAGTTTGTTATGATTTACGTTTCCCTGTTTGGGCGCGTCAACAAGGGGAAGAATATGATGTACTTCTTTATGTGGCGAACTGGCCAGAAAAAAGAAATCATGCATGGAAAACTTTATTAACAGCGCGTGCGATTGAAAACCAGTGCTATACTATTGGGGTAAATAGAGTGGGCATAGATGGTAATAATATCAATCATGGTGGCGACTCTTTAATTGTAGGACCCCTTGGAGAAGTGCTCTACCACTGCGCTTACAAAGAAGATGTCTTTACCATTACATTACAAAAACAAGAACTAACCACTGCTAGAAATCAATTTCCTTTTTGGAAGGATGCCGATTTTTTTCAAATTCAATAATTAGAAATTAAGAATATTATGCATACAAGTTTGTCTGCCGAAAAATTATTTACGGGTAATACTTGGTTAGAAAAAGTAGTAGTATCTATTGAAAATGGGCTTATAAAAAATATTAGTAGTGATGGCTATGATGCTACCAATGCAATGCCTATAGTAATACCTGCTTTAATTGATCTTCAAATTTATGGAGCCGGAGATAAATTATTATCTGAATTTCCAGAAGCGGATACCATTGAAAAAACTTATCGTTACTGTTTAGCAGGAGGGGCCGCTTATTTTCAACCAACCATTGCTTCTCAGTCTAATGATATTATTATAAAGTCCATTGACGCCGTAAGAACCTATAAAGCTAATGGTGGCAAGGGATGTATGGGACTCCATATTGAAGGACCTTGGATTAATGTAGAGAAAAAAGGAGCACACCAGGCCGAGATTATTCATTCACCTTCTTATGAAGAGGTAGCAGCTATTCTTGAATATGGCAAAGATTGTATTGGTATGATTACTATTGCACCTGAAGTAGTAGATCAAAAAATTATTGATTTAATACAAGAAAATAATATTGTTATTTCTGCAGGACATACCAATGCCAGTTATGAAATAGCAACTAGTTTTTTAAATAAGGGTATAACAGTAGGCACACATTTATACAATGCCATGAGTAGTTTACAACATCGTGCACCAGGCGTGGTGGGCGCTTTGTTTAATCATCCTACTGCTATGTGTAGTTTAGTGGCAGATGGTTACCACGTGGACTTTGCAGCTATTAAAATTGCTAAAAAAATAATGGGTGATAGACTATTTTGTATTACCGATGCAGTGACCAGCGCTAGTACAGGTATGTATCAACATACGCTGGTGGGTGATAAATATGAAAGCAAGGGTATTTTAAGTGGCTCTGCTTTAACACAATTAAAATCGGTGAAAAACTTAGTTGATAAAGTAGGTATTGAATTAGGGGAAGCCATAAGAATGTGTAGTGTATATCCAGCCAAGGTAATGAACCACGATGCCATTAAGGGCAGTATTGAAATAGGTGCAAAAGCAGACCTGGCTTGCTTAGGCGAAGACCTTAGTTTAATAAAAATGATGGTCGCATAAAATGTTTCTTAGCGTAAAACGATTCAGCTTATTTTCCAAAAGCATTCCAACCCTGTGCAGTGATGTCAAATAAATTTTTACCCTTGGTAATTAATTTAGCGCCTTCTTCTTTATCACACATATAACCAATCACACTAATTTCTTCTTGCAGGGTTATTTTATCGTAATCGGATTGCTTCATGGTAAATAAAAGTTCATAGTCTTCTCCACCATTCAATGCGCATACGGTGGGGTCTAAACCAAACTTAAAGGCAGCCGCGCGACTAGCATCATGAATAGGAATTTTTTCTTCATAAATTCTACAGCCTAAATTACTTTGCTTACATAAATGTAAAAGTTCACTGCTTAGTCCATCGCTAATATCCATCATGGAAGTGGGTAGTATTTGTTGATTTTCTAAAATTTCAATAATATCTTTTCTAGCTTCTGGTTTTAATAAACGACCTACGATATAATCTTCGTTTTCTAAATTGGGTTGTATTTGCGGGTTCTCTACAAATATTTGTTTCTCACGCTCCATAAGGGTAAGTCCTAAAAAGGCTGCACCTAAATCGCCTGAAACGCAGATCAGGTCTCCACTTTCAGCCGTGCTTCTTTTTATATATTTATCAGGGGCCACTTCTCCTAAGGCAGTAACTGAAATAATAAAACCTTTTTGAGAGGTAGAGGTATCGCCTCCAATTAAATCCACATCATATTTTTCACAAGCAATATTCACGCCTTCATAAAATTCTTCTAAGGCCTCTAAACTAAAACGATTACTAAAAGCAATGCTCATGGTTATTTGAGTAGGTGTTGCATTCATTGCATATATATCGCTTAAATTCACCACCACTGCTTTATAGCCTAAATGTTTTAAGGGTGTATACATTAAATCAAAGTGTACGCCTTCGATTAACAGGTCGGTAGTAATCACTGTTTGTTTTCCAAAATGATCTATCACTGCTGCATCATCTCCTATCGATAAAATAGTAGAGGCATTATTTGTTTCAAAATTTTCTGTGAGATGATCTATTAAACCAAACTCACCTAATTTATCAATTTCAGTTCTTTCTGTTGACATAAAATAATTTATAAATTTCCGCCTGTTATAACGTGTAATAATTGATCATGAATTTTACCATTGGTAGCTATAATGCCTGGCTGGTATGGGCTGTAGGCGTTACCTTTTAAGTCCGTTACCCTTCCACCTGCTTCTTCCACCATTAAAAAACCTGCGGCGCTATCCCATGCTTGTAGTTTATGTTCATAAAATCCATCGAACCTACCTGCCGCTGTCCAACATAAATCAATGGCTGCACTGCCTAGTCTTCGAACCGGAATGGCCTTGCGAATTAATTTTTCAAAAATTTGTAAGGGCCCGTTTTCTGTATCTAAATATTGATAAGGAAAACCCGTTACCAAACAACTGCTTAATAAATTGTCTTTATCGCTTACGCTTATTTTATTACCATTTAATGTGGCGCCCTTTCCTCTTTCTGCAATAAACATTTCATTCATAATGGGATTATATACGGCGCCTAATATCATTTTACCTTCTTCTTCCACACCGATGCTCACACAACAAATAGGAATGCCATTGGCGAAATTAATAGTGCCATCAATGGGATCAATGATCCATTTAATTTTAGAGTCTTGTTTTATTTCGCCCGTTTCTTCACTTAATATAAAATGCGAAGGAAAGGCCTCTTGAATCACTTTGAAAATAGCCTTCTCTGCAGCATGATCGGCCTCGGTTACTAGGTCGTTCAGAGAACCCTTGCTAGATATTGTAAAAGAACCGTTAAAAAAATGCTTTAATTCTTTGCCACCGGCCTCTACAGCCTTTAAAAGTGTATTTTTAATCATATGGCAAAAGTAGGTGCGTTTGCTCGAATAACATTCCTATTTTTGCAGATAATCTTTAAAAAATAAACCCCGATTCAGTAGATGCCTATTTTTGAGATTAACCTACCAAAAAGCATTCAAAAAGCCTTGGGCCTTCCCCCAAGAAGCCCTAAAAGAGCACAGCTACGCGTGCTCAAGAAATTACTGCGCAAAGCAAAATATACTGCTTTTGGCCAGCAGTTTCATTTTGATAAAATTTTATTAAGCAAAAGGGCGGATAAAGTTTTTCAACAGTCAGTACCTGCCTATAATTATAATAAAATTTATAAGGAATGGTGGCACCGAACGCTTGAAGGAGAATCAGATATTTGTTGGCCAGGTAAAATAAAATATTTTGCCTTAAGTAGCGGTACCAGCGAGTCTGCTAGTAAATACATTCCCATTACCAATGATTTATTAAGAGGCAATAAAATTATTATGATTAAACAACTCATAAGTTTGTTTAAGTATAGTGATGTAAGTTTTGGATCTATTGGCAAGGGTTGGCTTGCTTTGGGTGGAAGTACCGACTTACAAAAAGAAGCTGGGTATTATGCAGGTGATCTAAGTGGCATTACTGCGAAAAAAAGTCCTTTTTGGTTTCAACCTTTTTATAAGCCTGGTAAAAAAATTGCTAAAGAAAGGGATTGGAATAAGAAATTAAAAGAAATTGTAGAAAAAGCACCCGATTGGGATATTGGATTTATTGTGGGCGTACCTGCTTGGATACAAATGTGTATTGAAATGGTCATTGAAAAATACAAGCTGAATAATATTCACGAGATATGGCCCAATCTTGCATTTTTTGCCCATGGTGGAGTAAGCTTTGAGCCTTATAAATATGGTTTTGAAAAATTATTAGGAAAACCTATTACTTATATTGAAACCTATTTAGCAAGTGAGGGTTTCTTGGCTTGGCAGGATAAACAAGACGGTGAGGGTATGCGTTTGTCTTTTAACCAACATATCTTTTTTGAATTTGTTCCTTTTGATGAAAACAACTTTGATGAGAATGGAGAAATGGTTGAAAACCCTCAGGCATTATTAATACACGAAGTTGAAGAAAATAAAGATTATGCTATTTTAATAAGTACTGCTGCTGGGGCTTGGCGTTATTTAATTGGAGATACCATTCGCTTTATTGATAAAACCAATGCAGAAATTATAATTACGGGAAGAACAAAACATTTTTTAAGTTTAGTGGGTGAGCACCTTAGTGTTGATAATATGAACAAGGCTATTCAACTAGTAAGTGAGGAGATGAATATATCTATTCCTGAATTTGGTGTTACAGGTGAACCTTTTGAAAGTTTATTTGCACATCATTGGTATGTTGCCTGCGATGATACGGTAGATAGTGATCTGCTCATTAAAAATATTGATCAAAAACTAATTGAATTAAATGATGATTATGCGGTTGAAAGAAAAAGTGCTTTAAAGAAGGTTTTTATAACTGTATTAAAAGAAAATGTATTCATGGATTTTATGAGCAGCAAGGGCAAGGTGGGCGGCCAGCATAAGTTTCCAAGAGTTATTAAAGGTGAACTCCTGAACGATTGGAAAAAATTTATTGCTTAATTTATGATTGCCCCCATCTTAAAAGGTTTATTACTTGGGCTTATCTTAAGTATTTCTATAGGACCTGTAATTTTTGCGATTCTTAAACAAAGTTTAACCAATGGACATAAAGCGGGTTATGTTTTTGTAGCAGGTGTTTCAATAAGCGATATTAGCTTATTATTTATTTGTAATTTTTTTACATCTTTTTTTACATTGGCTTTAGCACATAAAGCCTTTATTGCCTTGCTAGGGGCTGGTTTTTTATTGGTAATGAGTGTGTATACTTTATTTTTTAAAAAAATTGTTTTTGAAGGGGGGGAGGATAGTAAAGAAAAATTAATGACTAAAAGAGATTTAGTTTCTACTTTTTTATCGGGCTTTTTTATGAATACCTTAAATCCAAGTGTGTTTTTATTTTGGTTTGCATGGACCGCAGCGATTAGTGCAAATGCTGAAGAAACAGACAGTCCGCTTATATATAGAATTTTAGTGTTCGGCACTTGTTTATTATTTGTGTTATTTTCTGATTTAATCAAAGTAGCACTAGCTGGCAAGCTTCGTCCAAAGCTTACTCTTCATAACATGATTATCATTAATAGAGTTTCGGGAATTATTATTTTAATTTTTAGTGCTGCCTTGTTCTATGGAGCGCTACACTATTAATAATGGGTAGTTCGCTCTATTCTCTTTTATTAGTCACCTTTTTATTAAAAAAAGCGTAAATTGCTATAGTGAAAAAGTCAACCATTTATAAATTTTATTTTTTTATAGCCCTTCTATCTCTGCTGCACACAGATCTTAGTGCACAGGGCGGAAAGCTCTTGTTATTGAAGGATCGTGGAGTGGTGGTAAGGTCGTTTACCGAAGGAAATTATATCAACTTTGAATTTAGTAACGCGCAGTGGCTTACTGGCTACATTGATTGGATTCGAGATGATTCTATTCAAGTTAATCATTTTGCTTTACAGGGAACGGTTACCATGTTTGGTACTTATGCGCAGGACACGCTTAAACTAGGCAGGCTCGTTTTACATATTAATGAAATAAAGGCATTTGCAAAAGATAGAGGGCGCTTTAGAAGTGTGTTTACCAATGGTGCTGTTTTAAAAGCAGGGGGTATTGGTTATGTAGGTTTAAATATTATAAATTCTGCTATAAATGGCGATAATATTTTTGAAACTAAAAATATAAGCAAATTGGCTGGGGGCTTAACAGCCTGGCTTGCGGGCGTGTTAGTTAAAAGATCTAATCCCGATTACCGTCCCATTGGAAAACGTTTTAGCGTAGAAATTTTATAAATTGTATTTGTGCTAAAAAAAATACGCCGCTTTTTTCTTTATCTATTTTTAAGTTCATTGCTGTATGTGGTCATAACTAAATTTATAGAGCCGCCCATTACCATTACACAAATAACCAACGCCTTTGGTTTGGGTTTAAAAAGAGATTATGTTGCTTGGGATAAAATGTCCTATAATGTTAAGCTAGCGGCCATGGCCAGCGAGGATCAAGCCTTTACAGATCATATGGGTTTTGATTGGGATGCCATTGAAAAAAGTTTACGACCTAAAAAGAAAAAGAAAAAATCTAAAATACCTATTGGTGGTGGAGCTAGTACCATTTCACAACAAGTAGCTAAAAATGTTTTTTTATGGCAAGGTGGTCGTTATGATAAATACATAAGAAAAATTCCAGAAGTTTATTTTACTTTTTTAATTGAACTTATTTGGGGTAAGCAGAGAATTTTAGAAGTATACTTAAATGTAATTGAAACGGGACCAGGATGTTTTGGAGTAGAGGCCGCAGCCCAACACTATTTCAAGAAGTCTGCTAAAAATTTAACCAGGTCTGAAGCGGCTATGATAGTTGCTGGTTTCCCCAATCCTAAAAAATTCACTGCCCGACCTATGACAAGAAGGGTTGCTTGGCGCTATCCTCAAATTCTAAGAGAGATGAATAATATTGAAACCGATGAGGATGTTGTAGCACTATTAAAAAAATAAGCTTGGTAGAAAAATAAAGTAAGCTTGTCCTGGAATTAGTTTTAAATTTCTTTTAAAATTTATTTGCCTAAATTTTTATCAATGAGTTGAATAGCATTTTGTGTTCTCTGGTCGCCCACACCCCTTACAATCCCCCAAGGAGTGTCTTGATTGATTAAAATATCTTTATAAATAGCAAACAATTCTTGTCTTGGTTTTTCGTCGGGGTATTCTCGCATTTCGTCGGGGGACCAGGGTAGGTCTATATCACATAAAAGATAGAGATCGTATTTTCTTTTATGAATTTCATCTAAAATATAAGTATGGCAATTATCAAAAACATATTCACACCATACCTTCATAACATACATGTCGGTGTCAATAATTATTTTGTTTTTTGATTTCTCTATAAATAGCTGCTCTGCTTTTTGAATGGCCTGCTGCTCTAATGTTAATTGCCCCTTGGCAATTGTTAATAAATCTTCGAAATTATATTTTGTGCCGTTTTCGTGTAAATATTGTCTAGCATATTCTTTGCAATCTATTACACCATAATATTTAGCCAAATCTTCGCAAAGCGTTGATTTACCAGTAGATTCTGGGCCTATTACCACAATTTTTTGCAACTTGGTATTTGTAGCCATTTTTTCTTTAAGCATTTTGTTTTTTTATGCTAGTTAACAATTTTAGCTTGATTAGGGTTTTTTGCATCATTTGCTTTTCTGCTCCACTCTATCCAACCAGCAATGGCTAAAATTAATAATACTATAAATTGAACACTTGTAAAAGTGTAGCCCTTTATAAAATATAAAGGTATGGAGGCAATATTAGTAACCACCCACCAAAACCAGCTCTCTACTTTTTTCTTGGCCATTAGCCACATAGCAGTATAAGCTGATGCACTTGCAAGTGCGTCTGCCCAAGGAATGGCTTCTGGTGCAAAGGATTGTTTTAAATAGACTAAAGAAAAATAAATAAGCGCATAGACTCCTGCAAAAAATAAAAACTGCTGTTTTCTTTCTTTGGTATTACTATTAGTTATTTGTAAAATGAATTCTTGATTGCTTGTATTTTTTCTAGTCCATAAATACCATCCATATAAACTCATAATAGTATAATATAAATTCACACTCGCTTCTCCTAGTAAATGTCCTTTTAAACTTAAATAAATATAAATGGTCGTATTCAATAGGCCCGTTGGAAATACTAAAATATTTTCTTTTTTGCTATACCATACTGAAACAATACCCGATATAACCGCGATGGCTTCTATCCAAGTTGTTTGTACTAATCCGTTATATATAGACTCTAAAAGGGATGACATAAGTATAAAATTAATACAAATAGTAGTGGTATAATTGTTTTGTTAGGTATTGTTCTGTTTAGCTTCTTTTTTATTATCGATTCTAAGCGTTTTTCATTTTCTCTAGTTCTGCTTCTAACCTAAACATTTCATCTCTTAGTTTCGCTGCTTCCATAAAATCAAGTGCCTTAGCAAACTTATCCATTTGCTTTTTAGTTTGTGAAATGGCTTTTTCTATTTGTGGAATAGTTTTAAATTCATCAGAGGCGGTTGTAACCATTTCAAGATCGTCGCTAGTTTTAATATTTATATTATTTAGCGTAAATCCTTTTATATCTAATACGGCGCTTTGTGCCATTACCTGTTCAATACTTTTAATAATAGTAGTGGGGGTAATATTATGTTCTGCATTGTATTTTATTTGTTTGGCCCTTCTTCTGTCTGTTTCGTCCATGGTGCGTCGCATGCTCTTGGTAATTTGATCGGCATAAAATATAACACGACCATTTACATTTCTAGCGGCTCTTCCTGAGGTTTGCGTTAACGATTTTTCGTTTCTTAAAAAGCCTTCTTTATCTGCATCTAAAACTACTACTAGTGACACCTCTGGTAGGTCTAAACCCTCTCTTAATAAATTCACACCCACTAATACATCAATCACGCCCAATCTTAATTCTCTTAAAATTTCAACACGCTCTAGTGCATCTATATCACTGTGTATATATTTCGATTTAATTTGAATACGACTTAAATACCGGTCCATTTCTTCGGCCATTTTTTTAGTAAGGGTGGTTACTAAAACACGATCTCCCTTTTCTACCTGCATCGCAATCTCTTCTAATAAGTCGTCAATTTGGTTTTTAGTGGGGCGCACTTCTATCGGCGGATCCAATAGCCCCGTGGGTCTTACCACTTGTTCAATAATTAAGCCGGCTGTTTTTTCTAATTCATATTCTCCTGGTGTAGCACTTACAAATATGGACTGCCCAAGCATATTTTCAAATTCATTAAAATTAAGAGGCCTATTATCAATGGCGCTTGGAAGTCTAAAACCATATTCTACTAAATTCATTTTTCTACTTCTATCTCCACCATACATTCCGGTTATTTGTGGAATAGTAACATGGCTTTCATCTACTACACATAAAAAGTCCTTGGGGAAATAATCTAATAAACAAAAGGGTCTGGTGCCTGGCTTTCTTCTATCAAAAAACCTGGAGTAGTTTTCTATACCAGTGCAATAGCCCAGCTCTCTAATCATTTCAATATCATATTCAACGCGCTCTTTAATTCTTTGTGCTTCAAGATGCTTGCCTGTATTTTTAAAATACTCCACTTGCGCGCGCATTTCATCTTGAATTTCATAAATGATTTCTTGTACTAAGTCCTTGGGGGCTAAATATAAATTAGCAGGAAAGATGGCCGCATTTTCCATGGTCTCTATTCTTTTACCGCTTTCTACTTCTATACTTTCTATAGACTCTATTTCATCTCCGAAAAATGTAATGCGGTATCCATAGTCCACATAAGGTAATCGAATATCAACAGTGTCGCCATTCACTCTAAAAGAGCCTCTGTCAAATTCAGTCACGGTTCTATGATAAAGACTATTCACAAGTGCATGTAAAAAAGCTTGTCTGGGCAAAACCATGCCAGCATTGATTCTTATAATACCTTTTTCATATTCTGTAGGATTACCCATTCCATAAATGCAACTCACGCTGGCTACTATAATAATATCTCTGCGTCCACTTAATAATTGTGCAGTGGCTTGCAATCTTAATTTATCAAGCTCTTCATTAATACTTAAATCTTTTTCTATGTAAACACCGGAAGTAGGCAAATACGCTTCGGGTTGATAATAATCATAGTAAGAAACAAAATAACCCACTGCATTATTAGGAAAGAATTGTTTGAACTCTCCATAAAGCTGGGCTACCAATGTTTTATTATGGGTTAAAACAAGAGTGGGCCTTTGTACATTTTGTATAAGATTGGCAATGGTAAATGTTTTACCACTACCCGTTACACCTAAAAGTGTATGATATCTTTCTCCCTCTAGAACCCCGTCGGTGAGCGCTTGTATAGCTGCAGGCTGATCGCCCGACGGGGTATAGGTAGATTCTAATTGAAAAGGCATTGGCAAATTTACATGCTATAGTGCATCTAAAAACATAGAAAGTTTTTCAATGGCTTTTGCTGTTTCTGTTATTTGTTCTTTGGTTTCCGGCCAATTTTTTTGTTCGATGGCCTCTCTTACACCAGGAACAGTTTTAACACCATAGCCAGTATAAAAACCGGGTGCATAAATAGTATGTTTAAACCATGGTCTGCGCGGAAGTCCTGTTTCAGATAATAATTTTTGTTCGGCTGTATATATTTTAGAATTCAGTGCAGCTAACTGAGCGGCACTTCCACTTGCTTTAATTTCTTCTACATGTGCTGCTGCTTTTTCTAGTTTAGCAAGCGCATTTAAAATAGCAGAAAAATCTATATAAGGAACCTCGGCCGTAACCCTTGGTATAGCTAAACCTTCTCTAGGATCGGCTGCATAGGCATATGCTTTTTTGTTGACTAACTCATTTTCAATAAGCGTCTTCTCTCTTAATTGATCTACATTATTTATTAATTCGCTAATATATCCTTTAATGGTAGTATGAAGCGCTGTATAATCAAAAGGAAGGGCGTCTGCATCCGCTAGTCTTAGTGCTACTCTTCCTGCTGTTTGTGCAAGTGTTACTCCATAAATAAAGCTGGGGTCCTTGAATCTTTTATACATATCATAAGAATCATAAATAGAATGATACTCTCCGCCTGAACCTTCTCCACCATATCCAATATTTAAAGAGGGTATACCTAAGTGTTGTATGAAAGAAGAATAATCAGAACCCGAGCCCATTGCTCCTAATGGATAACTAGTAGATGCATAGGCTTCTTTTTTTGCAGCGCTTGTACTTTCTTGTGTTGCTCTTTGTGCTTTTGATCTTTCAAAAACAGAAACACCTGTTTGTGGATCCATTACTGTTTTACTAATTTCTGTAATCATTGGTGCAAAAGCATGTGAACCCTCAGCACCTAAAAATCCTCTTTCGTTTCCATCAGAATTTATATAGGCAACCGCTTTGGCTTGTAATTCTGCAGCGTGGTCTTCCACCCATTCTGTAGAACCCATTAATCCTGGTTCTTCTGCATCCCAAGCACAATACACTAAGGTTCTTTTGGGTCTCCATCCTTGTTTTAATAATCCTCCAATAGCAATGGCCTCTTCCAGTTCAGCCGCCATGCCGCTTATTGGATCGGCAGCGCCGTTTACCCAAGCATCGTGGTGATTACCTCTAATTACCCACTGATCAGGAAATTCAGATCCTTTAATAGTTGCAATGACATTTATACCGGGTCTTAGTTTCCAATCAAAGGCTAATTTTAAATGCACCTTTGATTTACTTGGACCAATATGATAAGTAAAAGGAAGTCCGCCTCCCCATTCTCTAGGGGCAACAGGACCTGCCATATCTTTTAACAAAGGAGCAGCATCTCCATAACTAATAGGAAGTACAGGTATTTTTAATAAGTTCACTGCATCGTTATGGTCTACTCTTGCTGCATTTGCGGTGGATGCAATATTGGGTGTAGTAGGGTCGCCAGGATAAATGACCATATCCATGATAGAACCTCTTTGAACTGTTTGGTCGTTTTTAAATGAACCAATAGGGTATTCATCTCCTGCGCCATAGCCATCATCCATTGGATCGGAATAAATTAAACAACCAATCGCACCATGTTCTTGTGCTACTTTTGGTTTAATACCTCTCCAGCTACGACCATATTTTGCAATGACAATTTTTCCTTTTACATCAATACCATATTTAGCAAGCGTTTCATAATCTTCAGGTAAACCATAGTTTACAAAAACTAAATTCGCAGTAACATCTCCATCGGCACTCCAACAATTATAAGTAGGTAGTTGATCGGCTTGATTGGATGTGGCATCTTCTTTAAGAGGTGTTTCTTTTAATTTTGCTTTATAATTCGTTGCACCCGACATTTCAAGCACACGCGTTAGTGGTGTTGGAAACATGAGTTGATAGACTTCTGTTTTGGTATCCCAACCTGCCTCTTTAAATATTTTTGCAATTTGATCTGATACAAATTTTCCACCTGCAGAACCTACATGGTGTGGAACAGAAGAAAGTAGCTTAATGTTTTGTCCAACCCTTGCTGCATTTAGTTGTGCGTCAAAATCTTTTTCAATCTTGCTTTGTTTTTCAACATTTTTAAAACCAAGTATTTGGTTTTGGGCTACCGCGTTCATGCTCACAAAAAATAATGAGGTCAAACAAAGCGCAAGGGCTATTCTTGTTTTTTTTAAACTTGTTTTTTTCATAGATAAAAATATTAATGCGTTTTAAATTATAAGTTAAATTTTTCTTTTTAAATAATGAGTGTAATCGGGGAGCTTGTTTTCATACACCTCTTGCATGAAACGAGAGGTCATTAAAAAGTCAGCTGTGGATCTATCGCAAGCCATGGGCAGGTTCCAGGCAACCGCTAGTCTTAATAAAGCTTTCACATCACTATCGTGAGGTTGTGCTTCCATTGGATCAAAGAAGAAAAAGATAATATCAATATCTCCCGAGGCAATCATGGCACCTATTTGTTGGTCTCCTCCAAGGGGTCCGCTTAATAATTTTTTTACTGGTTGGCCAAGCGACTGCTCTACTAGCTTACCCGTGGTGCCAGTGGCAATAAGACTATGTTTAGAAAGCGCTTCTTTATTATAAACAGCCCAGTCTATAAGATCTTTCTTTTTATTGTCGTGTGCTACAAGTGCAATATTTTTTCTTTTTTCAAGCTTTCTAATATTATTTGGCATAATAATGTATTTGAAAATTAGGTAATTGACATGGTTTGATTTCTTAATAAAAACAATAAGGCCAAGGTACCAAAAATTATTGGTTGTGGTATGCTAATAAATTGTAAAAGGGATATTATTAATATAAGGTAAATAGGATATAAGAAAAATAATACGCTAAACAAAACAGAATCAAAAAAAACTGTGCCCTTCGTTTTTTTGTCTACAAAAGAATAAACGAAATGATAAAAAGGAAGGTTTAGATAATAAAGCGCGTTTTTTTTAATCTTGGGCGTATGGGCCGTGGGTAGTATTAGTGTGGATAGTTTTGAAAAAACATGGTTATTAAAATGGACACGGTCATTTGCTGTGATAATGGGTTTTTCTTGGATGAATGTATCTAAACAAAGGTTTACTCTTTTTCCAATGCCCTTAAAATTATTATAAGCAATGCCCGCTAGATGAATTTGAGGAAAGAGATTTTTTGCATTACAGGCCTGTAAAATTCTGGTGGTTCCTTTTTTAAAAGGTTGGAGTTGATTAGTGTTTAAACAGGTTCCTTCAATAAATATTAAAACCGCTTCGTTGTTTTTTAATAGTCTTGCCGATTCTATAAATGCATATTCATTTAGATGTAGGAATTCCTTTCCTTCTCTTAGCCTATACACCGGGATCATGTTTAAAAGGCCTAATAGAAAGCGGTGTAGTTTTTTTGTAAAGACATCACCCCTGGCTAAAAAATGTATTCTTCTATTATATCTAGAGCCAATAATAATGGCATCTAAAAAAGAATTGGGGTGGTTCGCAATAATTAATAGGGGCCCGCTTGTTTTTAATAAATATTTATTCTTTGTATTAATTTCAGCGCAAAAAAGCCAGAGCGCTGCTCTAATAAAAAGTTTTAAAATAGTTATCACTCTTTTTTTTATAAATATAAAAAAACCGCACCATAATTGATGCGGTTTATACTAACTAACCCTAAAAAACCAAAACCTTTATATTTTTCTATAATAACTCTTTAATAGTTTTTAATCATTATTTAGCGGCCTCTTCTGCTTTTAAGGTAATTTTGGCTCTAATTTTTGCCTCTATTTCATTCGCCATTTCTGGATTATCGTGTAAAATGGTTTTTACTGAATCGCGGCCCTGTCCTAGTTTGTTGCTATCATAGCTAAACCAGCTTCCGCTTTTTTGTATAATTTCTAGTTCAACTCCCATATCAATAATTTCTCCGATTTTACTTATTCCTTCTCCAAAAATAATTTCAAACTCTGCGGCTCTAAACGGAGGGGCTACTTTATTTTTTACCACTTTTACTTTTACTCTATTTCCTATTGCCTCATCGCCGTCTTTAATTTGCGCCATTCTTCTAATATCTAATCTAACAGATGCGTAAAACTTTAAAGCGTTTCCTCCTGTTGTTGTTTCTGGATTACCAAAAACAATTCCTATTTTTTCTCTTAACTGATTAATAAAAATGCAAATTGTATTTGTTTTATTAATAGTGGCTGTTAATTTTCTTAATGCCTGGCTCATTAATCTTGCATGTAATCCCATTTTACTATCTCCCATTTCTCCTTCTAACTCACTCTTTGGAACTAGCGCTGCCACTGAATCTATAACAAGTACATCAATTGCACCAGATAAAATTAAACGGTCTGCGATTTCTAAAGCTTGTTCGCCATAGTCTGGTTGAGAGACTAATAAATTATCTACATCTACTCCTAATTTTTTTGCATAGGCGCTATCAAATGCATGTTCAGCATCTATGATTGCACACATACCACCCTTCTTTTGTGCTTCTGCAATAACATGTATTGCTACAGTTGTTTTTCCAGAAGATTCTGGTCCGTATATTTCTACAATTCTTCCTTTTGGTAAACCGCCAATTCCTAATGCGGTGTCTAATCCAATTGATCCAGTTGAAATAACTTCTTGTGGTTCCTGGCTTCTTTCATTCATCATCATCACACTTCCTTTACCATAATCTTTGTCGATTTTATCGATGGTTAATTTTAAGGCTTTTAGTTTTTCTACATTTGGGTTACTCATGGTTAGTCGTTTTATGTTTTTCTTTAAATATTTAAGTGAAGGTAGGGATAAAATGTTAATAAACTAAAATATTTAGTATTTTTTTACTAATTAGATTAGTTTTTATATTTATACTGGTTTATTTATTATTTAATACATTGATTATCAATTAATTATTTATTTAGTAACAAATTTAGTATTTTTTAGTATTTCTATTTAAAGTATTTATTTTAGCGAAAATAGGGGTATAAATAGGCATATTTTGATTGAATTTATAGGAATATTATTGGCTTTTCTTGCACTTGATAAAAGTAGTTTATTTTAAATGATCTTATAAAAAACGATATGTGCATATCTATTGTAGTATTAAGTATTAATACATTTATATAAATAAACTAATACTATTACACCAGTGTATATCTTAATATCTTAGTTATACACTTACTTTAATTTATAAATATAATAATATATTAATTCCATAAAACCCTTTACTAGTAAGGATTATAACAGGTATCTATATTTATAAAATTTCTAAATTTTTGATACTATTTAAATAACCCACAGTTTACCCACTGTTAATTAACGGGTATAAAGAGCCGCTTTTTAGCTATCTAATCTTGTGATAAGACAAAAGCTAGAAGCTTATTCTTTTTTTATGCAGGTTTATTCACCCTAAAACCATAGATATCCCCGAAATATTTAATTATCCACGGAGCCATTGTTAGTTTTTTATACCCCCTTCTGCTTAAATATGCCCAAAAACTAAGCTTATACTTCCTTTTACTTGATAGAAAACATTATTTTTGCCCTCCTATAATTATATATATATGTCAATAATTCAGAACATTAGAGAAAGAGGTACCTGGATCATATTCGGTATCATTACAATTGCCCTTATTGCCTTTATACTGCAAGATGGTGTTGGAAGAAATGGCGGTGATGATATTTCCGTTCTTGGAAAAGTTAATGGCCAGGCTATTAATAAAATAGAGTTTGAAGAAAAGCTAGAAATACAGTTACAGAATTATGCCGCACAGGGTGTAAAGAGAGAACAATTGCTCGGCTATTTATGGAATCAAGAAGTAGATCGCCTTTTGTTAAAAGATGAAGAAAATAAATTAGGCCTATCTGTTGGTACTAAAGAATTATCAGATGTGTTGTTTGGAAACGAATCTCCATTTAAACAAGAATTTACAGACCCAACAACCGGTGAATTTAAAGTGAATGAAGCGAAGCAGGCTGTGGCTCAAATCAAAAAAAGCAAAAATCTTGATCAAATTAAACAAATTGAAAAAGTATATATAGAGCCTTCGATTGAAAATAGATTAAGAAATAAATACCAAGTGCTAGTTGTAAAAGGCGTTCAGGTTCCAAAATGGTTAGCTGAAAAACAATATACAGAAGCAAGTTCAATTGCCAGCATTTCTTTCGTAGGAATTCCATACAATACTATTACAGATAGCACCATTAAAATAAGTGATGATGAGATTGCTTCTTATTTAAAAGAAAACACAGCTGCTTACCAAGTTGAAGAAACGAGCCGCTCTATTTCTTTTGTAGGTTTTAGCGCAGCCCCATCAGCCGCTGATTCCATTACCGCAATAAATGATATTGAATCTTATAAACAAGATTTTAAAAATAGTACCGATGCCGCTAAATTTTTAAATAAAGTAGGAACGGAGATACCATATTATGATAGCTATATTAGCAAGAAGTCTTTACAAATTCCACAAAAGGATTCTTTACTAAACGTAGGTGTGGGTGGTGTATATGGACCCTATGTAGATGGAAGAAATTTCACTATTGCAAAAATAATAGGCGTGAAACAATGGCCCGATAGCGCAAGTGTTAGACATATCTTAATTGCAACAATAAATCCACAAAATGGCCAACAAGTAAGAGCGGATAGTGTCGCTAAGAAATTAGCGGATAGTATTAGCCTAGCTATTAGAGGCGGCGCTTCTTTTGAGGAGATGGTTGCCAAATATTCTGATGACGCTGGAAGTAAAACAACCGGTGGAACATATGAATTATTTCCACAGGCAAAAATGACACCAGCTTTTAATGACTTTTCTTTTGATAACCCAGTGGGCGCAAGAGCTGTCGTTAAAACAGATTTTGGCTATCACTATATGGAAGTATTAAAACAAACACCAAGAGGGCCGGCCTATAAGATTGCTTATTTATCAAAGATGGTAATGCCAAGCAACGAAACTATTAATGCAGCCTCAACAGCTGCGGCACAATTTGCTTCAGGTAGTAAGGATAGCAAGTCTTTTAATGCGGCTGCGGTGAAATTGAATAAGCAGGCCATTCCGGCATCTGATATTAAAGCAAATGATTTTGAGATTCCAGGAATTGGTACCGCAAGAAATATTGTTAGATGGGTTTATGAGCAAGATGTTAATGATGTTTCAGAACCATTTGAATTAGGAGACAATTATGTTGTGGCTTTAATTACCTCAGAAGAAAAAGAGGGATTAGCGAGCGTGAGCGCTGCAAGACCACAAGTAGAAGGAATTATTAGAGACAAAAAGAAGGCAGAAAAAATTAAAGCAAGTATAAAAGGAAAAACACTTGAAGCAATAGCTGCTGGTGCAAATTCTTTTGTTCAAAGAGCCGATAGCATTGGTTTTGGTTTTTCAATGATTGCAGGACTAGGCAACGAACCAAAACTTGTGGGTGCTGCTTTTAATAAAGCCTTAATTAATAAAGTAAGCGAACCAATTGCCGCTAATTCGGGTGTATATGCTGTTAGCGTAAATGGCATTGCTGCAAAACAAGCAGACCAAGATCCTAGTTTCTTCAAAGATGAATTATTAGAAAGAACAAGGGGTATGATGTTTAGATCCGCTAGCTCTTTTAAAAAGATAGCCAAGATTGAAGACAACAGGTCTAAGATTTACTAGTACTAAATAATTTCTATGGCCGAATTGTTTAACAATAAGGTGGCGGAAAGTGGAATAGTAACCATTGATCTTGCGAGTTTACTTCCAAGCAACGATATAATTGTGTTTGATATCAAGCCCTATTTATACATGGAGCTTATATTAAAAGAAAAAGAATTTCGCGCAGCACTTCTTACAACCGACTGGACTATTTATCAAGATAAGGTGGTGGGCATTCTTTGTTCTGCAGATGCTATTATTCCAATGTGGGCGAATATGTTAATTGTATCTGCTCTAAACCCTTTTGCTAAAGCAGTTTATTTTGGAAATGAAAATAAAGTAAGAGAACAACTACTACTTGAAAATATTAACAAGCTTAATATTAATGAATACAACGATCAAAGGGTGGTGATCAAGGGTTGTGGAGACACACCCATTGGAGAGTCGGCCTATATAGCGATTACACAAAAACTTAGACCGGTGGTAAAAAGCATTATGTACGGAGAGCCTTGCAGCACGGTGCCTGTTTATAAAAAGAAGTAAGCAAATAAATAACTTAAGAGGGCAAGTTGAACTTGATAATTTTTAATGCGCTTCCAACCAGTTTTTTCCAACACCCACTTCGGCCTCTACAGGAACACCATTAGGCAGCACCATGGCCTCTTTCATACATTTTAAAATTAATTCTTTTAATGGAGGTAGTTCTTTTTCTACTGCATCAAAGACTAATTCATCATGCACTTGTAAAATCATTTTAGATTCCCATTTGGTTTTTTTCATCTCTGCATGAATTTTAATCATGGCAAGTTTAATCATATCTGCAGCAGAACCTTGAATAGGAGAGTTGATCGCATTTCTTTCAGCAAAACCACGTACTGTAAAATTACTACTATTAATATCTCTTAACCAGCGCCTTCTTCCCATCAGCGTTTCCACAAAACCCAATTCTTTTGCATTGTTAATTTGCTGGTCCATATACAACTGAATATTCGGAAACTCTTTTTTATAGTTATCTATAATTTCTTTGGCCTCTGTTCTTGAGATGCCTAAGTTTTCTGCTAAACCAAAAGCACCCTGCCCATATATAATACCAAAGTTTACACTCTTTGCTTTGTAACGCATTTCTTTAGTTACATCGGCCTCCTTAATGCCATATACCTTAGCCGCTGTAGCTGTATGAATATCCTTGCCTAGTTTAAAAGCCTCACACATATTGGGATCACCACTAATGGCAGCTACAATACGAAGTTCAATTTGAGAATAATCGGCGCTCACTAGTACACGACCCTTCTCGCGAGGAATAAAGGCCTTTCTAATTTCTCTACCACGCTCTGTTCTAATGGGTATGTTTTGTAAGTTCGGATTAGTACTGCTTAGTCTTCCAGTAACAGCTACTGCTTGTGCATAGCTAGTATGCACGCGACCAGTCTTTGGATTAATTAATTCCGGAAAAGAATCGACATAGGTAGACTTTAATTTTGTGAGCTCTCTAAAATTTAAAATGTCGTCAACAATTTTATGCTTAGCCGCCATCTTTTGTAAAACATCTTCCCCAGTTGCGTATTGACCTGTCTTGGTTTTCTTCGCCTTTGCATCTAGTTTTAAAATATCAAATAGCACTTCACCCAATTGTTTGGGAGAGGCTAAATTAAAACGAACCCCTGCTTGCTCGTACACACGCTCTTCGCTAATTTTAGCATCGGTTTCTAAAATCTTACTGTACTCGTTTAAAAAATCGATATCTACTTTTACACCCTCGTATTCCATATCTACCAGTACACGCACGAGTGGGTTTTCTACTT
>JBILDC010000014.1:0-66942 GCA_044352855.1 Sediminibacterium sp. | reverse complement strand
TAATTAATTGATTTAGAATGTCTTGTTGGTCTTTGAGGGCAGTTTTGCGATCCTTCTGTATTTGACGATGTATGACACCTGCAAAGGGTTTGGCCAATAAAGATTTGACATTAATCATATTCGGATACATTATTATAGATAGAACGAGGCGAAATTAGGTACTAATTTAGTTATTGTCAAATCACTTTAGGCCTTAAAACTCAATTAAATGTGGGTTTTTAAGGCAATTTGGAGGCCCCATTATATTTTTTGAGAATTAATTGCAAATTGGGATAAAAATAATTACCTTTGCCGTCCTAATTTTGGACATTATGTTAGCAGTAGTTAAAATCGCAGGACAACAATTCAAAGTACAAGCAGGAGATAGCTTGTATGTACCTCACCTGCAAGGTAAAACCGGAGACAAAGTTGAATTCAACGATGTTTTATTTGTCGATAACAATGGAAGCATCTCTTTTACGAGCAAGGTAAAAGTGAAGGCTGAAATTTTAAACGACTTAGTACAAGGTGATAAAGTTATCGCCTTTAAAATGAAAAGACGTAAAGGTTTCCGCAAGAAACATGGTCACAGAACACATTACACACAAATTAAAATCGAGAACATCGCTTAATCCAGCTTAGGCAGGACCAGAGTAGATATATCCATTATTAATAAAAGGCTAGAAAAAAGAATAAACTATGGCACACAAAAAAGGGGAAGGTTCCGTAAAAAACGGCCGTGATTCCCAAAGCAAACGTTTAGGTGTTAAGATTTATGGTGGTCAACCAGCATTATCTGGTAACATCATTATACGCCAAAGAGGTACTGTATACCACCCTGGTAAACACGTTGGAGTTGGCTCTGACTTTACATTATTCGCCCTTTCTAATGGAATTGTGGAGTTTAAAAAAGGCAGAAATAACCGTACAACAGTGTCTATCCTACCGGTAGAAACAGTAGCTTAATAAAAATAATTTTGCAGTTATTAAAAAAGTTTTCTATTTTTAATACATATTTACTAACCATTAAATCTAAAAAACATGGCAAAAGCTAAAAAAGCTGCTAAAAAAGCTGCTCCTAAAAAAGCTGCTAAAAAAGCTGCTCCAAGAAAGAAAGCTGCTAAAAAAGCTGCTCCTAAGAAGAAAGCTGCTAAGAAAGCTGCTCCTAAGAAGAAAGCTGCTAAAAAGAAAGCTGCTAAAAAGAAATAATTATCGCAAGATAATTAAATCGTCTTTTTTGCTTTCAGCAAAAATAGATTTGAAGTCCTCCCCGTTTACGGGGGGGATTTTTTTTTGAACTATTTTTTATACATTCATGCATGCATAATTACGAGATCGCCGAACAATTTACTTTACTTGGAAAACTAATGGATATCCATGGCGAAAACGCATTCAAAATAAAGTCCTATACAAATGCTGCCTACACATTAGATAAGTTAGCTCAACCAGTGAGTGAAATGTCTTCGCATGAATTATTTGCTATTAGAGGTATAGGAGAAGCCATTGGTCAAAAAATATTGCAACTCATTGAAAATAAACGATTTACACTACTAGAAACCTATATAGAAAAAACACCAATGGGCATTTTAGAAATGCTAAAAATTAAAGGCTTAGGTCCTAAAAAAATTATTACTATTTGGAAAGAATTAGAAATTGAAACAGTAGGTGAACTACTATATGCATGTCAAGAAAACAGATTAATAAATTACAAAGGTTTTGGTGCAAAGACACAACAAAATATTCAAGAGTCTTTAGAATATTATTTACAACATCAAGGAAGTTATTTATACCAACAAGTGGAATCGCTTGTAAGCAACTTGCAAAATAGTTTGCAAGAAAAATTTCCAAAGGATGAACATATTATTTCAGGTCACTTTAAAAGACAAATGGAGACCATCGATTTTTTAGATATCGTCACTACCCTTTCAGAAAATAAATTAATAGATTGGTTAACTGAAAAAGAATTTACTGTTATAAAATTGGATGAATTTATAAGTTGTAAAGGCGTCGATAATTTTGAAATTAGGTGGTATTTAACTAGCCCCGATAATTTCCATTGGACCGATTTTTCCCTGGCCTGCTCCCCCGATTTTCTTAAAAAATGGGTCGAAAACCCCCTTTTTGAAAAAAATTTTAAATTTATTTCTGAACCTGCCATTTTCGAGCAATTAGGTATTCCATTCATACCCGCTCCCCAAAGAGAGGACCCAGCTATTTTATCCAGCCTTCTATCTAATAATAAAAAAAGTCTAGCTCGCAGTATTCAGGTGGAAGATATTAAGGGTATTATACATTCTCATAGTACTTGGAGCGATGGTATTCATACCATTGAGCAAATGGCGAAGGCCGCTAAAGAAGCAGGTTATGAATATTTAGTGATAAGCGACCATTCTAAATCGGCCTTCTATGCCAATGGCTTGCAAGCCGATCGTATTTTGAATCAACATAAAGAAATAGATGCCTTGAATAAAAAGCTAGCCCCCTTTGTTATTTTTAAAAGCATTGAGTCGGATATATTAAATGATGGCAGCCTGGATTACCCAGATGAAATACTGGAAAGCTTCGATATTGTCATTGCCTCTATTCATTCTAATTTAAAAATGACGGAAGAAAAAGCCATGATGCGTTTACTGAACGCTATTAATAACCCCTATACAAGTATATTAGGTCATCCTACGGGCCGATTACTATTAAGTAGAAAAGGATACCCCGTAAATCATGCAGCTATAATAGAAGCCTGCGCCGATAATAATGTAGTAATAGAATTAAATGCCCATCCTCGCCGTTTAGATATGGATTGGCGTTATATAGCAGAAGCTGTCCAAAAAGAAGTACTTATATCTATTAATCCGGATGCGCATGCGGTGGAAGGATACGCAGATTGTAAATACGGGGTATTGGTGGCACAAAAAGCTGGACTGACCGCTGCACAAAACCTAAGTAGTTTTTCTTTACAAGAAATGATGGAATTCGTTGCCTTTCAACAGGCTAAAAGAAACTAGTATTAAATACTAGGACTCGAAACTTGAATTCATTTTAAATCAATTTTTAAACCATTTTTTATTAACTTGGCAAACACATGAGTAACATTAAGCCAGCTTTAGAGCGCAAATTGAGTCTTTTACATGCAACCGCCATCAACATGATTGATATGGTGGGCATTGGCCCCTTTGTAGTCTTAAGTGTGGTTGCTCAAATTATGGGAGGCCCTTATTTTTTATATGCTTGGATAGCAGGTGCCCTACTTTCTTATTTAGATGCCATGGTATGGAGTCAATTAGGCGCCGCTTTACCAAGAGCAGGAGGAAGTTTTCATTTTTTAAAGGAAGGTTATGGAGAAAAAGCTGGATCTCTGATGAGCTTTTTATTTGTATGGCAAACCATGATTCAAGCACCCCTAGTAATAGCTTCTGCGGCCATAGGATTTTCGCAGTATGCCAATTACTTCTTTCATTTAAGTTTTCTACAAGAAAAAGCAGTGAGTGGTCTAGTGGTTATTCTAGTTATATTATTATTATACCGAAAAATTGAATCTATAGGAAAAATATCTGTGTTTTTATGGGTAGGCGTTTTAGGTACTATGGCCTGGATTATTTTTGGAGGTATTGCACATGGCAATTTTTTAGAACCCATTAAACATATAAACGATGGCTTTACTATGCAACATGGATTTGTGGCAGCCCTTGGATTTGCAAGTGTAAAAACAATTTATAGTTATTTAGGCTATTATAATGTATGCCATTTAGGAGGGGAAATAAAAAACCCAAGTCGGAATATTCCTAGAAGTATGTTTATCTCTATTACGGGTATTGCTATTTTATATTTAGCTATGAATGTATCTGTGGCTAGCGTACTCCCCTTTCAAACTATTATTACTAGTAAATTTGTAGTCAGTGATTATATTCAGGCCCTTTATGGCCCCACAGCGGGCGCCTTTGCAACTATATTAATATTAATGGTGGCCTTCGCCTCTTTATTTTCTGCCACTTTGGGCTATAGTAGAATTCCTTATGCTGCTGCACAGGAAAGGTCCTTCTTTCCTTTCTTTAAAGAACTACATCCTAGATTACATTTTCCCCACCGTTCCTTATTAGTACTAGGAGGCATAGCCTTTGTATTTAGTTTATTATTTAGACTGAAAGAAGTGATTGATGGCATTTTAGCCATGCGTATTTTAATTCAATTTATTGGACAGGCTATTGGACTACTATTATTATTTAAAAGAAAAGGGAAAGGTTTTTTCCCATGGAAAATGCCCCTTTATCCTCTGCCTTTATTTTTAGCTATAATTATTTGGGGAGGTATCTTCTTTTCAACGGGTACAAAAATGATGCTAAGTGGGCTCACCGTCATAAGCCTTGGACTGATTGCTTATTTTGTTGCCAAAAAGTTTAAATGGATTGGTTAACTATTTACTTTTAGTACCAATACCACTAATAAGAAGCCCAATGACAAGACCGAGAATTAATCCAACTTTTACATTCTTAATTAAGTAGCCTACGCCTAGCCCAATAATTAATAAAGTTAAAATGCTCACATTGCGTCTCATAAGATTCAATTAAATATATTAATGCTTAGAGAGTGAAATAAGGTTGGCTAATAATTTATAAGCACCCGGATTACCTGCAGGTAGTTGTCTAAATAAAACTAAACTCAAATAAACCATATTTCCTTTTCCATAAGGTGCAATTAATAAACTACCTGTTGAAGGGCTCTCCCCTTTATCGTTCATGGAAAGCGGTGCTTCAAAATGAGCGTCCACATTTTCTGCCATATAGGTACTTCTTTCTTGTACCCAGTTATCAAAATCAGGCTTCTCTATTTTATTAGGAAAATTAAGTACTGAATGCGTAGGCAGGACAAAATTAACAGGTACATTTTCTTGAGTAACTCTTTTGCCTGAATTGACTGTAAAGGCATAAGGCCCCACTTTCACTTTACGAATACCAACTTGATTGCTTTTTAAATATTGTACAATTAAATTACCCCCCTGAGAAATGTATTCATTCAATACTTCATTTTTGGTGGTTAAAAATTCATACATATTGTAGGCTCTAATACCCACCACAATAGCATCAAAGGTTTTTAATTTATTTAAATCAATGTCTGCTTCTTTTAAAATTGTTACCTGATAGCCTAGTTCTAAAAGGGCTTCTGGTAACTTATCTCCTGCTCCATCAATATAACCCACTTTAGACCCCTTAGTTTTTACAGTAAGCTCCACTAATTTAGTAGTAGCCGGGGTGAAATAAGTGATCGTAGGAATATGATCATACTGAATGGTTCTTTTATACAATTGATCTGGTGCAGTAGGTAAATTTTGACTAGCTAATTTTACTTCTACTTCTTGATGCACCGTACTGCCTGTATGATCAATTTCTTGATAACCTAATTTAACAGGTTTACCTGCATTCATTAATACTACTTCTTTGTCGTACTTGGTTTCATGTAGGGGCACTACTACAATGGGTTGGAATACTTCCCCCTTGGTTAGGTCGACATATTTATATTGAATAGGAATGGTAAAACTAAAATGTTGGCCTTCTATAAGCAGATTACAAGTTGCTGTAAATACAGGATCGTTTTCTGCTTTGCCAATAAGCATTTGGTCATTGACTACAAACATACCTTCAGTCTTAGGTTCTACTAACCAATATGGTTGTGATATAGCTTGGGTCTTGGATACTTTGAATGTGTAGTCCCAACTCATATTTTGATTATTCACAATTGTTTTTCCGAAAATGGAATCTTTACCAGGTAAAGAAATTTTTTCTAAGACAGCGCTAGCATTTGACCTTTGATTGAAAAAGAATTGCACTTGTAAGGAACTACCTGGAAAAACTTCTTGTTGTTGTGTACTGGCTTCCATATAAATACCCGCTGCATCCTTTATGATTGTCTGCAATTCGGAAAGCTTATAATTTCTCCAAAGTGAATTAGGCAGACCAGCAATTGATTTATATAAATTCACCAAAGCTGGTACCGACTTGGCCGGGTTTTCTATCTCATACTGCTTTACAATTTCGTTAATTGCAAGTTGAATACCTGGCGCCTCTAATCTTTCCCAGTTTGTATTCACCCCTTCCATAATATCTGTCTTGGGAATATCGCCGCCGGTGGTTTCAAAAAATTCAAAACTAGTGCCTCTTCTTCTTGGCCTGCCCTCACCCTGGCTTTTATGCATGGTTCTAGCTTCGGCTCCAATTTCACCATAGCTTTTACCCACCGTTGCATTGTACCCACCTACTTCAATATTTAATTGACTGCTACTCGTGGTATTAACTGTTCCAAAATTAAAAGTATTCCAAAGTATTCTTTTTGCTTTCCAAGGCCTTACACCATACTTAAATTGTTCCGTAAACTTTGTGCTATCCGCAGCCGCTATATAAGCCTCATTAGCAATAATAGCAGAGGCTGAATGGTGACCATGACCAGCTCTTGCATCTCTTGGGAAACGAGTAATAATAATATCGGGTTGAAATTTTCTAATGGCCCAAACGGCGTCACTTAATACTTGTTCATGATTCCAAATCGTTAAGGCTTCCTCTGAAGATTTACTATACCCAAATTCATAGGCTCTAGAAAAATATTGTTCCGCTCCATCTTGTGCGCGGGCTGCAAGTAATTCCTGTGTTCTAATTAATCCTAATTCTACCCCTTGCTCTTTACCTATTAAATTTTGTCCTCCGTCTCCTCTGGTTAAACTCAAATAAGCTGTTCTATACATTCTATCCTTGGTTAAATAAGGAAGGAAACTATTGTTTTCATCATCTGGATGCGCTGCAACATATAATACGCTGCCCACTACACCCATTTTTTTTATTTGAGCATAAATATCGGCACTTGTCTTTTGCGCCATTAAAGAGGCCGCTAATAAAAGGCATGTAGTAGTGAGAAGAACAATTTTACGCATGGTTTTATTTAAAATTTATATCTCTTTATAATTTTATATACCGTTTTTATTTACCATTGAAGAAAACCGCATTGGCTAAAATTAATTTTCCACCCTCCCAGAAATTTCTAAAAATGGGATCATCTGCCATATACACTAATTTACCAGACCCTATTTCTTTAACGCCTATTACTACTCCTTCTTGTAAGGCTGCCTTTGCTTTAACGCCCGCAAAACCTGTCATATAGCTTTCTTTTTTTAGAAGGCCTACATTCCAAGCCTCATTGCTAGGTTCGTAAGTAACCATATCTTGTTTTAAATCATAGAAAATACCATTGGTACCAAAACCAATAGGATGTGATGCATCTAAAAATACTTTATAAATTGCACCGGGAATAGAGCTTTGTAAAGCGTCTACCACTTTGTCTCCGTATTTACTTGTTTTATTGATATCAGCTTTGTCGTTTTTAGTAATCTCTTTCATTTTAAAACCCCAGTCTGCATTGGCAGATAATTGTTGCGCAGCTGTTTCCAAAGCAATTAATACTCCCCCTTTTCGTATAAAGGCTTGTAATTTGTCAGTGATAGGTTTGCTATTTAAATCCCTGTAGGATCCTTCTGGCGCAATAATTACATCATATTTATTAATATCCATTCTACTTAAGAATGAGTAATTTAATTGCGTAATAGGATAGTTTAATTGTTGATCGAAATAGCTCCACACTTCTCCTGCAGCAAGTGCAGAAACATTATCACCAGTAAATACACCCACTTTAGGTGCATGGTTAATTATTTTATCAGAAGGCGAACCAAAATCAGCGCCCGATTCTACCCAACCAGAATTCACAGAAATAGCTTCTAATTGAAATTGATCACAAACTTGTTTCGTATCCTTTGCCCAATTATCTGTATTGCTTGTCTTTAAAACAATCAAAGTACCCGCTTCCATTTTTTTACCATTCACTACAAATGCTTTTTCAGCATATCGTACTTTAATATTTTTTTGTAATAGCTGTGCTAATACTCTTGCCGATTTAAAGGAATTGTATGGAATCAGATAACCATATTCAGTGGAAGCTACTGCTACCTTAGGTGCAGCAAAACCAGCTGTGATAGCTAATTTTTCTTTACTCGCATAACCATGTACACCATAAGCGTAAGGCAAAGACCAAGTGGTAATATCATAAGTATTTGAATCATTCACTTGTGTAATGGGCTCTAACAAAACACGTGCTAGTACCCCATGAGCCTGTGCTGCATTTACCGCCAAAGTGAAACCTTGATTCACAAAATCGCCGTCTTTTTTAGCAGCATAGTCATAGCCTTTGAAATTAGTGCCCGCAGCTAATGTACCATATTGAATATTATTTTTCTGAAGTAAACCCGCTAAGGCTTCTAAAACATTCGCATTGGGCGCTGTCATTACAAAAGTTTTATACTCTGAAATGGCTCCAGCCCTACTATTGTCATAATATTTTTTAAATGCTGATAATAAATTTTCTCTGTTCTGTGAACTAATTTCTATAGTTGATAACCCTGTAGTATAGTGATGCGTGGCTCTTGCTACTAGCGTTAGCGTATCTAATGAGTTATCGATGATACCCAAGCCTGCACCAATTCCTCCTTGCTCATAAGTCATCCCAATCGCACCATTGTACATTGGGTAAGAATCGCCATAAGAAGGATATAGCATATCAAATCTTTCTTTGGTAAAAAACAACCAGTTATTTTGATCGAAATACTTGGCATTATTTTTACCTATTTTAACTTGAAATTCTTTTTGCCAACTAGTAACGGCATCATGAATGGGTTCTGAAGTAGGTGTAAAGAAATAAGGTTGGTTAAAACTTTGCTCATGAAAATCGACTACTACTTGAGGATACCATTGTTGGTATAAAGCCACTCTTTGTCTACTTTCAATTTGTGTTTGCCAAGCCCAATCACGATTTAAATCAAAATTATAATGATTCGTTCTGCCTGCAGGCCAAGGCTCCATATGTTCTCTAGCTTGAGGGTCTACATTCATAGCATTACCCACCGCATTATTATACCAATTCACATATCTATCTCTTCCATCTGGATTAATACATGGGTCAATCATTACAATGGTATTTTTTAACCACTCTTTTGTTTTAGTATTATTGGGATCCACCAAAGCAAATAATGTTAACATGGCTGCTTCTGAAGAAGAAGGTTCATTGCCATGTACATTATAATTTAACCAAACAATACTTGGTTGATTTAAATCTTCTACCGTACCGTCTACTAATCCATTATTATGTTTTCTAATTTTTTCTAATTGTGCAATATTTTCTGGAAGGCCAATGGCAGCTACTAATAAATCGCGGCCTTCATTGGTTTTTCCATAATTGATAATTTTAACTCTATCAGGCACAGCTTCTGCAATAGTATTAAAATAGGACACAATATTATGGTGTCTTGTAAATCGAGTACCTACTGTATAGCCAAGATAAGAGGCTGGACTGGGTGCTACCTGCGCTTGCAGGGTTGATACAAAACAAAGAACCACCAATAGGACTGTTTGAAATTTAAAAATTTTCATTTTTTTATACTTAAATTTTATAGAATAAAGGGCGTATTTATACCCCCTAAAAATAAGGAAGTTTGTGCTTAAAATAAGGCTAAATAAGGATTGTTTTACACAAATGGTAGCTGCTAGTTTGTTGAATACTAAATAATTAAGTAAATTACTAGCTCAATTGTACAGCTATGAAAAAAATGACTCCTTCTTTAACTTTTCTAAGAAAAATATTGCTAGTATTTGTCCTTCTTTTGACAGGCAACTTAATGGCCCAACCCTTTTTAAAAGCACATCCTCATATTAATCCTTATCAATATGAAATAGTGAAAGAAAAGTCATTTGACAATGGAGCCGTTACATCTGCACACCCTTTAGCTAGTATGGTGGGCGCAGCCATGATGCAAGACGGAGGCAACGCCTTTGATGCGGCTATTGCTACTCAATTAAGTTTAGCAGTGGTATTTCCAGGGGCTGGTAATATTGGTGGAGGAGGTTTTATGTTAGCAAGAAAAGTAAATGGAGAATTAATTGGCATAGATTATCGTGAAGCAGCACCTGCGAAAGCAAGTAGAGATATGTATTTAGATGAACAAGGAAATCCAATGGATGGAAAATCAACAAGAGGTTCTTCAGCATCTGGCATTCCTGGAAGTATTGCAGGAATGATCAGTACACATGCCTATGCAAAATTAGCTTTTGCAAAATTAATTGAACCCGCTATTGAGTTTGCTGAATTTGGTTATGTAATTTCTGAAAGAGAAGCCAAGGGTTTAAATGCAGATCGTGAAAATTTTTTAAAGTTTAGTTCTGCTCCAAGTGCTTTTACTAAAAAAGAAGTTTGGAAAGCAGGTGATACCCTTATTCAACCAGAACTTGCCGCTACCCTTAAACTTATTCAAGCAAAAGGACTAGCAGGTTTTTATGAAGGGGCTACTGCTGAATATATAGTAAAAGAAATGCAGCATAGTGGTGGTTATGTGAGTGTAGAAGATTTAAAAAACTATAGACCTAAATTTAGAAAACCTATAGAGTTTGATTATAGAGGCCATCATGTAATTAGTTTTGCCCCTCCTTCCAGTGGAGGCATTTTAATTGCACAAATGATGCAAATGATTGCCCCATACAATGTAGAGAAAATGGGTTTGAATACACTTGCTTCAGTAAACTTAATGGTGGAGTCACAAAGAAGAGCCTATGCAGATCGTGCTGAACATATGGGCGATCCTGATTATTGGAAAGTACCTACTAAAACTTTAATTAGTAACAGCTATGCACAAGCAAGAATGAATGATTACAAAGAAGGAGTGGCAGGTAGTAGTAAAATAACAGTGGCTGGCGGGGCCCAAGAAAGTGAGCAAACCACGCACTTAAGTGTAATAGATAAAGAAGGAAATATGGTAGCCATTACCACCACCTTAAATGATACCTATGGTAATAAAACCATTGTAGCGGGTGCAGGCTTTTTATTGAACAATGAAATGGACGATTTTAGTATAAAACCAGGGGTTCCTAATATGTATGGGGCCTTGGGTGGAGAAGCTAATTCTATTCAACCAGGCAAAAGAATGTTAAGTTCTATGACTCCTACCCTTGTTACGCTTAAAGGCAAACCTTATATAAGTATTGGTACGCCAGGAGGCACGACCATTCCCAACCAAGTCTATGAGGGACTAGTGAATATCATCGACCATAAAATGACCATTAAGCAAGCTATTGATGCCACTAGATTTCATCATCAATGGATTCCAGATGTAGTTGCTTTAGAATCTGATTTCCCAGAGGATATAGAAACTGGCTTGAAAAATATGGGTTATAAAACTATCAAAAGAGGGAAATTTGGCAGAATGGATGGGATTTTAATTTCAGCCGATGGCAAACGTATGGCTGCCGGAGATAAAAGAGGTGATGATAGCGTAGCTGGCTATTAATTTTTGTATTTTTACAAAAACCCCTCTACTTGTTAAATAAGAAGTTTACCATACTTAGAATTATTGCCGCAGCGCTAGTAGGTATATTCTTATTTACCTATTTGTTATTCTTATTGCCATGGGTTCAAAACACAGTGGCCCATCGTATTGCTTCTTCCTTTAGTAAGTCCATTGGTGCTCCAGTGGAATTGGGTCAAGTTCGCTTTTCATTATTTGACAAATTAGATATTCAAAACATACTTATTCGAGATGAAAATAAAGACACTTTAGCTTATACCGAGTCTTTAAAATTAAGATTAAGCGATTTATACTTCTCCAATAATACTCCCGTTATAAAATACCTCGGTTTAGTCAATACAAAATTGTATTTACATCGAAAAACTGAGAAATGGAATTATCAATTTATTCTAGATCAACTCAGTAAAAAATCAGATAGCACAAAAGAAGGGGCTCAATTTGATTTTAAAAAAATAGATATTTCTACCATTCAATTTATTAGTGATGATGAATGGATGGGTAGTAAAACTATTTTTTCCTCTAATAATATACTCTTTAATATAAAATCTATTAATGGTAATGATATTAATATAGATCAAATTATAGCCAACAAGCCTTACTATTTAATCCAAAATAAAAATGGACTAAATCCTATTAAAACTGTTGCAAAAGCTATAAAAAGAAAAAAAGGGGAACTTTATTTTAATGGTAGTCACTTGCAAATTTTTGCAAATGAAATTCAAGTAATCAATGGTAAAATGTGGATCGAAAATGGATTTAACCAACCCAGCCCTTATTTTGACGAGGATCATATTAGAATGAAGGAAATTAATGCTAGCATTCGTAGAGCAAGTTTCATAGAAGATACTATTAGAGCAAGTGTAAGCTTACGCGTTAAAGAAAGATCGGGTTTTGAAATAAAAAAACTAAGCACTCAGTTTAGAATGACTCCTGAAATAATGGAGTTTAATAAGTTCTTATTAAAAACCAATAATAGCAGCATAGGTAGTTATTACGCCATGCAGTACAAGGATATAGCCTATGACTTTCCTTCTTATATTGATAAAGTAGTTATGAAAGCGCATTTGACGAATGCGAGTGTAGCCTTTGATGATATTGCCTATTTCGCCCCTGGTCTTAAAAACATTCATCAAAAAGTAAATACGAGCTTCCATTTTTTAGGCAGCGTAGCTGATTTTGAAACAAAAGACTTTAAAGCATTCTATAACAATTCTAAGATTAGTGGGAACTTTTCTATGGTGGGCATACCCGATATGCGTACTACAGAGGTTAAATTCACTAATGTAATAGCGAACAGTAACTACAAAGATATCTCCAATTGGATTCCTAGTTTACAATTAAGTACCGAATTAAATGTAAATAGCCTAGGTGCAATAAATTTTAAAGGTGAATTCAATGGCAGTTTATATGACTTTGTGACCAAAGGTCAAATTAATACTCAACTTGGTTTAGCCAATACAGAAATACGATTAAAATTTCCTGAGAATAAAGAGCCTAGTTATGAAGGCTTGCTAGAAACTAACCGTTTTAATATTGGTAAGTTTTTAAACAACGACTTAATTGGTCTTGTTAATTTCAAAGGAAGTATTGCTGGCAGTTCTTTTAGTTTAGATAATATTAAAACTAATATTCAAGGTGATATCGATTCTATTGAAGTGAATAAATATATCTATACCCACATAAGTACAAAAGGTATTTTACAAAAAAAGGCCTTTAATGGTTACATAAACATTAATGATGAAAATATAATGTTTATCAGTAAGGTTAATCTTGACTTTAGTCAAAGAAGGCCTAAGATTGTTGCCATCAGCGATTTATACAATGCGAATTTAAAGGCATTGAATATTTCTAAAAATGATATACAATTAGCAGGCAAACTAGACTTCAATTTTGAAGGAGATAGTATTGATAATTTTATAGGATATGCTAAATTCTACAAAGGTAATTTAAAAGGGGAATCTAGTACCCTGCATTTTGATTCCTTAACATTGGCTTCAAGTATTCAAAATGGAATAAAAAAAATTGCTATATCAAGTGATGATATCAATGCTAACATAACTGGGAAATTTAATATTGCAGGTCTGCCCGCTAGCGTACAATACTTTATGCAACGTTACTTCCCTACCTATATTAATGCCCCTAAGAGCTCCCCTATTAACCAGGATTTTACCGTTCAAATTAAAACCAATTATTTCGAGCCCTATTTAAGATTATTCAAAAAAGAAATATCAGGATTTAACAATCTAACATTGGAGGGCAATTTGAATTCTGCTAAACAAAATATTAACCTAAAATCTAGCATTCCTTTTGCTAGCTGGGATAGTTATTTAATCAAAAATGGAAAGATTAGCGGCACAGGCACCAAGGATTCAGTATATGTAAATATTACAGCAGCTGCTATGAATTTAACCGATAGCACTCAATTTTTGCAACCCAATATTAGTGTTCATAGTAGTAATGACCGCTCCAATTTCTCAGTGGCCGCATTAAGTAAGTCTGCTTTGGAAGAAATTATGCTGAAGGGTATGATACAAACCTTCAATGATGGTATTGCTATTAAATGGCAACCATCCTATTTCATTTTGAACCAGAAAAAATGGGATATTAATAATGCAGGCAGTTTAGTTTTAAGAAAGAACAATGTAAAAGCCACTAATTTAAGTATTACCCAAGGCATTCAAGAATTTGTATTTTCTAATTCAAGTATTTCCGAAAATGCACTACAATTAGAATTAAAAAATATTATTTTAGGTGATTTTACAAAAGTATTCTTCAGCTACCCTAGACTAGAGGGTATTACAAATGGTAAAATTCAATTTAAAAATATATTAACCGACTTTGCATTTGATGCAAATTTGAAATTAGCCCAATTCAGATTTAATGCCGATTCTATTGGAATTGCTGAATTAGCTATTGGCTATCAAAACTCAACAGGTGTAGTACCTTTTAATTTGAATTGCCCCAATACTGAATATAATTTAGCCGCTATAGGTAGTTATTCCATAAAAAATGATACAAGCCCCTTAGATGCTATGCTTTATATGCGCCATACTAAGTTTAGTTTGGTACAACAATTTATTGGAGGCGTACTTACCCATTTAGACGGAAAAGCGAATGGTGCGCTGCATTTTGGTGGAAGAATTGAAAACCCCTATTTACTTGGTTCTGCCACCTTAGACAAAGCCTCTTTTATAGTGGACTATACCAAAGTGCGTTATTATATAGATAGTAGTATGATTAACTTCAATAACGAAGGCATTGACTTTGGAACTGTGCAACTAAGAGATAGCAAGAATAGAAAAGCAGTATTTAAAGGAAAAATACTAAATCAAGGCTTTAAGCATTTAGACTATGATATGGAAATGTCTAGCCCTAAAATAGAATTATTGAATACCAGTGCAATAGACAATGCTAGTTTTTATGGGCAGGCTGTAGGAAAGGCAAGTATGACCATTAAGGGGCCTGAAGAAAACATTAAGATGTTTATTAGTGCCGACGTAAATGATAGCGCCCATATCTACCTACCCAACTCTACTAGTAAGGAAAGTGGGAAATTGGATTATATCGTTTATAAAAAATATGGTAAAACTGCCAAAAAAAATGCAGATATACCAGCCTATAACTTAGTGGTCGACCTTGAAGTGACTGCTAATAATAAAACCAAGATTGATTTAATCATGGATGAACTTACGGGGGATGTTATTAAAGCTGTGGGTAATGGAAGATTAAAAATAAGAGCAGGCAATATTGAACCCTTAACCATAAGAGGTAAATACAATATTGAGTCAGGTAAATACGATTTCAACTTTCAATCCTTTATTAAAAAACCTTTTGACTTAATTCCAGGCGCAGGTAATTATATTGAATGGACAGGCGACCCTTACGAGGCCGATTTGCATATAGATGCCAGGTATACAGCCGAAAGAATTAGCTTAAATGAGCTAGTGGGTGGTAGTAACTTTAGCAATGCAGTGAGAACCTACCGCGGAAGTGTATTTGTAATTGCAGCCCTTAGAAATAAACTATCTCAACCCGATATTAAATTTAGTTTTGCCTTCCCTCCTGGCAACCCTATTAGCACAGACAATGAGTTCTCTCAATTTATATCAAGGTTAGAAAGAGATGATAATGAAATTTTGAAACAAGTTTCTTTTTTAATTGTATTTAATTCCTTTGCCCCTGTTAGCTTTAGCAATAGTAATAATAGCAATGCCTATACAGTCACCACCATTGGTATAAATACTATCTCCAATTTACTGACTAAGGAAATTAATAAATCGGTTACCAATATTCTAGACAAAGTAACCGGCGATAAAAGTTTAAGATTTGATATTGGGTCTTCGGTATACAATAGTGCGAACTTAATTGACCCAACAGGCGCTGGCTTAGCTATCAATGCCAATAAGATAGACAGACAAAGAGTGAATTTAAAATTAGGCAGAAGCTTTTTAAATGATAATATTATTGTGAATGTGGGCGGCGACTTAGATTTCAATGTTCGTAATACCACCAGTATTCAAAATGGAACCTTTCAATGGTTGCCCGATTTAAATATTGAATTTATCTTAACTAGAGACCGCAAATTAAGAGCCATTGTATTTAATAGAAATAGCTTAGACATTACTGGAAGTAATTTGGGTAGAAGAAATAGACAAGGTTTGAGTATTTCTTATCGTAAAGATTTTGACAATCTTTTCTAGCCTCTTTATTTATTTAGACCTCCCCTTTATTTATTTAAACTTACCCCTTCTTTTTTAGGTTTTAATATACTAGCTGGAATAAGTTTGCAGCCTTTTAACCTGTATACATAGAAATTTCTTAGTAGAACGCCCTTGTTCATATAAGGTATAGTATCGGGCTTTTCAATACTTGTAAAGTAAGGGCCGTATAATTCTGTGGGATTGGCGGGTAAATTAGAGGGTACAATACAATATGAGTCTTCCCCTATTTTGAGCCCTTCTTGGCTTTCATTTAACCAGGCAAATTTATGTACATCTTCTAAGGCGCCTATAGCAATCACCCTTCTATTCACTATCGGGGCTGTATAAAATAACAAATGCCCTCCAGGAAACCATTTATGTACTACAATGGGCGCCTGCTTAGACATGCTACCCGCTGCTTGATCTTTTTCTACAATACCCTTGAATGTTTCGCTAAAGTAGGCCCAGCCAGAAACATCATTAATAGGATTATACTCCCCTAAATTTTCCAATTGCGCTGAACCCAATTGCTTTGGATAAAATTGTACAAGAACTACAAAACCCAAGACCAATACAATCATAAATCCAATGCCAAATTTCAGCAGTAATGGAATAAACTTCCTAGAATAAGAAGCCCAGTAAACCCCTGCTATTAAAAATAAAGGTATAAAGGCAGGACCAGTCCAATGAGGCAGTGTGGCGTTGAATAAAGAGACCGCCCAGAAAATAAATAGTAAAGGAAGACTTAACCAAAGTAATAAATTAATGGCTTTAGCGCTTTTTGCTTGAAACTTTACTTTTTTCACACGCAGTAAAGCAATGAATACCGCTATATAAACTAAGGGATTTTGATAAAAGAACTCTCCTCCCAACTGAGTGATAAAATTTGAAAAAGAAATACCCGTATGCATCACTCTTTTAGAATGAAAACGATAAGTAATAAAATCGTTCTGGTAGTTCCAATACACAATGGGCACAATACACAACAAAGTAACCAGTATGGCGATATAGCCATTCTTTTCTTTTAAATTTTCTACCTGATTAAAAATAATATATAAGCCAAAGCCCACCCATAGGTAGAGCCCATGTATTTTACTTAAAGTAGCTAGGCCAATAAACAAACCCAATAAAACCCAACCGAATAAAGTAAATAGATGCGGCTTCATTACCCAGTTCAACATCACATAAATACTTAAGGTAAAAAATAATAATTGAGGACTATCGGGCATTACAAATAAGCCCGCAACAATACTTGTGTAAATGGATAAAGTATATAACAAGGCAGCTATCCAACCTGCCTTTTCATTTTTCAATAAAGTACCCGATTCAAAAATAACAATGGTAGAAACTGCAGCACAAACAATACTACCCAAGCGCATACTTAAATCCGATAACCAGTATAAATTGAAAGTAAAAATACGAATAAGCCAACCCACCATGGGAGGATGATCAAAATGATTCCAATCTGGTTGCAATGCATAGGTATAATAATACACTTCATCATTCCCTAGTTCAAGAAAAAAGGAAAGAAGAATTTTAGCAAACACTGAAATTCCAATAAGCCACCAAAGTTTTTTCTGATAATTAATTGAACGTGGGGGCATAAATTGTTTTTTAGTATACAATAGAATACTACTAAGCAATAGACTACTACGCAATAAAAGTAAGGAAACTTATTGAATAGCGCCCGCCTTGGCTATAAACCATTCAGTAGCAAGTGCATAGCCTTTTAGACCAAGGCCTACAATAGAACCCACCGATTTAGCAGAAACATGAGATATTTTTCTGAAATCTTCTCTAGCATGTACATTACTAATATGTACTTCTATCACAGGTGTTTTAATGGCGGCTACCGCATCACCAATGGCGATGGATGTATGTGTATAGGCAGCAGGATTTAAAATAATTCCTGCTTTATTAAATCCATGAGCTTGAATAGCTTCTACAATCTCCCCTTCTATATTGCTTTGAAAATAAGTAAAGTGAACAGTTGGAAAATCCTTCTTTAATTGCTCTAAAAATTCTTCGAAACTAGCATGTCCGTATACCTCGGGTTCTCTTTTCCCAAGTAAATTTAAATTCGGCCCATTGATGATGGCTATTTCTAACATACTATGAATTAATTCGATTTCATTAAAGATACGAAATCATCGAATAAGTATCTGCTATCGTGCGGACCCGGTGTTGCTTCAGGATGGTATTGTACACTGAAGGCAGGACGGTCTTTTAATTTAATGCCTTCAATAGAATCGTCGTTTAAATTCACATGCGATACAATTACATTCGGATGCTTACGCACTGCATCAGGATCTACACCAAAGCCATGGTTCTGTGTCGTAATTTCACATAAACCTGTAATTACATTTTTAACCGGATGATTTAATCCACGGTGACCATGGTGCATTTTAAAAGTAGGAATATCATTGGCCAGGGCTAGTAATTGATGTCCTAAACAAATACCAAATAATGGTTTCTTTTCTTTTAAAACTTCTTTGATGGTTTTGATGGCATAATCCATGGGGGCAGGGTCTCCAGGACCATTAGATAAAAAATAACCTGTTGGATTAAACGCTTTTAAAGTCGCAAAATCGGTTTTAGCGGGATGCACTCTAACATGCGCTCCTCTATCTACTAAACATTGTAATATATGTTCCTTCACGCCGAAATCTAAAACAGATACTTTTATTTTTGAACTAGTATCGCCAAGTTCATATATTTCTTTAGTGCTCACCGTACTTGCTAATTCTAAACCATCCATGCTAGGCACTTTTGCTAGTTGCGCTTTTAAAGCATCTACATCTAAATTATCTGAAGAGATAATACAGTTCATCGCTCCTGAATTACGCACATGAATAACTAAGGCTCTCGTATCAAGGCCTTCTATAGAAACAATATTATTTTCAATTAAGTATTCATTCAAATTGCCATCGGCTAATTGGCGGCTATATTTTTCTTCTAAATTACGCCCAATTAAACCATGAATTTTTACCGTCTTACTTTCAACATCGGTTTTTCTTACACCATAGTTGCCTACGTGTACATTGTTCATGATAATTATTTGTCCTGTATAACTAGGATCGGTAAATACCTCTTGATAGCCTGTCATGCCCGTATTAAAACAAATTTCACCGGTGGTAGTGCCAATTTTACCAAAGGCTTGACCGTGAAATACATGGCCATCGGCTAGAACTAAAATTGCTGGTTGTGCGCTCATTTGGGTACTTGTTTTATTATGCAAAAAAAGAAACTATTTTTTACTTTTCCATAATAACTTTTGAACATTGTGCCTGAATCAAAAGAAATGACGAAAAAGCGCAAAAAAAAGGCAAGACGGTTAGTCTTGCCTTATATGTTAATTCGTTAAACTCATTATTCAGCAGCAGTTTCAGGTGAATCTGATGCAGTTTCAGCCTCAGCTGCTGGCGCTTCCGCCTCTGCTTTCGCTTTTGCTGGTGCTTTTTTAGTAGCTGTAGTGGTTGATTTACTACGACGTGTTTTCTTAGCAGGTTCGCCAGCAGTTGCTATTGAATTACCGTACACTTCGTTGAAATCCACTAACTCAATCATTGCTTTTTCAGCATTGTCACCTGGACGAATACCTAATTTAATGATACGTGTGTAACCACCTGGACGAGCAGCAATTTTAGGTGCTACCACTGTAAATAATTCTTTTACAGCAGCTTTGTCGTTCAAATAGCTAAACACCACTCTGTGGTTATGGCTAATTTCTTCTTTAGTAGCTGTTTTCTTTGTTTTGGTAATTAATGGCTCTACATAAGTTCTTAAAGCTTTTGCTTTAGCTAATGTAGTAACAATACGCTTGTGCGTAATGACTTGACAAGCTAAATTCATTAATAAAGCATCTCTATGTGCTTTCTTTCTACCAAGGTTGTTTTGTTTGTCTCCGTGACGCATGACTTTTAAGTTTTATCCTTACACCGTGTCAGGAATTGTAAGGTTTGAGCTTTCGCTCGTTATAAATAGTGATTTACTTTTAGTGCTGTGACTATTGTAAATCTAATTTGTCTAATCCTAATTTACCAAGGTCCATTCCAAAGCTCAATCCTCTTTCGATTAATACTTGCTCGATTTCAGATAAAGATTTTTGACCAAAGTTTCTAAATTTCATTAAGTCTTCTTGCTCATATTGAACAAGCTCGCTTAAGCTATTAATTTTAGCAGCTTTCAAGCAATTGAATGCACGTACAGAAAGGTCTAAATCTTCCAAAGGAGTTTTTAATACTTTTCTTAATTGCAATACTTGCTCATCCACTACATCTTCTTTCTTGTCTTCTTTATTATCAAAAGTGATGTTCTCATCCGTGATGATCATCAAATGTTGAATTAAAATTCTAGAAGCTTGCTTCACCGCATCTTCAGGATGGATCGTACCATCTGTAGCTACATCTAAAATTAATTTCTCGTAATCTGTTCTTTGTTCAACACGGTAGTTTTCAATAGCGTATTTAACGTTCTTGATAGGTGTGTGAATAGAATCGATAGCGATATAACCAAATGGCATTTCTTTTAATTTATTCTCTTCAGCAGGAATGTAACCACGACCTTTGCTGATTGATAATTCAATTTCTAATTTAGAAGTTGAATCCATTGTGCAAATAACTAATTCAGGGTTCATTACTTGGAACTGCTGAGAAGCATCCCCAATATGACCTGCGTTAAATTCGCTGCTTCCTTTAATAGATAAAGTAATTTTTTCAGAGGATACATCTTGATCGGCCTTACGCTTAAAACGAACTTGCTTTAAATTTAAGATTAATTCAGTAACGTCTTCTGTGATACCTTTTAAAGTAGCAAACTCGTGGTCTACTCCTTCAATTTTGATACCTACAATTGCAAAACCTTCTAAAGAACTTAATAAAACTCTTCTTAATGAGTTGCCTAATGTTAAACCAAAACCTGGCTCTAATGGACGGAATTCGAATTGTCCTTCAAAGTCATTTGCTTTTTGTAAAACAATTTTGTCTGGTTTTTGAAAACTTAATATAGCCATGTCAATTTATTTTTTATTTGAATCTTCCCAGAGGAAGAAATTTTGTTAGTTGCTTTTATTATAAAGTACTATTGTTATAATACTATTATATACTACTACTTAGAATACAATTCGACGATTAGTTGCTCCTTAATGTTTTCAGGAACCGCTTCACGCTCTGGCATTGTAATAAAAGTACCCGTATTGGTAGTTTCATTCCAATCTACCCAGCTGAACTTAGTATTTCTACCACGTTGCTTGGCAACGATAGAAGTATTGTGCGCACTCTTAGGACGGTAAGCAACTACATCACCTGGACGGCAAGTATAAGAAGGTACATTTGTCACAGCACCATTTACGGTGATATGCTTATGTGCTACTAACTGACGTGCTTCTGGACGACTAGCTGCTAATCCCATTCTAAAAATGGTATTGTCTAAACGAGATTCTAATAATTTGATTAAGTTTTCACCTGTAACGCCTTTGATACGTGAAGCTTCCTCAAATGTTTTGCGGAATTGACGCTCTAATACACCATAAGTGTATTTGGCTTTTTGTTTTTCTCTTAATTGTAAAGCGTACTCACCTAATTGCTTGCGCTTACGTTGTGCGCCATGCTGACCGGGAGGGTTGCTGTTTTTGCCTAACCATTTTGCGTTTCCTAAAATAGGTTCGCCAAAAATGCGACAAATTTTGGTTTTGGGTCCTGTGTAACGTGCCATAATGCTTGTTTGTGATTTTTTAGTGTCGATGTATCATCGGTAAAAATCTAAAATGAATGATACACCCTTGTTGGTTATATAATATAATTAAACTCTTCTTTGTTTTGGAGGACGACATCCATTGTGCGGCATAGGAGTTACGTCGCGGATAGAAGTGACTTCAATGCCTGATTGTGAAATAGAACGAATAGCTCCTTCACGACCAGAACCTGGACCTTTTACAAATACTTCTACTCTTTTAACACCAGCGTCTGATGCTACTTTTGCTGCATCTGCTGCTGCCATTTGAGCTGCATAGGGAGTGTTCTTCTTAGAACCTCTGAATCCCATTTTACCAGCACTGCTCCAGCTGATCACTTGACCTGCCTTATTAGTGAAAGCAATAATTAAATTGTTGAATGTTGCACTGATACGAACTTCTCCAGATGCATCAATTTTCACGACTCTTTTCTTAGAAGCCGCTTTTGCACTGTTTTGTGCTTTGATTGGTTTTGCCATTTTTTTTGAGGTGTGTTTTTATTACTTGCTGTTACTTGTAATAGAAACGGGTTTTTAATTTAAATCTCCCCTACTGTATTAAGCAGGATCCGATTTTTATGAGGAACTAAAATTATTTCTTAGCTACTTTCTTCTTACCAGCAACTGTCTTACGCTTACCCTTACGAGTACGTGAGTTAGTCTTAGTACGTTGACCACGAACAGGTAAACCTTTTCTGTGACGTAAACCACGGTAACAAGCGATATCTAATAAACGCTTAATACTCATAGATACTTCACTACGTAAAGCACCTTCTACTTTAAATTCAGCATTGATGATATTACGAATAGCAGTTTGCTCATCGTCATTCCACTCATTTACTTTTTTATCGTAACTGATGTTTGCTTTGTTTAAGATGTACTGAGCTGTAGAATGTCCAATACCGAAAATGTACTGTAGTCCTATCTCTCCTCTTTTGTTTTTTGGTAAGTCTATACCGGCAATACGAGCCATATTTTAAAACTGGTTTTTTGTTATTGTTGTTTTGTTTGGATTATCCTTGTCTTTGCTTAAAGCGAGGATTCTTTTTGTTGATAACGTATAATTTACCTTTACGCTTCACGATCTTGCAATCGGCACTACGCTTTTTAATGGATGCTCTAACTTTCATCTTTTTATTTTTAAATATTTATTTCCTACTAGTTTTTTCTACATTTTTATTTGTGTCTGAAATTGATTCTTCCTCTTGTTAAATCGTAAGGACTCATTTCCAAACCCACTTTATCCCCAGGCAAAATTCTGATATAGTGCATGCGCATTTTACCAGAGATTGTCGCCAAAATTTCATGTCCGTTTTCTAATTTCACTCTGAACATGGCGTTGCTCATAGCTTCTATAATTACTCCATCTTGTTTAATCAGCGGTTGTTTTGACATACTTATTTTGGGGTTGCAAAGATATGGAAATGAATGGAATTATGAAAAATTCACCCCGAAATATTGCGAAATGTGCAAAATAAAAGGAGAACGGGCTGTTCTCCTTTAAAAAATATTGATAATCAACTAGTTAGCGAATTATAGACCCGGCAACCATGGTCGGCCAATGCCAGCCCTAAAAGGCCAAGGAATAGCTGACAGAATTAAGAGCAAGGCAATGAGGTAAAATGTGGCAGTTAAGCTGGGCTTACCCCCTTTTTTCAAGCTTATATGGCCAATGGTGATTAATACGATGGCAATAAGCATGGAGCTGATATGTTCTACCGCCCAAAAACGAGTAGCGGCGTCTTTCATCACCTCTTTCATTCCTCCTGCTGCAGCTATAAGCTTGTAACCCACGGCTCCAAAGAAGTACTGGTAAAGTCCTAAGACCAAGCTAGTATGCGCACTAATGAGCAAAATTTTGCTTGTTTTTAGGGCATTTTGTCCCGAAATAAGCTTGACAATGGATAAAAGAAGGGTAATTAATATCACCCATCTTAGTAAATTATGTAAATGCAGTAGTCCAGTATTCATATTATAATTTTTAATATTGTGAGCAATCGAAGATTCAATTAGCTAATATATAAAAATTTAAGCGAACTAGTCCACCCAATCTGCAACGAACAGGTTAGTGTCTCTAGTTCCTCCATTGTTTCTATTGGAAGAAAATAGAATTCTTTTACCATCTGGGCTAAACATAGGAAATGCATCAAAGCCTTTGTCGCGACTAATTTTTTCCAAATTATTTCCTTCTAAATCTATTAAATACATATTGAAAGGAAAGCCTCGTTTGTATTCATGGTTGCTACAAAAAATAATGTGTTTGCCATCGGGCGTGAAATTTGGTGCCCAATTGGCTTGACCTAAATGCGTAATTTGTTTGGCATCCGTTCCATCTGCATTGGCAATCCACACTTCCATTTGAGTAGGCGCTACCAAACCTTCTTTTAATAAAGCTTTATACTCTTCTACTTCAGCATCAGTTGAAGGACGGCTTGCTCTCCAAACAATTTTTTTACCATCTGGACTAAACCAAGCACCCCCATCATATCCTAAAGTATTGGTGACTCTAATTTCTTTTTTTGTTTTTAAATCCATTACATATAAATCTAAGTCACCATCTTTCACACTACAGTAAATCATTTTTTTACCATCATATGATAAAGTGGCTTCTGCATCATAGCCTTCGCTATGTGTAATTTGCTCTTCATTTTTTCCGTTCGTGTCTGCAACGAAAATATCATAGCTAGCATATAAAGGCCAGATATATCTATTGCCATATTTTGCGCGGTCTACAGCTGGCGGACAATCGTCTCCCCCATTTTTGGTAGAAGCGTAAATAATATGCGCACCATCTTTAGTAAAATAAGAACAAGTGGTTCTTCCTTTGTTTCCACTAATTAATTTATAATTAAAACTTTCTGTATTGGTAGTAGGAACCAAGCCCATAAAAATTTGATCACAATTAATGCCTTCTTTTGGATTGGTTCTTTGAAAACTTGCACGCTTACTATCAAAACTCCAATAAGCTTCTGCATTGTCTCCCCCCTTGGTTAATTGAATAACGTTTTTAAAATGCGATTCGCCCGCAAATAAAACGGAATCCTGCGCTTCTGCCTGCATAGCTAAAAAAGCTGCGAATACTAAAATGCTTAATTGTTTCATAGATTAATTTATAGGCAGCAAAAGTAAATAGTAAAAAAGCAATAAAGCTAACCAAAATCAGTAAAGCCTCTTTTTTCTGTCATATTTCTGTCATAATTGTTGGACATAATTATGGCAAAATCATTTAAAAAATACACCTTTGTACAAATACCACTATGCCCATTATCGCCCCTTCTTTATTAGCTGCCAACTTTTTACAACTAGGCGATGCTTGTAGCATGCTGAATAAAAGCGAGGCCGAGTGGTTTCATTTAGATGTAATGGATGGAAGCTTTGTTCCTAATATAAGTTTTGGACTTCCCATCATTGAACAAATTAGAAAGGCCACTACCAAGGTTTGCGATGTGCACTTAATGATTGTCTCTCCAGAAAAATATATTACTGCCTTTAAAAAAGCAGGGGCCGATATTTTAACCGTGCACTATGAGGCTTGCCCTGAACTATCCAATACCCTCGCTCAAATTAAAGCCGAGGGCATGAAGGCAGGTGTGGCTATTAACCCCAATACCGATGCAGCATTATTAGCTCCTTTTATAAAAGAGATAGACCTGGTTTGTGTAATGAGCGTATACCCTGGATTTGGGGGACAGAAATTTATTGAAACTACTTATGAGAAAGTAGTTGCCCTAAAAGCAATGATTACCAAGGCGGGTGCTTCTACCCTTATTGAAATAGATGGTGGCGTGGATGCTACTAATGCAGCTGCACTAACAAAGGCAGGTGCCGATGTACTTGTTGCAGGCACTACTGTATTTAAAGCAGCCGACCCTATTGCCATGATTGCGAGTTTAAAGCAATCTTAGTTTACTAATGCATGCTTAAATTTTTTATTAAGGGCATAAGTTCTTGTTTAGCTTATTGCTAGCTATTGCGCCCTTAAGATTAACCTTATTTTATTAAATGTTTATCTAATGATTAACGAAATGTTATCATTTAAAGTAATGCACATATGTGCGTATTTAATCCTTGTTATTTTCTTTTAGTTAAATTAAATTTATGTTAGGCTGATGAAATAAAATACTAACCCTTTAAATGTTACTACATTGACAGAAACCATCATCAATTTAGAAACCGTTAACCCCATTGAATTCTTTGGCGTTAACAACTCCAAGTTCGACATCTTAAAAAAGAAATTTCCCTTACTTAAAATTCTATCAAGAGGTACTCAAATTAAATTGAGCGGCGCTCCAGAACAAATTGATTTAGCCAAAGAAAAAATTGACTTGATCATTCAGTACATGGAACGCAATGGACATTTGAGCGAAAACTATTTTGAGCAAATTTTAGGAGGTGATGATGCCGAAACGATTGATAATTTTATCGACAAAAACCCAAACGATGTATTGGTATTCGGACCTAATGGTAAAACCGTTAGAGCCCGCACTGCCAATCAGAAAAAAATGGTACAAGCTGCCGATAAAAATGATATCATTTTTGCTATTGGACCCGCAGGTACAGGTAAAACTTATACCGCAGTGGCTTTAGCAGTAAGGGCTTTGAAAAATAAATTAGTAAAGAAAATTATTTTAACCAGACCCGCTGTAGAAGCAGGTGAAAATTTAGGATTCTTACCAGGGGATTTAAAAGAAAAAATTGATCCTTATTTAAGACCCTTATATGATGCCTTAGACGATATGATACCTGCCGATAAATTGGGTTATTATATGACTACGCGCACCATTGAGATTGCACCGCTGGCTTATATGAGAGGTAGAACCTTAGACAATGCCTTTATTATTTTGGATGAATCTCAAAACGCCAACGACCTTCAAATTAAAATGTTCTTAACCCGTATTGGTGCCAATGCGAAAGCCATTATTACAGGTGACCCTACCCAGGTTGACTTACCCAGAAATCAAAAAAGTGGATTGGAAAAAGCCTCTCGTATTTTACAAAATATTGAAGGCATTGCCCATATTCAATTAGATGAGGAAGATGTGGTAAGACATAAGTTAGTAAAAGCCATTATTAGGGCCTACGATAAGGAAAGAGAAAACGAGACAGAGAACTCTTACCATCGTTAGCTCTTATCCTACCATCTTTAACTCTTATTAATAGATTAAATAGGTGCTGAGCCTTACACTAAATACCTCGTTCCGAATTTCGGGACGGGGTATTTTTTTGTTTTTAACTGACCTAAAAAATATGTAATTTTATAGCAATGTCTTTAGAAAATTTACAACAGTTTACTGTGGGGGTCGAAGAGGAGTACATGGTACTTGACCCTGCTACGAAGGAATTAAAAAGCCATCAGCAGCAGATTGTAAATGAAGGCCAGAAGAAATTTAAAGAAAAGATTAAGGCCGAGATGCACCAAGCGGTGGTAGAAGTAGGCACCGGCATTTGTAAAAATGTAGACGAAGTTTTTGAAGAGGTACTAGCTTTAAGAACACATGTTTCGGAAGTAGCGAATGGACTTGGCTTTAGTATTGGCGCTTCAGGCACCCACCCTTTTAGTTTATGGGAAACACAATTAGTATCGGATCAATCCAGGTACCAAGCAATACTAAATGAATTACAACAAGCCGCAAGAAGTAATTTAATTTTTGGATTACATGTGCATGTAGGTATTGAAGACAGAAGCATGGCCATGCAAATTGCGAATACGGCCAGGTATTTTTTGCCGCATATTTATGCATTAAGTACGAATTCTCCTTTTTGGGAAACGCGCAATACAGGGTATAAGTCTTACAGAAGTAAAGTATTTGATAAATTTCCAAGAACAGGTATTCCAGATACATTTGAAAGTATTGAAGCTTATGAAAAGTTTATTCAACTTCTTATAAAAACCAATTGCATAGACGATGGTAAAAAAATATGGTGGGACTTACGCGTACACCCTGTTTTTAATACAGTTGAGTTTAGAATTTGCGATGTACCTATGACCATTCAAGAAACCATCACCATTGCTGCCTTCTTCCAAGCTATCTGTGCTAAAATATATTCACTACGTAGACAAAATATAAATTTCATCAATTACCAACGCGCCCTTATTAATGAAAATAAATGGCGTGCTAGCCGTTATGGTATTGAAGGAAAATTAATTGACTTTGGTAAAGAAAAAGAAGTACCCATTCAAGATTTAATATTGGAATTACTAGACTTTGTCGACTCAGTCGTAGATGAATTAGGTAGCAGAAAACATTTGGAAAAAGTAAAGGATATATTTACTAACGGAACAGGCGCCGACCAACAATTAAAAGTATTCAATGAAACGGGTAGCTTAATTGAAGTGGTGAAGTATATTGAAACAAGCTTTTTAAAAGTATAAGCTTAGCTTGCTATCTCTGATTTTTTCTCCTAATTAATTTATTACTAGCCTATCAACGCTTTATTTAGTTTAAACCGATGGTTTTACTGTGCTGCTTGAAAATCAAATAAAGTGGCAGTAAACAACCCTTTTTCTCTCTTTTTAAATACGACATCCCAATTGCCTTTGTATCTTAAAATTTTAGGAACGAGCACTCCATTAAAATAAGTCATCTCCACTTCCATCTGTACATTAAAATCGTATACCCCTGCTTTATAACTTAATGAATAGTTGCGTCCCAATACTTCCAAGGTTCTTGGGTTAAACCAGGTAATCATTTGATCCACTACTACTCTATCTTTTTTAAAAAAGCCAAGGTCTTGTTTAGGTTGTACATCAAATACATATACTAATTGCCCATGGTATTCGACATAGTCTAATTTATAATCGTATAGCTCATGCGCCGACTCATCATATAAGTCTAACTTATCGCCAATAAAAGGAATACCTGCAATTTTTTTACCCGGATTAAAAAACAACATCTTTAATTGTTCTTTTGCTTTTTCAATACCCGATCCTCTAATTGTTCTTTGTTTCCCTTTTACAATATTGGTCTCTCCGCAAATGGTACCCTTGGTAAAAAACAAACTAGCGTATAAAGAAGGTGTTATATAATTATAATTGCCCGAGGCGTCGCGTAAATTACCTGTTACTTGCTCTTCCAATACTTCCATGGTCCTGCAATTGTCTTTTCTGGTTTGTTTGGTTTTACTATTTAAAGTAGCTACTACTTTTTCATTCTTATCCTTCATTTGAATATAATTATAAGAACTATATCCAATGGTGCGGAGTGTTTTAAAGGCTTTGTAAAAACTAGTATCTTCTTTAATTTTTTGTAAAATAGCTTTATAATCAAAATTGTTTCTAACAATGGCGTCAGATAAAGTAAATTTTTGACCGTCTACATTAAAAGTGGTATCCTGTGCATCTAGTTTTGCAATGCTACTTACAAGCATTACCAACATAATACCAATATATTTAAAGCTTGTATTTTTAAAGCCTCTATATTTTGAAATCGTAAAACGCATAATGAACTATTTAATTTGAATCATCTTATAATCAACCCTTGTATTTCCTTTAGAAATATCATTTAATTTTCCTTGTAAAATTTTACGGCGAAGTGGCTTTAAATAATCAATGAATAGTTTCCCATCAATATGGTCGTACTCATGTAAAATAATTCTAGCCGTCATGCCCGTAAAAGTTTCAGTATAGGATTTGAAATTTTCATCCATATAAGATAAGGTAACTGTCTCAGCCCTGGTTACATCTTCTCTAATTTTAGGAATACTTAAACAACCTTCGTTGTATACCCAATCTGTTCCCCCGGTTTCAAGTACCTTGGCATTAATAAATACTTTCTTAATACCTGGCGCATCTGCATACACTTCATCCTCTTCTTCTCTACTCGCAAAAATTTGTTCACTATCCATTACAAATAAGCGAATGTTCTTATTTATCTGTGGCGCTGCCAAGCCTACTCCATTACTCTCATACATGGTTTCCCACATGTCTTCAATTAATAAAGCCAAGCCAGGATAGTCTGCCTCAATGGGCGGACTTACTTTTCTTAAAATAGCTGCACCATAGGCAACAATTGGTAAAATCATAAACTCAACTTTATAAAATCTAAAATGGGGATATTGGCTGCAAAGTTATCAATAAAAGATGGCTTTACGAACGGTTACTCAGATATTCCTGCAATAACATGGTAGCAGCCACTCTATCAATGGTTTTTTTGTCTCTTCTATCGTTTTTCTTCATGCCCATTTCTACCATGGCCCTCACGGCATTTTTAGAACTATAACGCTCATCTACTGTTTGAATGGGAATCTTGGGAAATTTCTTGCCTAAATCAATGATGGCTTTTTGCACTAAGGGCGTAGCATCCGTGGGTGTATTATCTAAATTAAGCGGCTCTCCTATTAAAATGAGTTCAACGGGTTCTTTGGAAAAATAATCGGCTAAAAAAGTGAATAGCTCTTTTGTATCCACGGTGGTAAGTGCCGTTGCAATAATTTGCAAAGGATCGGTTACTGCTAGCCCGCATCTTTTTCCACCGTAATCAATACAAATAATTCTAGCCAATGGATATTCGTTAAAATGATAAAATGATTGCCGCAATCACAAAGATACTAAAGACAATACTCGCAATGCCATTCGCCGTCATAAAAGCCAAATTGACTTTAGATAAATCGGTGGGTGTAACAATACTTTGTTGATAGATAAGCATACTATTAAATAAAAGTAAACCAATTAAATACAACCAATGAAAATCTCCCACAAAATAGGCAGTCCATAAAAAAACTCCAGAAATAAAATGAAAAACTCTAGCCATGCTTAATGCTTTATCACCACCCCAATGACTTGGCATAGAATAAAGCGAATGTGATGCATCAAATTCAGCATCCTGTAATGAATAAATAATATCAAACCCACTTACCCAAAAAATAATAGCAAACGAAAAAAGTAATGGAAGTATATTAAATGCCCCTGTCACCGCTAAATAAGCACCAATAGGCGCTAAGGAAAGTCCAACCCCTAAAACCAAATGACATAAATAGGTAAAACGTTTTGTATAACTATAAAATAAAATCACAAATAAGGCTACGGGTGAAAGGTAAAAGCAAATAGTATTGATAAAATAAGTAGCAATAATAAAAATGAGTGCATTCACTATTACGAAACCCAAAGCTTTTTCTGCTTTAATAATACCTGCTGGAATTTCTCTAATGGCAGTTCTTGGATTCAGCTGATCGAAATGACGATCCAAATAACGATTGAACCCCATGGCTGCCGAACGGGCTGTGATCATACAAACTAGCACCAAGCAAAAACGAATGATTACCTCGTTGGTCTGTAATCCTATATTATTATTTTTCAAAGCAGCAATGCCTAGTGCAAAACCAATCAATGCAAAGGGCATTGCAAAAATGGTATGCGAAAATTTCACCAGGCTCAAATAATTCTTTACTGCCGACATATTTTTAATTCTATTAATGATAATTTACTCTTCTATGTACATCCATCCTATTTCTACTAATAACTATCTCACCATCTCCCATAAAACAATAGCCGCGGCTACTGAAATATTTAAAGAATGCTTCATGCCATATTGCGGAATTTCAATCGCTCCATCACAAATAGCCAATACTTCATCACTCACTCCTTCCACTTCATTACCAAACACAAAGGCAAGTACATTGTTTAAACTATTGTTTGACTTTTCGTTGATATAAGTTTTGAAGTTTTCCAAAGATATACTTCCCTGGGTTTGTTCAATGGCATAAATTTTATACCCCTGCTCTTTTAACGCAGTGACTGCATCAAAGGTGTTTTCATAATAAACCCAGTCAACCGATTCAGTGGCGCCTAAGGCTGTTTTATGAATATCTCTATGAGGGGGCTGTGGTGTAAATCCACAAAGGCATATACCTGAAATTAAAAAAGCATCGGCCGTTCTAAAAACACTGCCCACATTGTGCATGCTACGGATATTGTCCATGACCACCACCAGGGGCTTTTTGTCGGCCAATTTAAAGTCGGCCACCGACTTTCTTCCCAACTCGTCCATGCTTAGTTTGCGCATATGCAAAAGTAGGCTTTTTATGAAAAATTATGTAGGTTTGTCCACCATGTCAAAATCAAGTGCCGATACGCCGCTCATGCAACAACACCGGGCTATTAAGCAAAAATATCCCGATGCCATTTTGCTATTTCGCGTGGGCGATTTTTACGAGACATTTGGGGAAGATGCCATTGTTGCCTCTAAAGTTTTAGGCATTACCCTTACCAAAAGAAATAATGGAGCTGCTTCATCTAGTGAACTAGCCGGATTCCCCCACCATTCCTTAGATACTTATTTACATAAATTAGTAAAAGCGGGGCACCGTGTGGCTATTTGTGATCAATTAGAAGATCCTAAATCGGTGAAAGGCATTGTAAAAAGAGGTGTGACTGATATGCTTACCCCAGGTATTGCTACCAACGATAAATTATTAGAACATAAAAACAATAATTTCTTAGCCGCCATTTATGTAGAAAATGAAAAAGGAGGGATTGCTTTTTTAGATATTACAACGGGAGAATTTTTAATTGCAGAAGGCAGCACCGATTATTTAGATAAATTATTACAAAGTTTACAACCAGCAGAAATTTTACATCCTAAAAATTATCAAGCAGCTTTTAAAGAAAGTTTTGGAAATGGGTTTTATACCTATGGGCTAGATAGTTGGATATTTGACGAAGCCTTTGCTACCGAACAATTATTAAAGCAATTTCAAACGACTACTTTAAAAGGCTTTGGTATTGCTGAGCAAAAATTAGGTATTATGGCAGCAGGTGCCATACTGCATTATTTAAAAGAAACAGAGCATCCACACCTTCAACATATTCATACCATTAAAAGTATTGTGCGTGAAGAAATATTGTGGATGGATAAATTTACCATTCGCAATTTAGAATTAATTGGCAATGGCGCCGAGAGAAAAGGGCTGCTTGAAATTATGGATACCACCAAGAGCCCCATGGGTGCTAGGCTTTTAAAAAGATGGTTGGTGTTTCCACTACAATCTATTACGCAAATTAATAAGCGCTTAGAGGCAGTGGCTAATATATTAGCTGATAGTAATAGCGCTACTGAATTAGGTGCACTAATTGAATCCTGTGGCGATTTAGAGCGACTAGCCAGTAAGTTATCGACTAGAAAAATACAACCTCGTGAATTAATTCAATTAGCAAAATCATTAGAGGCGGCTACTACCATTAAAGAATTATTATCAAGTAATACCAATAGTTATTTAGAAGAAATTGCCAATGCTATATCGGTTTGTGCTAAAACCAAGGCTGCTATATTGAATACCTTACAAGAACAACCCCCTGCTACCACTGTGAAAGGAGGCTTTATTAAAGAAGGTGTTTCATCTGCTTTAGATGAACTTAGAAATATTTCAAGTGGAGGAAAAGACTTCTTAACGCAGATACAAAACAAAGAAGCAGAAATTACGGGTATCTCTTCTTTAAAAATTGGATACAATAATGTGTATGGCTATTATTTAGAAGTAACCCATGTGCATAAAAACAAAGTGCCCGCCGAGTGGATACGTAAACAAACCCTCACCACCGCTGAAAGGTATATCACTCCTGAATTAAAAATTTACGAAGAAAAAATATTAGGCGCCGAGGATAAAATTTTAAGCCTTGAACAAGAAATGTATAATGATTTACTTGATCAGGTGTTTACAGAAATGGGCGCTATACAAAACAATGGACAATTAATAGGCACCTTGGATTGTTTATTATGCTTTGCGCAAATAGCTAAAGAAAATAAATATTGCAAACCTAGTTTAACAGAAGATGCTATTTTAAATATAATAGCAGGAAGGCATCCCGTTATTGAAAAAACTTTAGCCATTGACCAAGACTATATTCCCAATGATGTTTTCTTAGATCCGGCCACCCAACAAATTATTATTTTAACAGGGCCCAATATGAGTGGTAAAAGTGCAGTGTTAAGACAAACTGCCTTAATTACCCTTATGGCGCATATGGGATCTTATGTACCTGCACAGGCAGCTTCTATCCCCCTTACCGATAAAATATTTACACGCGTGGGCGCGAATGATAATTTGAATGCAGGTGAGTCCACCTTTATGGTGGAGATGCTTGAAACTGCCAGTATTTTAAATAATATTAGCGCACGAAGTTTAATACTACTTGATGAAATTGGAAGAGGTACTTCTACCTATGATGGTATTTCTATTGCTTGGAGTATTGTGGAGTTCTTGCATCAATCGAAGCAAAAGCCTAAAACTTTATTTGCCACCCATTACCATGAGTTGAACGATTTAGAAGCGCAACTTTCTACCGTACATAATTTTCATGTAAGCCATAAAGAAGTAGGTAATAAAATTATTTTTTTACGCAAACTAACTAAAGGGGGCAGCACCCATAGTTTTGGTATTCATGTAGCGAAGATGGCGGGCATGCCCAATATTTTAGTGAATAGGGCCAATGATATTTTAAAAGAAATGGAATTGAAAAATAAGGGCAGTCAAAATTTAGCTACTCCTTCTAAGCAAACAGATGATACAAAATTTCAGTTATCCATTTTTGATGCACATACAGAAACCTTTGAATCGATTAGAAAAGAATTAGATGAGATGGATATTAATAATCTCACACCAGTAGAGGCTTTAATGAAATTACAAGCCATTAAGAAAAAGCTTAATTAAATAATTAACTAACTAATTAGAAAAATTAGTCAGTCCCTCTTAAGATTACCCTACTAAGATTACCCTACTAAGATTTACTAAGTAAAATCAAATAAAAATTTATTGACTAATATAACGCTGCAAGTAGTTATGAATTTTTGCTTGCAGTGGCTCAGATACTGGCACAAGTGGTAAGCGTAATTCATTTTCAATTAATCCTTGCTCAAACATAAAAGCTTTAATTCCTGAAGGGTTATTTTCTTCAAACATATAAGTATAGCCCTCTGTTAATAAATCGTTCACTCTTTTAGCCATAGAAAAGTCTCCGGCCATCGCAAAACGAATCATATCAGAAAAAGGTTTAGCAAATGCATTGGCAGCCACACTAATGACACCATCACAACCGCAGGCCATTTGAGCCATTACCATTTCATCATCACCACTCACCACTAAAAAATCGGAAGGGCGGTCTTTTAATATCGCAATCATTTGGGTCAATTCAGAAACTGCTTCTTTAATGCCTGCAATATTTGGATGCGATGCTAAACGAAGTGTAGTTGCTGCAGTCATATTTCTTCCAGTGCGTCCTGGTACATTGTATAATAAAATAGGCTTGGGTGCAGCGTCGGCTAATGCCATATAATGTTGGTACAATCCTTCTTGAGAAGGTTTATTATAATAAGGCGATACGCTTAAAATGGCAACTACTTTTGATAAATCAAATTTGCTAAAGGATTTTATCACTGCCGCTGTATCATTTCCACCAATACCTATTACAATAGGTACACGACCATTTACTTTTTTTACAGTACAATTAAATACTTCTATTTTTTCTTCATCAGATAAAACAACCGACTCCCCTGTTGTACCTAGGGTCACTAAATAATCTAAACCTCCTGCAATTTGAATATCTATTAAATTTTCAAGTGCCGTAAAGTCAATGGATTTGTCTTTTTTAAAGGGAGTCACTAATGCAACGCCAGTTCCTTTGAGGGTTTCTCTTAACATGTACTAAAGATAATTAAATAATATTATGCTTCTTCCCAGAAACCCATTTTACTGTATTTCTCAATTCTGTTTTCTACTCGCTTAGCAGGTGCTATATCTTTTACCGAGGCTAATGCTGCAATAATTTTTTCTTTTAAGATAGCAGCCGCATCTTTATAAGACCAATGCGCTCCACCCACTGGCTCTGGAACAATTTCATCAATTAAACCAAAACCTTTCATATCATCGGCGGTTAGTTTTAACTGCTCAGCTGCAATTTCCTTTTTATCCCAGCTACGCCATAAAATAGAACTACAGCTTTCCGGAGAAATAACCGTGTACCATGTGTTTTCCATCATTAAGGTTTTATCACCCACTCCAATGCCTAAAGCACCACCACTGGCACCTTCTCCTATGATACATATAATAATTGGCACTTGTAAACGCACCATTTCATAAATATTACGGGCAATGGCCTCTCCTTGACCTCTTTCCTCGGCCTCTAGGCCTGGAAAAGCACCTGGAGTATCTATTAAACAAACTACTGGTTTATTGAACTTTTCAGCCAATTTCATGAGTCTAAGGGCTTTTCTGTAGCCTTCAGGGTTGGCCATCCCAAAGTTCCTCATTTGGCGGGCCTTGGTGTTACTGCCCTTTTGCTGGCCAATCATCATAACGGTATGTCCGTCCAATTCCGCAAATCCACCCACCATGGCTTTATCGTCTTTTACATTACGATCTCCATGTAATTCTACAAACTTATCGCACATATTTTGAATGTACTTTAAGGTATAAGGACGGTCTGGATGTCTACTTAGTTGAACACGCTGCCAAGGTGAAAGGCTTGCTGTGATTGCTTTTCGCTTATCAATAATAGATTGCTCTAATTGATCAATGGTGGCAGATAAATTTATTTTAGGATTTTTTTCTGCTAATTTTTTTGTGGCATCTATTTGTTCGTACAGCTCTTTTATAGGTTGTTCAAAATCTAAAAACTGTCTATTTGGGTATACTGGCATAAGCTTCTATTGGGATGTAAAAATAATAAAGCTTTTTTAATAAAAGATTTGTTTAAAAAAGCAGTTTCCCCTTATCTTTGCAGCCCTTATTAGTGGATTTATCCACGAACCAAGGATCGGTAGTTCAGTTGGTTAGAATGCCGCCCTGTCACGGCGGAGGTCGCGGGTTCGAGTCCCGTCCGGTCCGCAAAAGCCCTTAACTTTCAATGAGTTAGGGGCTTTTTTATGCCGTTACACTGTGGTTACACACTTTCGGCCTATTTATAATATTTCACTTTTAAACTTTTAGCATAAGGGTCAAATTGAAAGAAATCTGTCTCTATAAATTTATTTCCAGTCCTTATAAAAACGGTTTTACTTTTAATTTCATTGGTGGGACTTGTGTAAGGATCCATTCCGGTATCTGAATAGGTAATATCCTTTTTCCCATCGCCATCAAAATCATAATAAATTAGCTTATTACGATAATTGCCTCTTTTAGTACCGGAGGCATATTCTATCCAACTTACGTCTCTTTTAAATGAGCCATCTTTTTGTTGTATGTATGCATCTATTGCCCATTCCAAATGATTTGTTGCACTGATATTTATAAAATCATTAAGCCCATCACCATTTATATCATCAACTATATAGTCAAAAACATTCATAGAATTTGTTGATGTTGTTGGATATGGGACAGTTATTTTATTTGTCAGTACAGTTCCCTTTCCATCATTTAAAAATAGCTGGTTCTCAATATTCGTTCCAATCATTGCATCGTTTATACCATCCTTATTAATGTCTTTAATTTTACAATAAAATGGAAAATCATTCCTTTGAGAGACTAAAAAATCTTTATTGGTGAAATAAGGGTAAGTAGAAATTCCCCAAAAAACATAAACTCTAGGATTCGCCATTATTAATAGATCAGGTATTTTATCCCCATTTAAATCCTCAACAGAACCATGCTCATAAACAACTGCTTCATTTGGTAAAGTAGGTTGTAAAACTAATTCCGTTAAATCATATCCACCTTTGCCATCACTCAAACAAACCGTAATGGGTTCAATTCTATTTTTTGGTGAAGATTCATCTTGATGTCCAAAAATGACCAAATCAACGAAATTATCACCATTCAAATAAATTGGTGAAACTTTTGTGGGAGCTCCAATAAAATTTGTTTTATTGTTTATTAAATTTTTCTCATCGAATACTTTTGTGGCCGAGTTCCAGATTAAAAAACTTAATCTAGATTTTTGACCTCCAAATGCACTACCCGCATTAAAAACATCAATATAGCCATCATTATTAAAATCCCCATTGCAAATTGCTTGAGTCCAAGCACAATATGCGTCACCTTGTGGTAGTGCGAAAACTTCATAATTCTTCTGAAACACCCCAATGATTAAATCGCTTAATACAGGTGTATTTTCCCAATAGTCGGTACCAATTTGTCTTGCGTTTGCAGCAACCTTATACCCCATAAACCTTCCCAATGGATTATTCACTATTGCAATAGATTTATTCGAAGTATTGGAAGAGGTTGATTTAGATGTGACAGTAATAGATAAGGAATAATTACCTGATTTTTTTAATCCAGGTATATTCATGTTTAAGCTAGTTGTATTTGAATTTGAATCTATTTTAAATATTTGTTTTACACTATCAGTCCAGGTCGTAATAATTGAATAAATAAACCCAGAAGCTGGTGCTTTTGAACTAACAGTTATCACTAGTGGTAATGTATCAGCAACATTGTAAGTTCCCGTATCTAAATTAGTTGTGAATTTTATGGCTTCTTCCTTTTCAATTGTTAGAGCTGGAGTTTTAGGAACTTCAGTTTTACTACAAGCAAAAACAAATACAATTCCCAAAGCAAAAATTACTCTTTTCATAGTTTAAGTTTTAATCTAACCTTTGGGGGTAGAGTAAGTTATTAATTCTTAGATGTTAAATTATTTGACCAGATTTAATAGACTTTTTGCATAAGGATCAAATTGGTAATAATCAGCTTCTATAAATTTGTTGCCAGCTCTAACAAAAACAGACTTACTCATCACAATTGCATTCCCATCTCTTTTTAAACCTCCTGCATCATCGGTGTAACTAATATCCTTTAAACCATCTCCATTAAAATCATAGTATATTAAATATTTTTTCCAGTTACCTTTTCGAGGATTATTAATATTGTATTCAAAGTAAGATCTATCAATAATAAAACTGCCATCCTTTTGTTGAATATATACAAGAATATCCCAAGGGGCCCAATTATAATTTTTTGTTGCATCATTCTGAGAGGTTAAGGCTACAATATCCATAAGCCCATCTCCGTTTAAATCATCTGCAATGCAGTCTTGAATCATAGTTGATATATTATCAGAAGTATAATTAAAAGGAAGTTTTATTAATCCATTATTGTTAAATCTTCCTTTACCTTGATTTATCAAAATTCTTTGCTGGTCAGAAGATTGCGAATGCTTATTGAAATGCGTTTCTCCTGTTCCTATTAATATATCATTTTGACCATCTTTATTAATATCTATAATACGAGCTGTATATGCACTACCTGCAACACCAGTAACCACGTCCCCAAAGCCATTATTTGCTTTAAATCCAAAATTATTAAAATCACCAACAAATGTTGCATGGCCATCTGTCTTAAAATAAGGTGGTTGATTTATACCCCAATAAATATAAACAAACATATTTTCTACAATTATTAAATCAGGAATGCCATCTCCATTCAAATCGCCCACATCTCCATGTTCTTTTTTCCAAACGGGAATTTCTTTTTCACTTGTCTCTATCACTTTTAAATCATACCCCCCTTTACCATCACTTAATACAATTCTAATAGGTTCATCAGGCGAATTGGGAATTCCTTCATCCCCATTATCAAATATTACTATATCTATATAATTATCGTTATTAATATAAACTGGCACGCAGGTATTTCTATTACCACCGAAGGTTCTAAATGATTTGTCATTAAATAAGGTTGTATCTATGAAATATTTCTTTGCTGGATCCCATATTAAAAAAGAGAATCCGCTTCCGTTACCTGCATATGCTCCACCAGCATTGAAAACGTCAATATACCCATCATTATTAAAATCACCAGTTGTGATTGCTTGTAATGCTCCACCCCAAAAGTTTTGAGATACTGCAAAAGAATTAGTTGCCAAAGGTTTTTGAAAAACATGAATTATCAAATCCATCATTACGCCACTGTTTCGCCAGTAACTCCTTCCAAAATCTTTTTGCTTTGATAAGGCTAAAGCTACTTGATCTACCTTATACCCCATAAACCTTCCCAATGGATTATTCACTATTGCAATAGATTTATTTAAGGTATTGGTTGATGTTGATTTAGAGGTAACTGTTATTGATAATGAATATGTTCCTGATTTCTTTAATCCCGGTATATTCAAACTCAAACTAGCAGCACTAACAGAAGTATCTAACTTTAAAATTTGTTTTGAACTGTCTGTCCAATTTACTAAGATTGAATAAAGTATACCTGCAGATGGAAGTTTTGAACTAACTGTTACCACTAGAGGTAATGTATCAGCAACATTATAAGTACCTGTATCAAGGTTCGTTGTGAAATTTATTGCTTGTTCCTGAACAACTACCACAGTTGGAGATTTATTACAAGCAAATAGAACGCCCAAAGCAAAGATTACTCTTTTCATGGTTTAAGTTTTAATCTAGCCTTTGGGGGTATTATAAAGTTAGATATATCTTAAAGAAAAAACTAATAAAAGACATGTTGCAGAATCTCTAGCTACTAGCCTATTTAACCCAACACTAGGTAGTTATAGCAAGAAAAGTATAATTATAACTCCTTTATATCTGATGAATTAGATGGTGTGAGATGGGTTTGAGTTAAGTTAAAACTCACCGTCCGGTCCACAAAAGCCCTGCACTTTACATAACTATAACATCATTGGTATTTAATACACCAATTGGAAGTATCAAAATAAGTATAGTCATCTGATGGACCCAATTTATATCTCAAGAAATTATTGCTTTCATTATACTGCAATGAAAAAACAGCTTTGCCTTCTCTAGTACAACTCGACTGACAAAAGCAATAGGTTACTTCATTCATTTGAAGTCCTTTACTCAAATAAGCAATTTGGGAGCCCCCTTTAGTATTTTCGTTGGTAATGGTAAGAAAACTAATATCTTTATATCCAGAAGATTTTCCCTCGTTAATTTTATCATTCATTTTATCACTATTGGAACAAGACACCAATACAAGACAAATAATCCACAACTTTTTCATGATTTTTCTTTTAAAGTTATAAAATAAAAGAATAAACTAATTAAAAAAGTTATACAATAGATTATATTTATATATAATATAAAGTGAATGAAAAACTTAATGGTTATTGGCTTATTCTTTCTAATTGCTTGCTCCCCTTATAAGAAGATAATTATTCCTATGAGTAAGATTCAAACCGAAAATTGGATGGATAAGCCTGAGGCCATGGTCATAACTAAATTAGGCCCCTACAAGACAAAAACCTTGAATGAGACTGGCTATGTTTTATTATTTGACTATAGCTCTTACAATCATGCCCCACAAAAAAAGCCTGCTCCTACAAATTATCAGCATAACGTAAATGCAAGTGTTGGAAATAATAGACAAATTATTCAACCCACTACTTATGTAACTACTTCGGCTAAGCCTGGACTAGATGTGAATCAATTTGAAATTATCAGAGAAAAAGCCATGAAATTTTATTTTGATAAAAATAAAAATGTCATTTATGTTGATGCTATTGGCTACCCCGACTCGGTGAGATACGAACTTCGTAAAAAATAAAGCTGTGAAAATAAAAGAGACCCTTATTACTAAGAGTCTCTTTTCGTATTTTGAACTAAACTTTAGAAACTAATTTTGTGAACCTTTAGTATCATATATAACCTGCTCATGAATAATTTTACCATCTTTAATTGCAAACATGGCAAAAGTAAGAGATTTTCTTACTTCACCAGTTTTAGATGTGTTTTTGAATGTAATCCAAGCATGACCCCATTTAATGCCTTTGTATTTTTCATTTGTTGTCGGAACTGTCACCACCTCTAAATTAGGGGTTCCAGCATCTACAACAACACCTGTACTTTCTCTTTGTTTTTTAAATAATTCAATTCTGTCAGACATTTTCATAGCAACAGTGTCATTATTATGAGAAGAAGTAGCTGTATCGCTAAAGCAAGATGCAGCTGTAGCCCAATCACCACTAGCATAAGCTGTAATTGCTTTTTTCATTAAGTCCACATCTGGACCTTCTTTCACACAACTTGATGCTGTAGCATCTGTTTCAGTTGAAGCAGCTTTATCAGCTGGAGTAGAACAAGCAAATAATGTGGTAGCAAATAATGCTACTAGGATTGTTTTTTTCATAGTTTTTTAATTTTTTAATACATTAAATTAGTTATTTAGTATCAAAAAGAAAGCTTTTTTACATTATTTTTTCATAAAATACCAAAAAAAAGGCCCTCGATGTATCGGAGGCCTTTTGCTATAAAATCTTAAAATTTTACCTATTTCTTAGTTTCTGTATAAGAAGCCGCCATTTGTGCCCCGTTATAATAATTATGCTCCTGTTCAATTTGACCTTGGTCGTTAAATGTATGAGATAGAACCAAAGAAATTTTAAACTTCTTATTGGTCTTCTTGTTTCTTAAACGCATTGTCCACCATGAATCTACCACAGAGCTCGGACCCTCATGGTCTAACATATCAGGGTAACCCACTTCGTCTATTCCTTCAATTTCAATGTCTTGTAACATTGTAGTAATTTCTTTTTTATTACCCTCTACTGAAGTAGATACACCATAAGCATAATTAATATCAAAAATTCTTGCGTTAGGCGCAAAATCGGCAAAAATACCTTCCACATTACCTAAAGATAAATTAGCAACCAATTTTCTCACTTTTACAATATTCGGATGATTCTTATATAAAATACCATTAGTCAATGTTTGCTCAGATTCAGCATTCTTAACCAACATAGCTGTATTCATAGAAAAACTCATTCTTCTAATTTTTGTACCGTCTGGATTGATTACAAAAGTACAATCATAAGGAGATTGTATTTTAAAACCTGACTTTTTATTAATAGCAAAGAACACATCATAAGTATACACCCAAATATCGTCTTTCTTATACTCTAGAGCATCTGGATAAGAGGCTCCTCTTTTTGTAATTGAAAAATTAGTATAGTTGTTAGCATAATTTTGAGCATTACGAATACAAGTTGCTAAATCTTGCCCTTTGTAATCCCAATTGGTGTTCATAGCATTGTAAGCTTTGAAATCGTCAGTCGTTAAACTTGTCATAGTGGCTGCATCTCCCTTCACAAAAGCTTGCATGAATTTTTCTACCAGATCAATGGCAGGATGTTTGTCATAAATAACCCCATTAGGATTTTTTTGTGCATTCACTCCCATTAATACACACAATAACAAGAATGTTGAAAATAATTTTTTCATCTGAATTTTGATTTTAATGAATATTGAAGTTAAGTGTTTACTTTTAAAAACAAAGTAAAATAATTGTTACCTTCCCCCAAAAAGAAAACCCTTGCAAATACAAGATTTACAAGGGTTTATAAATTAATGGGGCTAGTCTATTACGATTTAGCCGCTATTTTGAATGTTCTGATAGCCGTATTAGTGCTTTTTGTTTTTGAAGTAACTGTCACCTTAACTGTCGATAAAACACCTGGCGATAAACTATTAATGGTAACGGGATTAGAAGCAGCTGTCTTACTTGTAAAATTATTAGTAAAAATAACCGTATTTTCTGCTGCATCCTTGGTTACTTTAACATCTATAGTTACTCCATCCGTTGGCAAAGTAGTGGTAATATTTACATTAATAACCTGTGAACCACCAATGGCTCCATAAATTTTATTGTAATCAACATCAGTACCCACAGGTATTTCTACTTTGAAAGCAATATCAGCTTCTGGAGCAACCACTACAGGAGGAGGTGGTGTTGGCGTAGGAGAATCGCCCCCTTTGCTACATGCCATAAGCATGAAAGGAAGGGCTACTAGTAAAATTTTAAATATTCTCATATTGTAGTATTAGCATAGATTTTATTAAGAATAAAGGTAATATTTTACTAAATTAGTACAAAATGAATTCATAACCAATCACCCCTATCACAATGCTTACAATTAATATCCTTGATTTCACCCTGGATAACCCCATTTTAGAAATTATTCTACGCACTTTAGCGGTATATGCATTCATGATTCTTGCCATTCGCCTATTTGGGAAAAAAGAGCTGGCTCAATTATCGGTTATTGACTTGGTTTTCATACTCTTAATAAGCAATTCGGTTCAAAATGCAATGGTAGGGCCAGACAGTACCCTCAGTGGAGGTTTAATAGCTGCTGGTTCCCTATTTCTAGCCAACTTTACCCTTAAGCGCCTTTTTTATAGAAGTAAATTCTTTAGTAAAATGGTACAAGGAGAATCGCTACTCCAATTTATTTTCAAGTGCTTCATTTACAAACATTTACCACTAGTCTATCTTTATTTTGCCATAAGCGAAAAAAGTGGGAAATTAACTGCCATAAACGATTCATTCACAACGCTTAAATAAATGAAAAAAACAATCCATTCTGCCCTTAAAAACATCGCACTATTTTGCTTTTTATTTTTAACTCTTGCTTCTTGTAGTATTAAAAGAAGCAGCAAGCCTTCCATTTTAGTATTTTATAAAACAGGAGGTTATTACCATGAATCCATTCCCTCAGGTGTTAAAGCCATTCAGGAGTTGGGTTTAAAAAATGATTTTGATGTAGATACCACTACCAATGCTGGAATGTTTGTAGAAGATAGCTTGAAAAAATATGCTGCCATAGTTTTCTTAAGCAGCACACTTGAATTATTAGCAGGCAATCAAGAAATAGCGTTGGAAAGATATATCCAAGCTGGTGGAGGTTTTGTAGGTATTCATGCTGCTGCAGATGCTGAATATGATTGGAAATGGTATGTACAAATGATTGGTGCTTCTTTTAAAAGTCACCCTGCCAATCAGGAAGCTACTTTAATAATAAACGATAAAAACCATCCTTCTACTAATTTCCTACCTGCTACTTGGACTAGAACAGATGAGTGGTATAATTTCAAAAATTTAAACCCCGATGTTAAAGTACTTATAAGCATTGACGAGAAATCTTATCAAGGAGGAGAGAATGGAGACAAGCACCCTATGGCTTGGTACCATAATTTTGATGGCGGTAGAGTATTTTATACGGAACTAGGTCATACGAATGAATCTTTTGTAGAGCCCATGTATTTAAAACATATTCTAGGCGGTATCCAATATGCCATGGGAGATAATACATCTGATTATAGCAAGGCGCACAGTGTATTTGCTCCTGATGAAAGCCAATTCACCAAAACCGATTTAGTAAAAGGAACTTTCTTTGAGCCCACAGAACTTTCAGTACTTCCTAATTTAGATGTATTAGTGGTACAACGTCGTGGTGAAATATTATTATATAATAATACTTCTAAAAAAATTAAGCAAGCAGGTTTTTTAAATGTGTATTGGAAAACCAACACCCCTGGTGTGAATTCTGAAGAAGGTTTATTGGGCGTGAAAGCCGATCCCGATTTTGCAAAAAATCATTTTGTGTATATGTTTTATAGCGCTCCGGATTCGCCTGTAAATAGATTATCTCGTTTTACTTTAGAAAATGATACTATTTTAAATAGTTCTGAAAAAGTAATTTTAGAATTTTATGAGCAACGCGATATTTGTTGTCATACCGGTGGTTCTATTGCCTTTGGTCCAAACAAAACATTATTTGTTTCAACGGGTGACAATACTACTCCATTCGATGAGCCTAAACAAAAATATGTAAGTCATGGCTATGCACCTTTGGATGACCGTCCTGGTCATCTTCAATATGACGAGCGTCGTGCTACAGCTAATACCAACGATTTAAGAGGTAAAATTTTACGCATCAGGGTAAATGAAGATGGTAGCTATGAAATACCTGAAGGAAATTTATTCCCTAAAGGCACAGCAAAAACAAGACCAGAGATTTATGTAATGGGAAATCGTAATCCTTATCGTATTTCTGTTGACCCTAAGAATGGTAATTTATATTGGGGGGAAGTAGGTCCAGATGCCAATGTAGATAGTTTAGAGACAAGAGGTCCTCAGGGTTATGACGAAGTAAACCAAGCACGTAAGGCAGGATTCTTTGGATGGCCTTTCTTTATTGGTAATAATTATCCTTATCATATCTATGATTACGCAACAGGTAAATCAGGTCCTGCATTTGATCCTGCTAAACCAATTAATAATTCAAGAAACAATACTGGTTTAAATGAATTACCTCCAGCACAACCTGCCTTTATTTGGTATCCCTATGGTATTTCTACCACAGACTTCCCTTCTTTAGGTGCAGGTGGAAGAACTGCGATGGCAGGTCCAGTTTATTATAGTGACTTATATCCAAAAGAAACAAGATATCCTTCTTATTATGATGGTAAATTCTTTTTTAATGAATGGATGCGTGGCTATATTAAAGCTGTATCTATGAAGCCCAATGGAGACTATGATAGAATGGAACCTTTTATGCCGAATACCAAGTTCCATGCTGCTATTGATATTGAAGTGGGCCCTGATGGCCGTTTCTATGTATTAGAATACGGTTCAGGCTGGTTCAGTAAAAATGAAGATGCCGGATTGTCAAGAATTGATTATAAGAAATAAAAAAAAGTCATTCACTTATAAAAAATATATATGAACAAGCGCCAATTTATAAAAGATGTTTTATTAACTACTATGGCTACCCCATTAGGATTGGCAGGCATAGCCCAAAGTTTTAAACAGAAAGAAAATGTTCCTGCAATAGTTTTGGCTAAAGACGATGCCTTTTGGTTAACTATTAGAAATCAATACCTATTAAAACCAGATTATATAAACCTTGAAAATGGTTATTATAATTTTATACCTCAACCTTTATTAGAGAAATTTATTCAACATATTAGAGAAGTGAATTATCAGGGTTCTTATTATATGAGAACAGTACAATGGGATAATAAAAACAAAATTGCAGCAAGGCTTGCTGAAGTTGCAGGTTGTTTACCTGAAGAAATGATCATCACTAGAAATGCAACAGAGTCACTTGATTTAGTAATAGGTGGTTTTGATTGGACAGCGGGAGACGAAGCGGTAATGGCAGTACAGGATTACGGCTCTATTTTAGATATGTTTGAACAAGTTAAAAATAGGTATGGCGTCATCACTAAAAAAGTATCATTACCACTTCATCCAAAAAATGATGAAGAAATTGTAAACCTATATGCAAGTGCAATAACTAAAAAAACCAAAGTGATGATGATAAGTCATATGGTGAATATTACAGGACAAATATTACCTGTTCGTAAAATTTGCGACATGGCTCATTCCAAAGGAGTTCAAGTAATTGTAGATGGAGCTCATTCTTTTGCACATTCAAAATATCGTATTGATGAACTGAATTGCGATTATTATGCAACCTCATTACATAAGTGGCTAAGTAGCCCATTAGGTGCAGGATTTTTATACATAAATAAAAATAATATTAAAAAACTATGGCCTTTGCTTGCAGATGGAGAGAAAGATATTAATAAAATAAATAGATTGAACCATATTGGCACCCACCCTGTTCATACCGACCTTACTATAAATGATTGTATAGATTATTATGAAATGATTGGTGCTGAAAGAAAAGAAGCCAGAATGTACTTTTTACAAAACTATTGGACAAGCAAGGTTAGAAACTTACCAAGAGTGATTATTAATACACCAGCTGAATCTAGCAGAAGTTGTGGAATTGCCAATATAGGTATTGAAGGTATTACTCCTGGGGACTTAGCCAATCGCTTAATGAAAGAACATAAAGTATTTACAGTTGCTATTGACGGCGCAGAAGTATTTGGATGTAGAATTTGTCCTAATCTATATACTACTATTGAAGAATTAGATACCTTTGTATTAGCGGTAAAAAAACTTTCGAATAATGCCTAATGATTTTATAAGAACTACGGAATCAACTTCTCTTTATAATAATATAGAAAAGTCCAGCACATTGGATATTCTACAAAATATAAATACAGAAGATAAGAAAGTGGCTATTGAAGTAGAAAAACAAATTCCTCAAATACAATTATTGGTGGATGCTGCTGCTGAGCAATTAGCGAATGGTGGTCGATTATTTTATATCGGTGCGGGCACCAGCGGACGCTTGGGTTTAGTAGACGCTAGCGAATGTCCTCCTACTTTTGGGGTTTCTGCCGATTTAATCACAGGTATTATTGCAGGTGGTCAAAAAGCAATGTTTCATGCAGTTGAAAATGCAGAAGATGATACCCATCAAGCTTGGTTAGATTTACAAGAACATAAAATAACAAGTCAGGATATAGTCTTAGGCATTGCTGCAAGTGGAACTACCCCCTATGTTATAGGTGGTTTACAAAAATGCAGAGAGGCAGGTATTCAAACGGGCAGCATTAGTTGCAATAAGAATAGTCCCGTCAGTGCTGTCGCCGATTTTCCCATTGAAGTAGTGGTAGGCCCTGAATTTTTAACAGGAAGCACTAGAATGAAAAGTGGTACTGCACAAAAAATGGTTCTTAATATGATTTCTACTACAATCATGATTAAATTAGGTAGAATAGAAGGGAATAAAATGGTGAATATGCAATTAACCAATCAAAAGCTTTTTGATCGTGGCGTAAAAATGATAATGGAAGCCACGCAAATACAAGATGCCAGTATTGCAGCTCAATTATTAAGCAAGCATGGTTCTGTAAAAAAATCGATAGATAATTATACACTTTAGAGATTATTTTAAGTGATAACAATAAAACTTAGCGATAAGTCTTATCTCTAAGTTTTAATTTGGAAAACTAATCTTTCCCATCGTGGTAGGAACTTTAGTAGAATGCCCGCCTGCTAGTAATGCACTTCCTGCCACCGCCTCATTGGCCAGTAAAGCAAATAAAATAGCTTCTTTAGCATCAGGATGGATACCTATTTCAATGGAAGAGGCAATAGATACATTAGGTAATAAACTATTTAAATGTTCCATTAATAAAGGGTTATGCATTCCCCCACCACTTACATATATTTTAAATGAAATATTGGATGGTAGATTATTTTGGATAGCTTTTGCAATAGTATCTGCAGTGAACCTATTTAAAGTAGCCATAATATCGTGATTAGATAACACTATTCCCAATTTTAATTGAGCTTCATTCAAATATTCAAGATTGAATAATTCAGGTCCAATAGTTTTAGGAAATTTCAAAGAGAAAAAAGAATCCTTTTTTAATAAGTCTAATAATTCAGCATGAATAGTTCCTTGTTTAGCAATATGGGCATCTTTATCATAGCTATTTCCTTCAAAATGTTTTCTAGTGTAGGCATCCATTAAAGTATTGCCTGGGCCTGTATCCGTTGAAAAAACTTGATTTAACTTTCCACCAGCCGGTAAATATGTATAATTGGCAATGCCTCCTATATTTAATAGTACTCTATTTTCAGTAGCATGCGAACACAATAAATAATCGCCATAAATGGCCAAGGGTGCCCCTTCGCCTCCTGCTGCAATATGCTTTTGTCTAAAATCACTAATGGTAATAATACCAGTTCCAGTGGCTATATGATCCCCATCTCCAATTTGTAAAGTAGCTGTGCCGAATTCATCATTCGGATGTAATGATTTTGGTGCATGAAAAATAGTTTGTCCATGACTAGCAATTAAATCTATCTCTGCTGGTTCTATATTCCAACTTAATAAACTGTCCTTTACCATTTTAGCATGCTCTGATGCAATCCATGGATGCATCACACATAATTGGGCTAAGGATATATTTTGTTTGGAGAATATAGATAAAACTTTTTCTTTAAAAGCTGGCGAGTAGGCCACTGTTGTAAAATGATCTAGTACCACGCTTGTTTGCACACCCGCTCCTGTAATGGTGCATAAGGCAATATCCAACCCATCTAATGAAGTGCCACTCATTAGGCCTATAATTTTCCGGGATGGCTTATTCGCTATAGTATATAAGTCTTGAATATTGGAATGCATAGGGCTAAGGTACGAAATGGACTTGTAAATGCTTGCAATTAACAGCAATCTGCCAATTTTCCACACCCTTCTAAAAGCATTCAAATTCAATGTCTTATAGTGTAACTTTACCTTCAATAAAAAATAGTTATGCTTAAAGTGGGCGTGTTTGGAGTGGGGCATTTAGGGAAATACCATTTGAATAACTGGAAAGAAATTCCTGAGGTAAGTTTAGTGGGATTTTTTGATCCTAATAATGATAATGCCAAAGAAGTAGAGAAAACCTATGGCTTGAAACGATTCATGGATGAAGAGGCCTTCATTGCTGCCTGTGATATTATTGATATTGTAACCCCTACTCAACATCATTTTCCTGTTTGTGAAATGGCTATAAAAATGGGCAAAAATGTTTTCGTAGAAAAACCAATGGCCAATACCATTGAAGAAGGCAAGGCCATTGTGAATATGGTGAAAGAAGCCAATGTAAAATTACAAGTAGGACATGTTGAAAGATTTAACCCTGCTTACACTGCATTAAAAAATGCATCACTGAACCCTTTGTTTATTGAAGTACACCGTTTAGCACAGTTTAACCCTAGAGGCACTGAGGTAAGTGTGATTTTTGATTTAATGATTCACGATATTGATATTATTTTAAGTATTGTAAAAAGTGATATCAAAAATATTTCTGCAAGTGGTGTGGCAGTGCTTACCGACACACCAGATATTGCCAACGTAAGAATAGAATTTAATAATGGTTGCGTAGCGAATTTAACGAGTAGTAGAATTAGCATGAAGAAAATGCGCAAAATAAGATTGTTCCAAAAAGACGCCTATATAGGTATTGACTTTTTAGAAAAAAATACTGAAATTATTAAATTGAAAAAGCCAGAGGATCCTGAAACCTTCTCTTTTGATATTGAAACGCACCAAGGCACTAAAACTATTTCTATAGAAAACCCCGTAATTGAAGATGGCAATGCCATTAAAGCGGAGCTAAGTAGTTTTGTACATTCTATTTTAAACAACGAAACTCCTGTAGTGAGTGAAATAGATGGTTTTTTAGCCATGGAAGTAGCCCATCAAATTTTAGAGAAAATTAGCAAAAGTAGTCCCACTTTAAAAGATAGTACTGAGGCAAATGAGCCCATGCCACTGGAAGACTAATTAAATAGTATGCTAATAGCAGATTACTAATAAACTAAAGAAATTTAATAATAAATTTTAGTAGATAACTAAGCAAAACGCTTCGCTAAAATATAATTCGCAATGGCCATGTCTAAGGGCCTGGTAATTTTAATATTCTCAAATTCTCCTTCTACTAAAAATACAGGTACCCCACTAGCTTCTACCACATTGGCCTCATCGGTAAAAGAAGCCTGATAATTTTGTTCAAAAGCCTTTAATAATATTTCAGATTGAAAAGTTTGAGGGGTTTGAATAAGCATGACATCCTCTCTATTAATTAAGTGATGCTTCTCTCCATCCATTAGACGAATGGTATCGGTGGCAGATACAGCAGGAATAGCAGAACCTTTTTCTACCGCTTGCTGATAACATCTTTGCACCAAGGCCGGTGTAAGTAAACACCTTACAGCATCATGTACAAATACAATAGCGCTTTGGGATACTTTGGTTAAACCATTTTTCACCGACTGAAAACGAGTTTCACCGCCTGCCACAAAATGGAAAATGTTTTTAAACTTATTTTTTTCGATTATTGCTTTTCCTTCATTAATATACACTTCAGGAAGTACAATGACTATTTCGATATTAGCAAAAGCAGCTACAAACTGGTCAATGGTATGTAATAGTATAGCCTTATGCTCAATTTCTAAAAATTGCTTAGGGACCACAGAACCCATTCTCTGACCCGTTCCCCCTGCTACTATAATGGCTATTTTTTTGGAATACATAGAGAAGTTTCTTATTTGGCTAATAACTTAATCGCTTCTGCTTCTAAATCTTTTTTATTAATGGGTGCAGTGCCTACTAGTTCACAAACCATACCTCCGGCAATATTAGATATTTCAGCAGCTAGGCTCATATTTTTAGTGGCAGCATACACCAAACTTGCTACTGCTATCACTGTATCTCCAGCTCCACTTACATCGGCAATATTGCGAATATGGGTAGGAATTAATGCATGCTTACTAGCCGTTTCATAATACACCCCATGTTCAGATAAAGTAATAAATGAAATTTCATGCCCTAAGTTTTCTTGAAGTGCTTTATGCATTTTTTGCATATTTTTTTCATCAACGCTATCAATAGCTATCTTTAAACCTTCTTTTACTTCTTTTAAATTGGGTTTAAAAATGGTACAACCTTTATAAGCTAAAAAGTTCTTTTGTTTTGGATCTACTGCAGTGGGAATACCCTGGGTCTTACAATAATCAATAACAGTAGTAATAACTCTTTCGGTTAACACACCCTTGTTGTAATCCTCTAAAATAATTAAAGAAGGTTTTTCCTTGTTCACATATTCTATAAAGTTCGCTATAAGCTGGTCTTCCTCTTTGGTATTGATATCGTTGGTGTCTTCATGGTCTAAACGCATCATTTGTTGATTACGTCCCATGACTCTTACTTTATTGGTAGTAACTCTTGTATCTTTAGCAATAACATAGTTAGTGTTAATGCCTTGCTTTTTTAATAATTGTTGCAAGTCGGCTCCTTCAGTGTCCTTGCCAATAATAGCAAACAAAGTAGTAGGTGCTCCTAAGGCGCATAAGTTTAAAGCTACATTCGCAGCTCCGCCCACTCTTATTTCTTTTCTTTTTAACGATACAATAGGAACAGGTGCTTCTGGTGAAATACGGTCTACAAATCCCCACCAATAGGTATCAAGCATAATATCGCCAATAACCCCTATTTTGGTGCTAGATAAACTAGTAAATAACTGCTGTATTTCTTTTGCTTCCATGACTATTAAGCCGCTTTTTGATTACGTAATGCTATATAATACAAAGGTATGCCCATAAGTGTAATTACCAAGCCCCATAATGAATAGAATGGCTTTGTATACACCAAGCCTACACAGAATACGGTAGCCATTACAATATAAATAGCAGGTAAAACGGGGTAGCCAAAGGCTTTATAAGGTCGGTGCAAATTGGGTTCTTTTTTTCTTAAGATAAAAATGCCAATAATGGTAAGTACATAAAATATAACTACAATAAAAGAAACCATGGTTAATAAGTCTCCGTATTTTCCACTTAAACATAATAAGCTTGCCACTAAGGCTTGTATCCATAAACCATAAGCAGGTACTTCATTCTTATTTAAGGTGCCCGCTTTTTTAAAGAACAAGCCATCTTTCGCCATGGTATAGTAGACTCTTGAACCAGCTAATATTAATCCATTGTTACATCCGAAAGTTGAAATCATAATCATGACTGCAATAACAATAGTTCCAATGTTTCCAAGTACTGCATTTGCAGCTGTAATAGCTACTCTATCATTTTCAGCAAAGGCCATATCGTTTAAAGGAAGTACATATAAATACATCAAATTCGCAGAGATATAAATTAAAGTAACAATACTTGTTCCTAAAAATAAACTCAAGCCAATATTGCGTTGTGGATTTTTTATTTCACCTGCAATAAAAGTTACATTGTTCCAAGAGTCACTACTAAATATTGAACCCACCATGGCAGCCGACATGAGTCCAATTAAGGCAGTACCCCCTACTGGTACCCAACTATTGGTAACGGTACCATCCAAGCCCGTGGTGGCTATATTTTGTTTAGCTGCAAAAGCATTGGTCCAATTAAGATCCCAATAATTATTTTTAGCAAACAAAAACCCAACAACAATTAATCCAAACAAAGAAATAAGCTTGGTAAAAGTAAAAGTGTTTTGTATGATTTTACCTTCCTTCACCCCTCTTGTATTAGTATAGGTTAAAAATAGTATTAAACAAATAGCTAAAATTTGCGCTGCAGATATTTGAACAAAGCCCAGGTCGGCAATGATATTGCTTTCTCCTACAGAAGGAATTAAATAAGCGGTGAACTTACTAAAGGCTACTGCTACAGCCGCAATGGTAGCTGTTTGTATCACTGAAAAAAAGCTCCAACCAAATAAGAAGGCCACTAAAGGGTTATAGGCTTTTTGTAAATAAACATACTGTCCTCCAGCTTTGGGGTACATGGCACTTAACTCACCATAACTTACCGCAGCCGTAATGGTCATAAAGCCAGTAATAAGCCAAGCGGTAATTAACCAACCTGCGCTACCCACATACCTGGTAATTTCACTACTTACAATGAATATACCAGAACCAATCATTCCACCTGCTACAATCATAGTAGCATCTAAGGCACCAAGTCTTGGTTTAAATTCAGATGTTTCAGCTGTATTGGTTGTTGACATAGTTATATAGTTTTTAGTTCTAGCGTTCTTAGTTTAGCGTTATTAGAGTAATTAAAAAATCCTTCCCGAGTTTCTGGGGAAGGATTTAAGTTAAGTTATTTTTTTGAAATATGTTCCGAATTCAACCCCTTTATAATATCGGATGTGATATCATAAGCAGTGTCTTTGTAGTACATTAAATCGGCATTGCTTGAAAATATATAGGCAAACTCTTTATTCTTATTATAATTTTCTAAAAAAGTTTCGATTTTCTTTTTAACTTCTTGTAAACGCTTAAAACTTTCTTCTTGTAATTCTTGAGATAATTGTTGCTCTTTATTGGTATAATTTTTTTCTAGCTGAGCCAACTCTTGTTGACGACTTCCAATTTCAGCTTGCGATAAACTACGACCATTTTTTTGCAAGTCTTGGTACTTAGCAGCAAAAGCATTTTTAAGCGATGTTAACTCTTTTGCATTTTCCATATCCTTTACTTGTAAAGACGATTTCACTTCTTTAAAAAACTCATAGCTATTTTGAATAGAGTCAATTTCAAAGTAAGCGACCTTGGTACCAGCACCTCCTGCAGCAGAAGCTTTAATAGGCGTAGATCCACTCGTAAAATGTAGAATGTATAAAACAACTACTGCTACTGCTAAAACACCATTGAAGATCCAAGTATTTGATTTCATTTGAAATTTTTAAAATTTAGGAGGATAGAAATTCGCCCATCCTCTACCCTATAAAAGTAGGTAAAATTATAAATCTAGCTATCAAAATAGACATAAAAAAAGCAGGAAAAGTTGCCTAATCCTGCTTTTTAACAAATACTATGCTTAATAATTATTCGTCGTCGTCAAAGCTCATCGCTTCGCGTGTTGTAGCCAATACCTCATATTCTTCTTTGCTACCAACGATTAATTTTTCGAACTCTTTTTGACCAGTACCTGCTGGGATTAAATGACCCGTAATAACGTTCTCTTTTAATCCTAACATGAAGTCCACTTTACCTTGTATAGCCGCTTGGCTTAATACTTTAGTGGTTTCTTGGAATGATGCAGCAGAAATCCAGCTTTGAACACCTAATGAAGCCTTAGTGATACCTAATAATACAGGGCGAGCAGTAGCTGGTTTTGCATCACGCACTTCCACTACTTTCTTGTCGGCACGACGTAAGATAGAATTCTCTTCTCTTAATTCACGCACTGTTACAATTTGTCCTGCTTTTAGCTTAGCACTTTCACCTTCATCAGTGACTACTTTCTTATCGTAGATACGATCGTTCTCTTCGATAAAATCAAAGCGATCTTCTAAATCTTCTTCTAAGAACTTAGTGTCACCGGCATCAACGATTTCTACCTTCTTCATCATTTGACGCACGATCACTTCAATATGCTTGTCATTAATTTTTACACCTTGTAAACGATATACTTCTTGAATTTCATTCACCACATATTCTTGTACTGCAAATGGACCTCTAATCGCTAAAATATCAGCAGGTGCAATTTGACCGTCAGATAATGGAGAACCGGCTTTAACGAAGTCGCTATCTTGAACCAAGATTTGACGTGTTAAAGGAACCAAGTATTTCTTCACCATACCGTCTTTAGATTCTACAACAATTTCTCTGTTACCACGCTTAATATTACCAAAAGCAACAATACCATCGATTTCACAAACAATCGCAGGGTTACCCGGATTTCTTGCTTCGAATAATTCAGTTACACGTGGTAAACCTCCCGTGATATCTCTTAATTTTCCTAATACTCTTGGAATTTTAACAAGTACATGTCCAGACTTTACTTCAACACCCTCTTCGATAACGATATGAGAGCCTACTGGTAAGTTGTACATTTTATTGTCCTTGCCGCCTTCTAATATAATAGTAGGAATTTTTGTTTTATCCTTAGATTCAATAACCACTTTTTCACGGTGACCTGTTTGCTCATCCGATTCATCACGGTAAGTAAATCCTTCTAAGATATTTTCAAATTTAATTTTACCATTTTGTTCTGCAACAACTACGTTGTTGAATGGATCCCATGTACAAATAACATCTCCTTTCTTCACTGTCGCGCCATCTTTAACAGCTAACAAAGCACCGTAAGGAACGTTATTGGTAATCATTAAACGATCATTCTTCACATCCATAATTCTTACTTCACCTGTACGTCCAATAACTACTTTTACTTTGTTGCCATCGTTATTAATAGTATCTACTGTACGTAAACCGTCGAACTGAATAGTACCATCAAACTTAGCGTTCAAGCTAGATTCAACAGAAGAAGAACCCGCCACACCACCTACGTGGAATGTACGTAATGTTAACTGCGTACCTGGCTCACCAATAGATTGTGCAGCAATAATACCTACAGCATCACCTTTTTGAGTGACATATCCAGTGGCTAAGTTTCTACCATAACAGCTTACACAAACACCACGCTTAGATTCGCAAGTTAATACCGAACGAATATCAACGGTTTCGATGCCTGCATCTTCCATGGCTCTTGCTACATCAATCATAATTTCTTCACCCGCTCCCACCATTAATTCATTGGTTAACGGATTGAATACATCATGTAATGAAGTACGACCTTCAATTCTATCTGCTAATGGTTCAATAATATCTTCGTTATCTTTTAATGCACTTGTTGCAATACCACGTAATGTGCCACAATCTTCTTCAGAAATAACCACATCTTGTGATACGTCTACTAAACGACGTGTTAAGTAACCCGCATCCGCAGTTTTTAACGCTGTATCCGCAAGACCCTTACGCGCACCGTGTGTAGAAATAAAGTAATCAAGTACGTTCAATCCACCTTTAAAGTTAGATAAGATTGGGTTTTCAATAACCTCAGATCCTGTGCTACCACTCTTACGAGGTTTAGCCATCAATCCACGAATACCTACTAACTGCTTAACCTGTGTCTTACTACCTCTTGCACCAGAATCCAACATCATGTATACTGAGTTGAAACCTTGTTTGTCAATTGCCATCTCACGAATTAATGTTTCAGTGATACGCGTATCGACACGGCTCCAGATATCAATTACTTGGTTGTAACGCTCGTTGTTGGTAATTAAACCCATGTTATAGTTTTCCCATACTTCTTCTACTTCTATTTTTGCGCCATCTAATAATGCTTGTCTTGTTGCAGGAACCACTAAGTCGTTCACGTTGAAAGACAAACCACCACGGAAGGCCATTTTAAATCCTAATGTTTTAATATCATCTAAGAATTTAGCGGTGGTAGGAACGTCAGTGATTTTAATAATATCACCAATAATTTCTCTTAAGCTTTTCTTAGTTAATAATTGATTTACAAAACCTACTGGCTTTGGTGTGTGTTGGTTGAATAACACACGACCCACTGTTGTTTCAATTAATTTATTTACTAGTACTCCGTTTTCACGAATATTTGTTTTTACTCTAATATTTGCGTGTAAATCTATTTTGTCTTCGTTGTAAGCAATGATCACCTCGTCTAAATTATAGAACGCTTTACCCTCTCCTCTTACCACTAAATCTCCCATTGATTTTTTACCCTTTGTAATATAGTATAAACCTAATACCATGTCCTGAGAAGGAAGGGTGATAGGTGTACCATTTTGTGGGTTCAAAATGTTATGAGAAGACAACATTAATAATTGTGCTTCCAAAATAGCCGCATGACTTAATGGAACGTGCACCGCCATTTGGTCACCATCGAAATCGGCGTTGAAAGATGAGGTAACTAATGGGTGTAATTGAATGGCCTTACCTTCTACCAATTTAGGTTGGAAGGCTTGTATTGATAAACGGTGCAATGTTGGGGCACGGTTTAACATTACTGGATGTCCTTTCAATATATTTTCTAAGATATCCCAAATAACAGCTTCTTTTTTATCTACTAATTTCTTAGCCGACTTCACTGTTTTTACAATACCTCTTTCAATTAATTTACGAATAACAAATGGCTTAAATAATTCCGCAGCCATATCTTTTGGTAATCCGCACTCATGCATCTTTAACTCAGGTCCTACTACAATTACAGAACGACCAGAATAATCGACACGCTTACCTAATAAGTTTTGACGGAAACGACCTTGCTTACCTTTTAATACATCTGATAAAGATTTCAATGCACGGCCACCTTCTGCTTTCACCGCATTTGATTTACGAGAGTTATCGAATAAAGAATCGATAGCCTCTTGTAACATACGCTTCTCGTTACGCAAGATAACTTCTGGTGCTTTAATTTCTAACAAACGCTTTAAACGATTGTTACGAATAATTACACGACGATATAAATCGTTCAAATCAGAACTTGCGAAACGACCACCATCCAAAGGAACCAATGGACGTAATTCTGGTGGGATAACAGGAATATATTTCATTACCATCCACTCTGGGCGGTTGGTAATATGTGTTTGTGCTTCACGGAAAGATTCTACTACGCTCAAACGCTTTAAGGCATCTGCTTTACGTTGTTGAGAAGTTTCGTTGGCTGCTGCATTACGTAAAGAGAAACTTAATTCATCTAAATCTAATAAACCTAATAAATCGTGTACCGCATCGGCACCCATTTTAGCAACGAATTTTTGAGGATCGTCGTCAGGTAAATATTGATTTTCTTTTGGTAATGTATCTAATAAGTCTAAGTACTCCTCTTCAGTTAATAAATCGGCTACTTTGAATTCACTCTTAATACCTGGTTGAATAACTACATAACGCTCATAGTAAATGATGGTTTCTAATTTCTTAGAACTCATTCCTAACAAGTAACCTATTTTATTAGGTAAAGATTTAAAGTACCAAATGTGTACGACAGGTACCACTAATTTAATGTGGCCCATACGCTCACGACGTACTTTTTTCTCTGTTACTTCTACACCACATCTATCACAAACAATACCCTTGTAACGGATACGCTTATATTTACCACAAGCACACTCGTAATCCTTTACTGGACCAAAGATACGCTCGCAGAAAAGACCATCGCGCTCTGGTTTGTAAGTACGATAGTTAATGGTTTCAGGTTTTAAGACTTCTCCGAAACTTCTTTCCAAAATATTGTCTGGGGATGCCAAACTAATAGTGATTTGCGAAAAAGCGGGACGTTGTCTATTCTCTTTTTTGAATGCCATATTATATTATTAAGAAAGGGTGTTAATGAATTAATTCGTTTTCTGTTATGCTTGATTATTCAAATTTTAAATCTAAACCTAAGCCTCTCAATTCATGTACTAATACATTGAAAGATTCAGGGATACCAGCTTTAGGAATATTCTCGCCTTTTACAATGGCTTCATATGTCTTAGCTCTACCGATGATATCATCAGATTTAAGTGTCAATAATTCTTGTAGGATATTAGATGCACCATATGCTTCTAATGCCCATACCTCCATCTCACCAAAACGTTGACCACCAAACTGCGCTTTACCGCCTAATGGTTGTTGTGTGATTAAGCTGTATGGTCCAATAGAACGTGCGTGCATTTTATCATCCACCATATGGTGTAGTTTGATCATGTAGATCACACCCACTGATGTTTTTTGGTGGAAGCGTTCTCCTGTTTCTCCATCATATAAATAAGTATGTCCGTTATTAGGAATATTTGCTTTATCGCATAATTCTTCAATTTCAGTAGTGCTCGCACCATCAAAAATTGGCGTTGCAAATTTCACACCTAACTTCTTACCTGTCCATCCTAAAATGGTTTCATAGATTTGACCCAAGTTCATACGAGAAGGTACCCCTAATGGATTCAATACGATATCCACTGGTGTTCCATCTTCCATGAATGGCATATCTTCTGCACGAACAATTTTGGCAACAATACCTTTATTACCGTGACGGCCCGCCATCTTATCACCCACTTTCAACTTACGCTTCACTGCTAAATAAACTTTAGCTAGTTTCAATACACCTGCTGGTAATTCATCACCAATAGAGATATTAAATTTCTCACGCTTGTAACGACCTAATTCTTCGTTGTATTTAATACTGAAGTTGTGTAATAAGGTGTTGATTAAATCATCGGTCTTCTTATCACCTGTCCAACCTAACGGGTTTACGTTTTGGAAATCGATAGTTGCTAAATTCTTCGCATTAAATTTGCTTCCTTTAGAAATTAAAGTTTCTCCAAAATTGTTCACCACACCTGGTGTAGTATGATCTTTTAAAAGTGTTTGTAATTTTTCAATTAACAATTCTTTTAATGAAGTAAAGTTTTGCTCATGTTGCTTCTCCACTTTATCTAACAATGCTTTCTCGCGTACTTTACCACTCTTATCTTTCTTTGCACGTTGGAATAATTTTTTATCAATCACCACACCCTCTGTTCCGTTCGGCGCTTTTAAAGAAGCATCTTTTGCATCACCTGCTTTGTCACCAAAGATGGCACGCAATAATTTTTCTTCTGGAGTTGGATCTGATTCACCTTTAGGTGTGATCTTACCTATTAATATATCTCCTTCTTTAACTGTAGCACCAATACGAATAATACCATGTTCATCTAAGTCTTTTGTAGCTTCTTCAGAAACGTTTGGTATATCAGCTGTTAATTCTTCTTCTCCTAATTTAGTATCACGTACTTCTAATTCATATTCATCAATGTGAATGGATGTAAATAAATCTTCACGTACGACTCTTTCACTAATTACGATCGCATCCTCAAAGTTGTAACCTTTCCATGGCATGAAGGCCACTTGTAAGTTACGACCCAAGGCCACTTCACCGTCTTTAGTGGCATAACCTTCAGTTAAGAAATCACCCTTCTTCACTTTTTGCCCTTTCTTCACAGCAGGACGCAAGTTGATACAAGTTGATTGGTTGGTCTTAATGAACTTAGTTAGCTTATATATAATTAAGTCTTCGTTGAAACTTACTAAACGATCAATGTCATTTCTATTGTAACGAACATGAATTTCATTCGCGTCAACAAATTCAATAACACCATCACCTTCAGAATGCAATTGAATACGTGCATCACGCGCCGCCTTTCCTTCTAATCCAGTTCCTACGATAGGTACTTCTGGACGAATTAATGGTACCGCTTGACGTTGCATGTTAGATCCCATCAAAGCACGGTTCGCATCATCATGCTCTAAGAATGGAATTAAAGAAGCACTCAAACCCACAATTTGGTTAGGAGCGACATCCATAAATTCTACATCTGTTTTATCCAAGATAGGGAAGTCTCCTGTTTCACGAGAAGGTACTTTATCTTCAGAAAATTCATTCTTGTCATTTAATGGAACATTACTTTGTGCAATTTTTGCTGAATCCTCTTCTTCTGCACTCAAATAAGTTAAATGCTTCAAGCTCACTTTACCATTGTCTACTTTACGGTAAGGTGTTTCAATAAAGCCCATATCATTAATCTTTGCGTGTACACACAAAGTAGAAATCAAACCAATGTTCGGTCCCTCTGGTGTTTCAATAGTACACAAACGACCATAGTGTGAGTAGTGTACGTCACGTACCTCGAAACCTGCACGCTCACGACTTAAACCGCCGGGTCCTAGAGCGGAGATACGACGCTTATGCGTGATCTCACTTAAAGGATTGGTTTGGTCTAAGAACTGAGACAATTGAGAAGTACCAAAGAAAGAGTTGATAACAGAAGATAGAGTTCTCGCATTGATTAAATCCACTGGAGTAAATACCTCGTTATCACGCACGTTCATACGCTCACGGATAGTACGCGCCATACGCGCTAAACCTACACCGAACTGAGCATACAACTGCTCTCCTACTGTACGCACACGACGATTGCTTAAATGATCAATATCGTCAATCTCTGCTTTCGCATTGGTTAAACGCACTAAATATTTAACAATCTCAATAATATCGTTCTTCGTTAAAACTTTTTTCTCTTGTGTTAAATCATGACCTAATTTTTTGTTGATCTTGTAACGACCTACTTCTCCTAAATCATAACGTTTGTCAGAGAAGAATAATTTGTCAATGATTCCACGCGCCGTTTCATTATCTGGGGCATCTGCTCCACGTAATTGACGGTAAATATGTTGAACCGCTTCTAACTCTGAGTTAGAAGTATCTTTGTTTAAAGTATTGTAGATGATAGCATAATCTCCACCCACGTCTTCTTTTTGGATAAATACACTCTTCGCTCCCATTTCAACGATAAGGTTTACCGCATCTTGGTCTAAAACTGTATCACGCTCCAAAACGATTTCGTTACGCTCGATACTTACCACCTCACCTGTATCCTCATCCACGAAATCTTCTACCCATGTTCTTAAAACACGCGCAGCTAATTTGCGTCCGATTTGATTACCTAAAGTTTTTTTATCTGCTTTTACTTCATCCGCCATTCCGAATAATTCCAAAATGTCTTTATCGGTTTCAAAACCAATTGAACGAAGTAAAGTTGTTACAGGGAATTTTTTCTTACGATCGATATACGCAAACATTACGTTGTTGATATCGGTTGCAAATTCCATCCATGCTCCTTTGAAAGGAATGACACGAGCAGAATATATTTTTGTTCCGTTAGGATGTGTTGATTGACCAAAGAATACACCTGGTGAACGGTGTAATTGTGAAACCACAACACGCTCTGCCCCGTTAATAACGAATGTACCTCTTGGTGTCATGTAAGGAATGTTTCCTAAGAATACATCTTGCACGATTGTCTGAAAGTCAACGTGCTCCTCGTCGTTACAACTTAAACGCAATTTTGCTTTTAAAGGCACAGCGTAAGTTAAACCACGTTCCATACACTCATCAATAGTGTAGCGTGGTGGATCGATAAAATAATCCAAGAATTCTAAAACGAAAATGTTACGTGTATCTGTGATAGGAAAATTTTCCTTAAACACACGGAACAATCCTTCCACATTTCTGCGATCAGGTGTTGTTTCTAACTGAAAGAATTCTTTGAAAGATTCTAACTGAATGTCAAGTAAGTCTGGTGCTTCGGCAACGTGTTTAATTTTACCAAAGTTGACTCTGTTGTTCAAGTTTGTTGTAGACATACGGTATAAACCAGGTTTTATTGAAGTATAATTTTTGGTAGAATATTCTCAAGTATAAAAAAGAATAAAAACTATTTGTCGCCAAACGGTTAGTACACTAGACTATACGCCCAAAATAAAGGATTGCAAAGTTAAGCAAATGAGAGGACTTTTAAAAACAAATTTTATACCAAAAGCATTGATTTTGAGGATTTTTTGAGAAAAAATGCCAAAATAAGCAATTATGACATATTTATTTATTTAATATTTGTATTTATTTGCTATATAATATATTAAAATATATATAAATTATTATATATAACACCCCTATTTTACCCTCTTTGGCGAATCTTAGGCTTTTTTTAACAAGGCACAAAAAAAGTCCCGACTCGAATTATCGAGCCGGGACTATATTTTTAGGACCTAAGTCGAGTAAATTACTTTACTTCAACCTCAGCACCCGCTTCTTTTAATTTACCAGCGATTTCATCAGCTTCTGCTCTAGAAACGCCTTCTTTAACTGCTTTAGGAGCGCCATCAACTAAATCTTTAGCTTCTTTCAAGCCAAGACCTGTTAAATCTTTAACGATTTTAACTACGTTCAATTTGCTTGCACCTGCACTAGTTAAGATTACATCAAAAGCTGATTTTTCAGCTGCTGCTTCAGCACCACCACCACCTGCTGCAACTACTACCGCTGCTGCTGCTGGTTCGATACCGTAATCTGCTTTTAATACATCTGCTAACTCTTGAACTTCTTTCACTGTTAAGCCTACTAATTGTTCGGCTATTTTTTTTACGTCTGCCATGTTGTTTCAATTTTTTCCGCTTTCAAAGCAAATGCTCCAGCGGAAGGTTTAAAAAAATTATTATAACAATATAAAAACAGAAACTCATTCGAGTCTTCTGTGATTAAAATTTTTGGGGAAGCTTACGCTTCCGGAGTTGCCTCTGCTGCTGGCGCTTCTGGAGCCGCTTCAACTGCTGCTGGAGCCTCCGCTACTGCTACTTCTACCGCTGCTGCTACTACTTCCGTTTCAGATTTAGTAGAACCGTTTTCTGCATGGTTTAATAATGCTGCAATAACACGCTTAGCTGGAGATTGTAACAATCCGATAACCTCACCAATCAATTCATTCTTAGTCTTGATCTTAGTTAAGGCTACTAAAGAGTTGTCACCTACGAAAATATCTCCGTTGATGAAGGCCGCTTTTAAAGTAGGTCTGTCACCTGCGTTTGCTTTTCTGAATGCACTAATAATTACAGCTGGATCTTTTGGATTTTCTGCAAACATCAATGCGGTTACATTGTTTAAACTATCAAATACACCTGCATACTTTTCGCTATCCAAACTTTCTAATGCTTTACGGATTAAAGTGTTTTTTGCCACTTTAACTTCTACTTGCTTATTAAAACAAGTACGACGTAAATTAGAAATTTGTTCTACGCTCAAAGATTCTGTATCTGTGATATAGAAGTTATTGTATTGAGTGAACTTTTCTTTTAAAAGTTCAATTACTTCATTTTTTTGATCTTTGGTCATAACTAATTTTATTTTGTTACCCGGGTCATTTCCTTGCGGATCACCAGGATTAGTTCATTAATGATTTTGTTTCCAACGAAATGCCTGGGCTCATTGAAGAGGCCATGCTTACTCCTTTCAAATAAGTTCCTTTTGAAGAAGAAGGTTTCAATTTGATGATTGCATTTAATAACTCAGAACTATTTTCTGCAATTTTTTCTGCAGAAAAAGATACACGACCTATTGAAGCATGCACAATACCTGCTTTGTCCACTTTGAAAGCGATCTTACCGCCTTTTACTTCGTTTACTGCAGCAGCAACATCGTTTGTAACCGTTCCTGTTTTTGGATTTGGCATTAAGTTACGAGGTCCTAGAACCTTACCTAATTTACCAATCTTTGGCATCACTGAAGGAGTAGCGATAATAACATCCATATCAACCCAACCGCCTTCAATTTTTGTTACAAACTCATCTAGGCCAACATAATCAGCACCGGCTTCACGCGCAGCAGCTTCTTTATCTGGAGTACATAATACCAATACTTTTTTTGTACGACCTGTTCCGTGTGGAAGAGATACTGTTCCGCGCACTTGTTGATCGGCTTTCTTAGGATCTACTCCTAAACGAATGTGTAAATCAACAGAGCTATCGAATTTTGTACAATTAATTTCTTTTACAAGTGTAGAAGCATCTTTAAGGGAATAAAATTTATTTTTATCCACCTTCGCTACCGCAACTTTTCTTTTTTTAGTCAATGACATTGTTCATTAATATTTGTGGTGAATAAAATTTAGTTTTCCCAAGGTGCTTTACCGTCAACAGTAATACCCATTGAACGAGCAGTTCCAGCAACCATACTCATTGCAGAATTTAATGTGAAGGCGTTTAAGTCTTCCATTTTATCTTTTGCAATAACTTCTACCTGTGCCCAAGTGACTTTACCCACTTTATCACGGTTACTTTCTTTAGAACCTTTTTGAATTTTTGCAGCTTCCATTAATTGAACTGGAGCTGGTGCAGTTTTGATAACAAAGTCAAATGATTTGTCGGTGTATACTGTAATTAAAACAGGAACAACCTTACCTTGTTTATCTTGAGTTCTTGCATTGAATTGCTTACAGAACTCCATGATGTTTACCCCTTTAGAACCTAGGGCTGGACCTACTGGAGGTGCTGGATTGGCTTGACCGCCTTTAACCTGCAGCTTCACGTAGCCAGAGATTTCTTTTGCCATTTTTTTATGTTTTTTTGGTTAAGCGTACCTACATTATGCAGATACTCCCAAATACCCACAGTTCGAAAACTGTAAATTGGAGGGCGAAAGTACGAGATTCTTGGCATTTGGCCAAAAAAAATCCCTCCCCGATTGCTCGAGAAGGGACTTTTTTTACCTTTTTCCTTCTAACTCAGTTTTTCTACCTGCATGAAACTTAATTCCACTGGAGTAGATCGACCGAATATTTTTACGGTCACTTTCAATTTCTTCTTTTCTTCATTCACCTCTTCAATTACACCATTAAAGTCATTGAAAGGTCCCTCAATTATTTTAACTGTTTCACCCAAAATGAATGGCTCGCTGATAGAACCACCTAAGTCGTTCATTTCGTCCACCTTACCTAACATTTTGTTTACTTCAGATTTTCTCAAACAGATAATATTTCCTTTTGACCCTTTACCATCGGTCAAAAAATGCATTACATTGCTCACATTACTAATAGACATTACGATGTCATCTGGTAAACGTCCGCCGTTATTAGTATCTACTACTTCCATCATTACATAACCAGGGAAATAGTTTTTTTCGCGCATTACTTTCTTACCGTTTTGCACCTTGTATACTTTCTCCATTGGTAAAAAAACTTGCTTAATAATGTTCGTCCAATTATTTCTAACAATGTCTTTATCCAGGTATTCTTTAATCTTTTTTTCTTTACCACTTACTACACGAAGCACATACCACTTTGTCTCTAAAGCAGCAGCCACAGGTGTTGTAGGCGTATCGACCGTATTTAAAACTTCTGTTTCCATCTTACTTAAATAATGAGTATATCAACTTTAATAATTGGTTGCTTGAAAAATCCATCACCCAAACTAAAGCAGTAATGATAATAGTTGCCACTAAAACTATCACTGTGCTTTGTTGTAAATTAAGCCATGTAGGCCATGTTACTTTCTCTTGCAACTCGATGTAGCTTTCCTTAAAATAATTAGCAATCTTGTTCATTCTTTTCTTTTTTTTTAATCCAATTTTGTTTAAATATAGCATTTCTGCTATAAATACTAGCACGGGCACTAGGATTCGAACCCAGATCAAAGGTTTTGGAGACCCGTATGCTACCGTTGCACTATGCCCGTATGAACCAAAAGTCTCTGGTCCTAGCTTACGCTAAAGCCAAAGACTTTCAATTTATATATTTAGTTAAATTACTTAATAATCTCAGTAACTTGACCAGCTCCTACAGTTCGTCCACCCTCACGGATAGCGAACTTAAGACCTTTTTCCATTGCGATAGGTTGGATCAACTTTACAGTGATGCTAACGTTATCACCTGGCATTACCATCTCAGTTCCTTCTGGTAAAGAACACTCTCCA
>JBILDC010000013.1:0-69014 GCA_044352855.1 Sediminibacterium sp. | reverse complement strand
ATCAGCAGTTTCATGTACCATTACAAAATCTTTTCCGCCTGTTTCACCCACAATTCTTGGATAAGATTTATACTTAGCAATATTTTCACCAATTTGTTTCCACATAAAATTAAATACACCAGTAGATCCTGTAAAATGCACACCTGCAAAATCGGGATGCGCAAAACAAGTAGCACCAATAGTTGGGCCATCCACGTATACAATATTAATTACACCATCAGGTAGTCCTGCTTCTTTCATTATGCGCATAAATAGTTGCGCAGAATAAATTTGCGTATTGGCTGGTTTCCATACTACTACATTACCACACATAGCAGCAGAGGCTGGTAGGTTACCACCAATCGCCGTAAAATTAAATGGAGTAATAGCAAGCACAAAACCTTCTAGTCCACGATATTCCATTCTATTATGAATGCCAGGAGAAGAGATAGGTTGTTGTTGATATATCTCAGATAAGAAATGAACATTGAATCTTAAAAAATCTATTAACTCACAAGAAGCATCTATCTCTGCTTGATAGGCATTTTTACTTTGGCCTAACATCGTAGCTGCATTCATTTCAAAACGATATTTAGTCGCTAATAAATCGGCTGCTTTTAAAAATATATGGGCTCTAGCTTCCCAGTTCATATTTGACCATGCATTTCTCACTTTTAAACCTGCACTAATGGCTTGGTCAACATGTTTTTTATTACCCATATTAAAATAACCCAGTGTATGTTTTATTTCATGGGGTGGATGAATGGCTTGTTTTAAATCGGTTCTAATTTCCTTGCCACCTATAATCATAGGAATATCCAAGGCTTTTTTCTTAAGAGAGACGATAGCTTCTTTTAAAGCAAGTTTTTCTTTAGAACCTGGAGCATAACTTAATACTGGTTCATTGACTGGAACGGGATAATAAAATGTGCCGAATTGCATAGTAATTTGTATTAGGCTTCAAAAATAAGCATAAAATGAACATCTGTTAGGAAGTTCTCTTATTTGAATAAACTTTGACTAAATTTGTATGCTTTAAAAAAGCAATCAATTAAAACTATTCAATGCAATATATCTTAGTAGATATCGCAGAAAGGGAGCATTTTTATCCTTTTACCTTAACCCAATCTTTGGCTAGTTGTAGGGTAGGTATTTTTAGTTTTAAAGAAAGATGGGAGCAGTATACCCTTGAAACTTGCGGTGTTTATACAGCCCCGTATTTACAAGCTTTATACGAGGATTCTGAATTTCTTAGTACTACCAAATCCCTTTATTTTATTAATGTGGCCTGTATTCCTTCTGAAAAATTAATGATGGCGATTAAGGCTCTAAATGAAGGAGAGAAGCTAATGACAGCTGCTGGCAAATGGATTGCCACTAAAAGCAAAGAAAGACAAATCTCTAAAATACTGATGGCGGAGAAACCACCCATTGTAATGGAGGAGGTCTCCTTTATTTTAAATCAGTTACAGCTACTTTCTAACCATGCCAAGCTCATAGAAAGAGACTTCAAGTGGGTAACTAGTCAAAGGAAATCTGAACCAATTGACCCCTCCAATAATGTCATTAATAAAGACCAGATTTTTATTGAGAAAGGCGCTACTGTATTATGTTCAAATTTTAATGCAAGTGATGGCTTTATATATATTGGAAATGAGTCACTTATAATGGAAGGTTCTTCTATTAGAGGTTCCTTTGTTTTAGGCAAAAAAGGGGTGGTGAAGATGAATACAAGCATTTACGGAAGCACTACTGTTGGCCCTTATTGTTTGGCAGGAGGTGAAATTAAGAACTCCATTTTAATGGGCTATTCCAACAAAGGCCATGAGGGCTATTTAGGGGATAGTATTATTGGACATTGGTGCAATTTAGGCGCAGGCACTTGTAATAGTAATATTAAGAATACAGCAGGTGAAATTCAAATGTGGAATGAATTCAAGGGGGAATGGGAAAATGTAGGCCAGAAAATGGGTATGCTAGTAGGCGATTATAGCCGTTTTGCCATTCAATCAAGTATAAATACAGGATCTTATATAGGCGTATCTGCCAATATATTTGGCAATGGGCTACTTCCTAAGCATATCCCCAATTTCACTTGGGGGATAATCCCAGGTTATCAATTAGACAAAGCCATAGAAGATATCCATAATTGGAAAAAAATGAAGGGATTTTCTATTACAGAGGCCGAAAAACAGGTTTTGAAGCAGTTATATCAACTAAATCATCACTGATTAGGACTGAATTTTATTACCTTTGCAGCGCTCATCAATAGCCCACTAAACTTCCTATAATTATTATGCGAAAACAAATAGCAGCAGCCAATTGGAAAATGAATTTATCTCTAGCTCAAGCAGAGAATTTATTGAATGAACTAGTTGCTAGTGCGCATACATTAGGGGCGCATCAAGAAGCTGTTTTTGCTGTTCCTGCCATTTATATTCCTTTGGCTTTAGAGAAGCTTGCCCATAAACCAAATGTATTTGTAGCCGCTCAAAACTGTCATCAAAAAGAATCGGGTGCTTATACTGGTGAAGTTTCAGCTTCCATGTTACAATCAATAGGCGTAAAGCATATTATTGTTGGACACTCTGAGCGTCGTGAATATTTTGCAGAATCTGACGCCTTATTAGCAGATAAAGTAAATGCTATATTAGCTATTAACAGTACTCCTATATTTTGTTGCGGTGAACCTTTGTCTATTAGAGAAGCAGCAACACAAAATGCTTTTGTAGAAGCACAATTAAAAAATTCTTTGTTTCATTTATCAGCTGAGGCTATTGTAAAGGTAGTTATTGCCTATGAACCTATTTGGGCTATTGGAACTGGCAAGACTGCATCAAGTGAACAAGCTCAAGAGATACATGCTTATATAAGATCTTGTTTTGCTGCAAAATATGGTGAAGCAATAGCAAATGAGATTTCTATATTATATGGTGGAAGTGTGAAAGCTTCTAATGCAAAAGAAATTTTCTCTCAACCTGATGTAGATGGCGGGTTAGTAGGTGGCGCTTCTTTAGTAGCTACTGAATTTACTGCTATTATAAACGCACTCTCTTAATTAAAAGACTAGTTACAACTTCATGAAGAATATTAGAAATTTTTGTATCATCGCCCACATCGATCACGGTAAAAGTACCTTGGCAGATCGTTTATTAGAACATACGAAAACGATTACCGAGCGTGAAATGATGAATCAGGTTTTGGATGATATGGATTTAGAGCGTGAGAAAGGAATTACCATTAAGAGTCACGCCATTCAAATTAATTATGTACACAACGGCATTACTTATACGTATAATTTAATTGACACACCAGGTCACGTTGACTTTAGTTATGAAGTAAGTAGAGCCTTAGCAGCTTGTGAAGGTGCTTTATTATTAGTAGATGCCTCTCAAGGCATACAAGCACAAACAATTAGCAATTTATATTTAGCATTGGAAAATAATTTAGAGATTATTCCAGTCATTAATAAAATTGATATGGATGGTGCTAAAATTCCAGAAGTAACCGATCAAATCATTGAATTAATAGGTTGTAAGCAAGAAGATATTTTACTCGCCAGTGGTCGTTCAGGTATTGGTATTGAAGAAATACTGCAAGCTATTGCAGAACGCATACCTGCTCCGGTAGGTGATCCTGAAGCGCCCCTACAAGCATTAATATTTGATAGTGTGTTTAATAGTTTTCGTGGTATTATTGTTTACTACAGAATTATGAATGGGGTATTAAAGAAAAATGATAAAATACGCTTTGTCGCTTCTGGTAGAGATTATAATGCAGATGAAGTGGGCGTATTAAAATTAGCCATGACACCAAAGGCCGAAGTAAGAGCAGGAGATGTGGGTTATATTATCACAGGCATTAAAGTGGCTAAAGAAGTTAAAGTAGGAGATACCATTACACTTGCTAATAACCCAGGTGAAATGATTAATGGTTTTGAAGAAGTAAAACCCATGGTATTCGCGGGTATTTATCCGGTGAACACCGATGAATTTGAAGAGTTAAGAGATTGTATGGAAAAATTACAATTAAACGATGCTTCTTTAACTTTTGAATTAGAAACTTCTCAAGCATTAGGTTTTGGATTTCGATGTGGTTTCTTAGGATTACTGCATATGGAAATTATCCAAGAACGACTTGAAAGAGAGTTTAATCAAACAGTAATAACCACAGTTCCCAACGTAAGTTTTATAGCTTATACAACAAGAGGTGAAAAAATAATAGTGAACAACCCTTCAGAAATGCCCGATCCTGTAAAAATTGAGCATATCGAAGAGCCTTATATTCGCGCACAAATTATTACCTCCCCTGACTATATTGGAAATATTATTACCCTTTGTTTAAGTAAGAGAGGCATATTAATGAATCAAAGTTATTTAACCCCAACAAGGGTTGAATTAATTTTTGAAATGCCCATGACGGAAATTGTATTTGATTTTTATGATAAATTAAAGAGTCAAACAAGAGGTTATGCTTCTTTTGACTATTCTCAAATAGGATTTAGAGACGCCGATATTGTGAAAATGGATATTTTATTAAATAGTGAAAAAGTAGATGCTTTAAGTGCTTTAATACATAGAGGTAAGGCCTCGGATTTTGGCCGTAGACTTTGTGAGAAATTAAAAGAACTATTAACCAAGCAACAATTCCAAATTGCTATACAAGCGGCCATTGGCGCTAAAGTAGTGGCTAGAGAAAATATATCTGCCATGCGTAAGGATGTAACCGCTAAATGTTATGGTGGTGATATTAGCCGTAAGCGTAAATTATTAGAGAAGCAAAAAGAAGGTAAAAAGAGAATGCGTCAAATAGGTAATGTGGAAATTCCACAAGAAGCCTTCTTGGCAGTACTTAAATTAGATTAATACTTAAATGTGTAAGTAGTTTTAATAGTTTAATTAAATTATACTTTGAAAAATTATAAAAGCGCTTAGTGAAAACTAGGTGCTTTTTTTATTGAATGGCATTTGCAAATTCCAATAAATTATTGAATCTGTAATCTATTAAAGAGTTAGGATAAGCGGTTTCTGGATGTGTGGTGGCTAAAAATACAGTATGCAGTCCTGCATTTCTTCCAAATTCCATATCACTGGTTCTATTACCCACCATAATTGACTTTGTAAAATCAATACTAGAAAATTTCTCTTTAGCTTGAAACGCCATACCAGGCTGTGGTTTTCTATTAATAGAATCATTGTCTAAATCTGTACAGTAAAATATATGATCTATTCTTCCACCTAATTTTACAATTTCATTCACCATATGATGATGAATGGTTTGTAAAGACTCTTCCGTCATTATACCTCTACCCACACCTTTTTGATTGGTGGTAATAACAATGGTTGAAAATTTTTGGGCTAATAGGGGTAGTGCCTGTATACTTTCTTCGTAAAACTTAAATTCAGCCCAATCTTTTACATAGTCATTATTTCTTTCGAAATTAATAACCCCATCTCTATCTAAAAATAAAGTCCAGCTATTGTCAATGGTTCTAAGATCAAACATATGATGTAATTAACCGAAGATATTTTTCTCCACTAATTCACAAATAATATGACCCAATAATATATGGCTTTCTTGAATGCGAGGCGTATCGGTAGAAGGTACGTTAATTAAATAATCACTTAAGTCTTTCATTTTACCACCATCCGCACCAGTAAAACCAACAGTAACAACTTTTAATTCTTTAGATTTTTCAAAGGCTTTTACAATATTGCCTGAATTACCAGAAGTACTTAATCCAACTAGTACATCGCCTGGTTTTGCTAATCCTTCAAGTAGTCTTGAATAAATAACATCATAACTATAATCGTTGGCCACTGCTGTTAAATAAGAGGTATTGCAATGAAGGGCTTCAGAAGGCAAGGCTTTGCGGTCTTTGTAGAAACGACCTGAAAATTCAGCAGCTAAATGTTGTGCATCTGCAGCACTTCCTCCATTACCTGCAAAATATACACTATTACCATTTTTAAAGGCTTTAGTAATTACTGTAATAACTTTTTCAAGCGTAGCAGCTAATTCTCCCTTTTCTATAATGTCTTGCTTCACTTGAATAGAAGCATTTATAATACTGTTAATTTTCGTTTGCATATAATTAATTCTACTGTATTTATTAATCCAATGATTATTAATCGGTCTATTTATTTTCAATAATAGCTGTGGTTAAATGCTCCCAGCTAAATTTCTTTTTCTCTTCACAAAGATGCTTTAAAAAATGGGTTTCTCCTAATTCGTATAGCTTCATAATACCTGCTGCAATTGAGTCTGCATTGGGCTCAGTGACAATACCCACTTTCATATGGGGCACTAAATTTGCAAGGCCTCCCACATTGGTGACCAGCATGGGCTTTTCAAAATGATAGGCTAGTGGTGTAACGCCACTTTGAGTGGCATTCTTATAGGGTTGAATCACAAAATCGGAAGCAGACAAATAGTATTTCACCTCGCTATTGTCAATAAATTGAGTTCTTAAGTAAAATGAGTTGGCTAGATTATGTTTCGAAATAATAGTTTCATATTCTTCTTTGTTATCATAAAACTCGCCTGCTATTAATAATTTAATATTGGCTTCTCTAATACTTGAATTATTCATGGCTTCTAATAATAAGTCCAAGCCTTTATATTTACGAATAAAGCCAAAGAATAATATTATTTTTTCATTCACAGGTAAGTCTAAATGCTTGCGCGCTTCTTCTTTAGAAATAATATCTCCAAAATTATCATAAATAGGGTGCACTATATTTATAGAAGGTTTATGCGTAAAGGTTTTTAAGTCCTGGTTTACCTTTTCACTCATTGTAACAAAGCGGTGAATAGATGAAAAGAAATACTTGGTTAATAAAGTATCGCCCATTCTTTTTTCATGGGGTATTACATTGTCGGCAATGCAAATAATTTGAGTGAATTTATTGCGGTTTACTATTCTTAATATGGTTCCTAGGCAGGGGCCAAAAAAGGGCATCCAAAAACGAACTACTATATAATCAGGTTTTAATTTTCTAAGTTCATTTCCTACTTTCAACCAATTCAGCGGATTGATGGAATTAATACAAGCCTTAATTTTTAAATGAGCGGGAGCAGGCTCATTAGATAACTGCGTAGAACCTGGGAATAAAAAATTGGGGTATTGTAAAGAGAAAGTATAAATGCTGGTATCAAAACCTTCCTCCATAAATTGTTTGGCTAAACGCTCATTAAAAGTGGCTAATCCTCCTGCTCTTAGTGGCCAAGCAGAACCTATAATAATCACTTTCTTATTCATGTGAAAAGATTATTAATTAGCTATTGAAACCCAGTTTATCTTCAATTAAATAGGTATTTCTATCCACTGCACTACGATTCACTAATTCTGCAATGAAACCAGCTAAAAATAATTGAACACCTATGATCATAGAAACTAAGGCAATATAAAATGCAGGTTTATTGGTGACTGAAAAATCGGGATTCATAAATTTATCAAAAACAATATTGCCAAAAGAAATTAAACCGATTAAGAAAAACAAGCTTCCAATTAATCCAAAAAATTGCATGGGCTTTTTACCAAACTTTGATAAAAATTGAATGGTCATTAAGTCTAAAAAACCATTTACAAAACGCTCCCAACCAAATTTAGTAGTACCGTATTTTCTAGCTTGATGAACCACTACTTTCTCACCAATTTTACTAAATCCTGCCCATTTAGCTAAAATAGGGATGTAACGGTGCATCTCTCCAAATACTTCAATACTTTTTATCACTTTTAATTGATAGGCTTTAATGCCACAATTAAAATCGTGCAAGATGATACCAGAACTTCTTCTAGCTACCGCATTGTAAATTTTAGAAGGAATATTCTTAGTGAAAGTATTATCATATCTTTTTTTCTTCCATCCACTTACTAAATGATAACCGTCTTTGGTAATCATATCATAAAATTCTGGAATCTCGTCAGGGGAATCTTGTAAGTCGGCATCCATGGTTACCACAATGTCGCCTTGCGCCATTTTAAAACCTTCATTCAATGCTGCAGACTTTCCGTAATTACGTTGAAATTTAATACCTTTTAAAGAAGGGTAGGTAGCTCTCAATGTTTGTATTGTATTCCAACTGTTATCCTTACTGCCATCATCCACCATAATTACCTCATAGCTGTAATTCTGCGTTTGCATAACACGGTCAATCCACTGCATTAATTCAGGCAATGATTCGGCTTCATTAAATAAAGGTATAACTACAGAAATTTGCATAAATAATTTTTAAGAAGCTGGATTGGAAAAAGGATCAAGAGGATTCTTTTTAGCAACTCCTGCACCAATGAGCGATGCAATAGCACCTGTAAAACCAGTTCCTAAAATAGTACCACCTATTGCAAAAGGAATAAAGAATTTTTTAGTCATTGACATTGCTTGCTCAATCATTTCATCTGTCATTTTAGGATTCTCTAGCATTTGCTTTCTAGATATTTCTAAAATAATATCAATCATATCAGGAAATAAAACTTTAAAGGCAAGAAAAGTATAGGCTGTGGTAATTACAATAACTACTGCAGTGGCCTTAAAACCATGCGCAAATAAATTACCAAATGTTACATTGTTATTATTTTGATTGGCATACAATATGTTACCATAAATTAAACCGCCCATTATAATAGCCGTATTTAACCAAGTTAACCAACTGTATTCAAACAAATTAAATACATACATCACCACACTAAATACAATAGAGATAGCACTTAATATTAAACCTTTGACAATATGCGTAGTAACTTTAGTTTCCATGATTTATATTTTATTAGTTCTTAATTAGAGTAATGATTTATTAGAATTAATTTTATTGAGAAATTATTTATTAATGGAAAACTTCCCTTTTACATAAGTTCCTAAAATTTTACCAGACAAGTTAATGTTCCAGAAAGGAGAGTTGGCAGACTTACTTTTAGAACTTTCTTTAGATAAATTTGTTGTTTCTTTTGTACTAAATAGGGTTAGTTCAGCTTCAGCACCTTCAGTAATAGTTGCTGAAGAAAGGTTGAAAATATTTCTAGCGTTACTTGAAAACAATTCAGATAATCTTGCTTCAGATAAAGAAGATATAGCTTGCTTCACAGCGGCAAAACTTGTTTCAATAGAGGCTATACCTGCTTTGGCATTTTCAAACTCAATAGTTTTACCATCCCAGTCCTGTGGCATATGATGAGAGCTTATACAATCTACTGTACCGTTTTCAATAGCAGCAATAATTGCTTTTTGATCTTCTTTGGTTCTTAATGGAGGGAATACCTTTAATAAAGTATCGTAGTCTTTTAAGTCCTCCTCTGTAAAGAACAAATGATAAGGTGTAACGCTACAAGTAATTTGAAGTCCTTCTTTTTTAGCTGCAGCAATTAAAGCAATTCCTTTGGCTGTGCTTACTCCAGTTATATGTAATTTTGAACTTGTATATTTTAGTAATTCAATATCTCTTTGAATAATTAATTCTTCTGCAATAGCGGGTATACCCGGTAGTCCTAATCTCGTAGATAAAATGCCTTCATTCATTAATCCTAAACTTCCTAAGCTTTTATCTATGGGCATTTGTATCACCACACCATCAAAGGCTTTTACATATTGCAAGCCTTTTAAAAATAGTAGGGTAGATTGAACAGGGTATAAACCATCACTGAAAGCAACCGCACCATTAGAGTGCATGTCAATCATTTCAGCTAAATCTTTTCCTTCTAATTTTTTAGAAAGGGCTCCAATAGGAAAAATATGAATGGGTAAGTCTTGGCTATGTTGTTTGATATAAGTCACTTGAGACTTTGTATCAATAACAGGCTGTGTATTTGGTATTACAAAAACGGTGGTGAATCCTCCTTGCTGTGCCGCTGCTGCTCCTGAATCTAATGTTTCTCTATGTTCCATACCTGGATCGCAGAAATGTACAAAGGGGTCTACAAAGCCTGGGCTAACAAATGCGTTCTTTAATTCTATGATTTGATCTGCTTCGCCTTTGTATTTATCTGAGATGGAGCTGATTTGATGGTCTTGGAGTAGAATGTCTTTAACCAAGCCATTATAAGGCGACTTTGTATCTGCAATTTTGACTTGTCGTAGAAGAATTGTCATCGTGCCTTTATAATTTTAATGCAATATACCCCGATTTTTCTATTTAGGCTTATATTTGCCCCCCAAATCCTGTGATTTTAGGCTCAAAATCAGCACAATAGCTTGAAATTCAGTGAAACTTGGGATTAGCTTATAAGACTTCGGGTGGTAGCGCAGTCCGGTAGCGTACACGTCTGGGGGGCGTGTGGTCGCAGGTTCAAATCCTGTTCACCCGACCAAAAAAGAAAACAAAAGCCTTAACGTCAGTTAAGGCTTTGATATTTGCAAGAGCGAACAAATCAAGCTCGCTTGAATTTGTGAGCGAATGGAAATATCATACAGCCTATTGAATGAAATGAAATAGGCTGTTGTTTTAATGCTTTTGCACTGAGGGGAAAGAGGAAGCCGGAGCGAAGCGACGGCCATCCTGGGGACTACTCCTTACTCATCTTCCCATCATTCAAAAGTACATTCCTAGGATCCAATTCCAGTTTCTCAGGCGAAGATGTTAAAGGAAAACTATACACCTGATCTTTCTGTTTCAAATTCATGGTAAGTATAGTTGGGGTGCTTGCACCTTTTTTATAATACCCAATCTCAACTGGAACATTATATAAATACTTTTGTGCTTGATGTAACTGCACAGTCAATTTCTTAGTACTTGCATTATAAGTCCAACTGGCATTGATAGTAGGGTTCACTGGCTGATACAACCACTGCTTAAAAAATAATTTTAAATCCTTGCCAGACACTTTTTCCATTTCTGTTCTAAATTCATCGGTGGTGGTATTGGCATTAAAATACTTTGTATAATAGTTTTGAATGCCTTTTTTGAAATTCTTCTCTCCCATTAAATCTCTAAGCATATGAATTACCCATGCTCCTTTTTGATAAGTAATGCCACTAGTTACATCTTCTTTCTCTGCAGTTCTATTACTTACAATACTAAAATCAGGCATTTTCACAGACATATCATAAACAGACTTTCTTGCTTTTATAATGCCCTTCGTATATTCTTCTTTACCATATTCATTTTCTATAAATAATAAAGTAAAGAAGGTTGCAAAACCTTCACTTAGCCATGCATCGTCCCAAGTAGTTTCAGTAATAGCATTACCAAACCATTGATGTGCAATTTCATGAATGACTACATTTCTAGTTCTTTCATCTCTTTTCCCTGTGACTAAATCTTCTCCATAAAATATAGCAGAAGAAGTTTCCATACCACCATTTACACTAGGGGTTTGAATATTCGCTAATTTCTCATAAGCATAAGGGCCCACATAATTGGAATAGAATTCTAAAACCTTTTTAGTGGGTTCATCAAAATCATAAAATCCCGCTTCTCTGTTTTTTGCATACACCCAAGTTTGAATGGATTTTCCTCTGAATTCATCTACATATTTCACAGCAAAATCGGCTACCCCTAAAACAAATAACCAAGAAGAAACAGGCACAGATTGTTTCCAATGAGTAAGTCTGGTACTATTACCTAGTTCAGATTCTTCCATTAATAAACCATTGGATACTACTTTATAATGAGACGGTGCTTTTACAATAAATTCAGAACTGGCTTTATCATAAGGATGATCAACTATAGGCAGCCAATGTCTTCCTCTATTCGGCCAGTTCTCATTAAAAAAACTACGGTCACCTAATTTAGTAGCTCCAATTCTTAAACCATCATAAGGAATACCATGGTATTGAATGGTAAATGTTACTATTTGATTTTTAGCAGAAGGGGCTGGTAAACTAATAATAAGTTCATCGTTTCCATGCGTATAGTCTACAGCAGCATTATTAATACTTACTGCATCTACCACCATGCCTTTATCTTTTCTTGCAATTGTTTTATTAACAAAATCGAGACGGAAATTTTTCATACCCGCTTCTTTGAAATTGATAGTCACCAAAGTGGTTCCAGTAATTTCATTATCAGCATCCGATAAACTTAATTTAAAGACATAATGTTTAATATCTATGTTTTTATTAATAGGGTAGGTATCTGCCTTTGATATAAGAGGTAGAGCAAAAAGCAAGGCTGTTGTAAATAAATTAATAATTCTTTTCATGAGAGTAGTAGTATTGAATATTTTTATTAAATATATTATTGTAGCGTTACTTTTTTCAAATAATTTCCTTTAGCATCCACCTGAGGAACAAGGGCTGAATTCACTATAATACCTTCAGAAGGAATAATGGTACGCTTAGTTTGACCATTAGTGGTAATTTCAAATGGCAGAGGCATAAAGAAATTGTTTTGTTTAATTTGGAATTTTTGATAGCCTACTTCTTTCACTGTGATGTCTAAAACATGGGTAGTTCTTAAAAAGAAATCAAAGAATGGTTTTAAATCTTTTCCTGCGGCTGTACTAAATAATTTTTCTACATCCATGGTAGTTACAAAGTTGTCATAAGTATACTGTGGTTCGGTGGCTAATTTTTTTAAAGTAGGGAAGAAGATGTCATCTCCAATCAAGTATCTTAAACTGTGCATGAAAAAAGAACCTTTACCATAAATATCTCCACCAGCATACACTTCTTTTTCTGTAATTTCATCACCTGCAGGAACAATGGCAAATTTATTTTTTGAATTACGTCTATGACCAGCAATAATTTCATCGTAAGCAGGCTCGCCTCCAATTTCTAACATCGCTAATGCTTCTGCATAAGTACCAATGCCTTCTTGGATCCACATATGTCCCCAGTCCTTATTGGTAACTTTATTCGCCCACCACTCATGTGCATACTCATGAAACAAGTTGTCAGAATACTCTTGGCCATTAATAGTTTTATACCTAAACAAATTATCAAAAGTAATCATGGTTTGATGCTCCATGCCTGAGTTAGGTACTTCTGCAATACCTATTTTTTCTTTAGCCCATGGGTATTCACCAAAATATTTCTCTAAAATTTGGTTATCTCTTTTTTTAGTGGCAATTACTTTTTTAGCATGCATGGTATCAACTTCTAATACATAATACTCAATAGGTACTTTATTGCCAAGAATGGTGGTTAACTCATCTTTATACACTTTATACTTTCCTATATTAAATAAAATACAATAGTTACTAATGGTATAATTTGTTTTCCAATGATAAGTTGACTTATTTTTCTTAGTACTCGTATTCATTAATAAACCCGGACCTGCTACTACTAAATGAGAAGGCACTGTAATTTTTAAATCTACTCCTTCATTGGGCTCGTCGCTAGGATGATCCTTAGAAGGAAAATACATTTTTCCACCCTCTGCTTGAATATTGATAGATACCCAATCATAGCCTGCGCTATCTTTTTTCCAAGTAAATCCACCATCCCAAGGAGGCTTAATGGCCACTGGAGGAATACCATTATATTCTATATATACTTTTTGATTACCCACTGCAAAACCAGTTGCAGCAGTTATATATATTTTATCGTCGTGTTGATAATAAGAAGCAGCTTTATTATTCACTTTAATTTTAGTAACCTTATATAAATGTATTAAATCCAGTAAAATCGTATCTGTTTTCTTTGACAAATTCAAACTTACTTCAGTAGAACCATTAATAGATTGTTTTGCAAGATCTACATCCAAGGCGATGGTATAATGTCTAATATCCATTATTGCCTGTAAGGGATGTAACTTGCCTCCAGTAGTAAGGTAAGCAATATCTCTACTGTTAATATTATCATCATTTTGACTGTATACCTGCAATGATGCCATGCTTAGCATCACCATAGTGATCATCATGAATAAGTTTACATTGAACTGCTTAAGTTGAATACTTAATTTCATTTATTTAAATTTTAGATTTTTGTGAAATTTTCATTAGCTAAATATAATTTTTTTAATGCAGTACCTCATCATTTAAATGAGATTATTAAATTCAATTACAAAATCATTAAATGTATAGTTAAACTATTCTAAGTAATTGGCATTTAAGTATTTACATTAATTATAAACTACGATTATCTAATATTTATGCATCAATAGCGCTTTAATAAACTACCTTCGCGTCACATTTACGCTTTATGACATTTCAAGAATTAAATTTAAATACCCCTTTATTAAGAGCTGTTGAAGAACTAGGTTTTACAGAAGCTACCACTATTCAACATAGGGTTTTTCCTATCGTTATGTCGGGTAGAGATGTATGTGGAATTGCACAAACAGGAACTGGTAAAACATTTGCTTATTTATTGCCTTGTTTAAGACAATGGAAGTTTGATAAAAATAAAGATCCTCAAATATTAATATTAGTACCTACCAGAGAACTAGTGGTACAAGTAGTGGAGGCTGTTAATAAATTAACACCTTATATGAGTGTGTCTGCAGTAGGCGTATTTGGTGGAGTGAATATTAATACACAACAAATTGCATTAGAGTCGGGCGCAGATGTTTTAGTAGCCACTCCAGGAAGGCTATTTGACTTAATCATGAACGGCGCTTTTAAAACAAAAATGATTAAGAAACTAGTGATTGATGAAATGGATGAAATGTTGAATTTAGGTTTTAGAAAACAAATCACAAATATTTTAGAACTACTTCCTGCAAAAAGACAGAACTTACTTTTCTCAGCTACCATTACAGATGATGTAGAAAAATTAATGAATGATTATTTCAGCGCCCCTGTAAGGGTAGAAGCAGCGCCAACAGGTACACCGCTTGAAAATATTATTCAACATGCTTACGATGTTCCTAATTTTAATACTAAGGTTAATTTATTAGAGCTTTTATTAAGTTCTAATGAAGCTATGACCAAGGTACTCATATTCGCTGCTACCAAGGCTTTGGCAGATCAGCTCTTCGAACAATTGAATGAAAAGTTCCCAGAAACAGTAGGAGTGATACATTCTAATAAAGAACAAAATCATCGTTTTAATACCGTTAAACAATTTAAGGCAGGAGTCTATAAATATTTAATTGCTACCGATGTGATGGCTCGAGGTATTGATGTGGCAGAAGTAACACATGTAATTAATTTTGATACACCCGATGTACCAGAAAATTATATTCACCGTATTGGTAGAACAGGAAGAGCAGACAAAAAAGGTATTGCTATTACCTTTGTGACAGAGAAAGAAAAAGTTTTACAAAAAGGAATCGAAACTTTAATGAAGCAAGCCATTCCAAATTTAGCCTTGCCAGCTGATTTAGAAATATCAACCATTTTAACGGAGGACGAGAAGCCGAAAGTGCGCATGAAGATTATTCAAATTAAAGTGCCAAAGAAAGAAGAATCGGGGCCAGCCTTCCACGAAAAATCGGCTAAGAATAGCAAAGTGAATGTACGCAAGAACAGAAAAGAGATAATGCAGAAAAAATACGGAAAGCCTATTTCAAGAGGAGGCAAGAAATAAAAAAAGCATTATAAAAAATAGTAGACAAAAAAATAAGCCCTTAAATTTTCTTAAGGGCTTATTTATTATTAAAATCTTTCAGTAGCTGCAAAGAAGAAGTTTCCTTCTAATTGTGCATTCAAATCACTATCACTTCCGTGAACAGCATTTTCTCCCATTGAGGCTGCAAAATTCTTTCTAATGGTTCCTTCTTCAGCTTGAGCAGGATTAGTCGCTCCAATTAATTTTCTAAAATCGGCTACTGCATTGTCCTTTTCTAAAATAGCTGCCACAATAGGGCCAGAACTCATAAAGGCTACTAATTCACCATAAAAAGGGCGTTCTTTATGAACCTCATAGAATTGACCAGCTTGTTCAACGGTTAATTTTGTCCATTTCATGGCTTTGACGCTAAATCCAGCCTTAATAATTTGGTCTAAAATAGCTCCAGTATAGCCTTTTGAAGTGGCATCTGGCTTAATCATCGTAAATGTGCGGTTCATAGTTAATTTATTATTAGTTGCTAATTGCAGGCGCAAAATTACTGAAAAACATCTGATTTACGCTAAATTTGTGCCTCTATGCAATCAATTGAACAATTTTACCCCATTCTTAGTCAACCTTTTAAGGCTGTTATTACCTCGCATCAAAAGCCAGATGGCGATGCGATGGGCTCAAGTTTGGGTCTTTATCATTTTTTAAAGCAGTTGGGCCATGAGGTAACTGTAATATCTCCTACAAATTGGGCTTCCTTTTTAGATTGGATGCCAGGCACAGAAGAGGTGATTGATTTTGAAGCGAATAAAGAAAAAGCAACTAGTATTATTCAAGCTGCCGATTATGTCTTCTGTTTAGATTTTAATATTCTACATAGAACTAAACATTTAGAACCCATTATTAAAGAAGCGAAAGCACTTAAAATATTAGTGGATCATCATCAACAGCCCGATACGCCTTCATTTGCTTATGGTATTAGCGATGTAATGATGAGCTCCACTTGTGAAATGATTTATAATTTCATCGTAGCATCGGGCCATAGTAATTTAATAAATCTTGATATTGCTGCTTGTTTATATACAGGACTTATGACCGATACCGGTTCTTTCCGTTTCCCCTCAACATCAGCATCTGTTCATAAAATAGTAGCGCATCTAAAAGAATTAGGCCTTAAACATTCATTGATACATGAAAAAATTTATGATAATTCTTCTGAAGGAAGATTAAAATTCATGGGAAATGCCTTTTTAAATAGAATGACGGTGATTCCTGAATTAAATACTGCCCTGATGGCCATCCCTAAAACGGATATATATAAATTCGAATTAAAAACAGGGGATACCGAAGGATTGGTTAATTATTTGTTATCCATTGAGGGTATTAAGCTAGCCGCCATAGTCATTGACAGAGAAGAAGAAAGAAAATGGAGTTTTAGGAGCAAAAGTAACTTCGATGTTAATATATTTGCACGCACACATTTTGAAGGGGGAGGACATGCTAATGCGGCTGGAGGAAGATCTTCAAAATCTGTGGAAGAAACCGCAACCGATTTTAAAACCATTATAAAAGAGTATAAATCACAATTAACACAATTAAAATAAAAATGATAAAATCAACATTAAAGTTAGTGGCTGCTATTGTCTTGTTTGCAAGTTGTAACCAATATGAAAAAGCCCCATCTGGTATGCCTTACAAAATTACACACGGTAGTGGTAATGAGAAATTATTGCAACAAGGTCAATTCGTTAAATTAAATGTAGAGTACAAGTTAAAATCTAAAGACACTACTTTAAGTTCAACTTATGGCATGATACCTGTTTATTTCCCTATTGATACAGCTCGTTTAGGTAAATATACTTTCACAGAAGTTATCATGAAATGTAGAAAAGGAGACAAGATTGAATTCTCTTTAAGCATTGATACTTTAGTAAACATGAAAGCTTTACAATTAAATGAAGTATTTAAAACAAAAGATATTATTTTAGGTAGAGCTGAAATCGTAGATGTATTTACAGATGTTAAATTAGTAGATGAAGATTACAAGAAAGAGCAAGACAAGGAAAAAGCAAGAGAAATTAGCGCTATTGCTGCTTACTTAGCTAAAAATAAAATCACTGCTGTACAATCTCCAGAAGGAGTATTTGTAGTTACTAAAGAAGCAGGAGATGCTGCCAACAGAATTGACTCTACAAAAATTGCAAGCGTTTTTTACAAAGGATATACTTTGAAGGGAGAAGTATTCGATACAAATATGAAACCTAACGATCCTACTGCTAAACCTTACGATGTAAAAGTAGGAACAGGTAGCGTTATTCCAGGTTGGGATATCGGATTAAAGTATTTTGGTAAAGGAGGAAAAGGCGTTTTATACATTCCTGCAATGTTGGCTTATGGCCCACAAGCAAATGGTGCTATTAAAGCTTATGATAACTTAGCCTTTGATATTGAAATTCAAGATGTAACTGCTGCTCCAAAAGCAAGCACCATTGCACCTCCACCGCCACCAGTTCAAAGATAAAATGTAGAAAAAATAGTAAACTAAGAATTTACTATTTCTTAAAATATATAAAATGCTTCTCCTAATAAGAGAAGCATTTTTATTGTAGATAGGGTAATAATTGAATTATTTCTGCAGCTTCTTTAACATCATGTACTCTAAGAATAGTTGCTCCATTTAATAAAGCCACTGTGTGAGTTACCGTGGTTGCATTTAAAGCATCTTTGGATTCAATGCCTAATGTTTTATATAAACTCGATTTTCTAGAAGCCCCTAATAAAATGGGAAGCTCAAGTACTTTTAAGGATGCTAATTTTTTAACAATGGTAAAATTCTCCTCAATCGTTTTTCCAAAACCAAAACCAGGATCTATTACCCAATGAAGAACTCCGTATTTAGCTAATAATTTCTTTTTAGCTTCAAAATAACCAATAATAGATGCAATAATATCTTCTCTAGGTTCCACCTTATGCATAGTTTCCATACCGCCCGTTAAATGCATACCAATATAACCGGCATTGTATTTAGCCACCACAGCCAATATATTTTCATCAATACTAGCACAGCTAATATCATTTATAATATGCGCACCAGCTTCTAAGGCAGCTTCCGCAACACTTGCATAGAAAGTATCTACCGAAATAAGTTGTTGAGGATATTTTTCACTAATGGCTTTTACAATAGGAATAAGCCTTTCTATTTCAATTTCCGCCCCCTCCATATTCGCACCAGGTCTTGTACTTTGGGCGCCTATATCAATAAGGGTAGCCCCTTGTTTTATAAACAACTCAGTTTGAGCTAAAGCAGTTTCTATACTTGAATGCCTGCTCGCTTCATAAAATGAGTCTGGGGTAATATTTAAAATACCCATTACCTGGGGGGTATTGATTTGCCAATTTAAATGCTTGGCAGGTATTTTAAACATAGTTTAAATTTAAGCTTATTTGATTATCTTGCAGTGGTTCAAAGATATTAATTAACAAAGTAATCGGACGAAATTTAATGAGTCAAACTTCCGCACAATTTGATCAAGCTATTGCTTCTTGCAGTGACATCTTTATTAAAAAAACAAAGGATTATGGTACTGCCTGGAGAGTATTAAGAATAATCTCTGTGGTAGACCAAATATTTATAAAGGCCTTGCGCATTAGAACCATTCAAGACTTAGGTACACAGAAGGTAGAGGACGACATTCAATCTGAATTCAAAGGCATTCTTAATTATGCCGTAATAGGTTTAATTCAATTAAAATTGGGCGACCCGAAGGTAGACGAACTGCCTGTTGATCAAGTACAGGCCCTTTACCAAGAAAATGTTTTGTTCGCTAAAACCACCATGATGGATAAAAATCATGATTATGGAGAAGCTTGGAGAGATATGAGTCAAGAAAGTTATGCGGATTTAATTTTAATGAAATTAATGCGCATTAGACAAATTTTAACCAACGATGGCAAGACCTTAATTAGTGAAGGCATTGATGCTAATTTTGTAGATATCTTAAATTATTCAGCCTTTGCCTTAATACAAATGGCTGAAGGTAAACATTAACAATAAGCCATGCAAAACTTCCTTAAAATTTTACGCTGGTCAGTAGGTATACTATTTATCTTTTCTGGTTTAATTAAAGCCAATGACCCTTTAGGTCTTAGCTATAAAATGCAAGAATTTTTTGATGTTTGGGGTATCCAATTTTTAAATGATTATACATTAGGCTTTGCCTTAGTGATGAATACCCTTGAAATAGTAGCTGGTATTGCCTTACTTATTCAATTTCCTTATAAACAAACGCTTTGGTTATTACTTGGGCTTATAGTATTTTTTAGTTTCCTTACAGGGTATGCTTTATTTTCTGGAAAAATTAAAACCTGTGGTTGTTTTGGAGACTGTATTCCTTTAACTCCCAAAACCTCCTTTATTAAAGACATTGTACTTTTAGTTTCCATAGTTATTTTACTTATTAATCATAAAAAAGCCAAGGCTAATACCAATAAGTATCTAGGTATTTTTGTTTTATTATTAAGCACTTCATTAGTAGGATATGGTCAATATTATGTTTTAACACATTTACCTGTGATTGACTGCCTGCCTTATAAAGTGGGTAATAATATTGTAGATAAAATGAAAGAACCCGAAGGGGCTATAAAAGATAGCGTATCTATACAAATGGAATTTGAGAAAGCAGGCAAAACTTATTTTTTTGACGCGAATCAATTCCCTGATAATTTTGATTCTACTTATGTTTATAAAAATAGAAAAGAAGTAGTAGTGAGTAAAGGCAATGGTTTAGTTCCTGCCATTATTGATTTTGAAATAACGAATCTAAATGGGGAAGATACCACCCAGGCATTGTTTGCCACTGAAATTCCTTATGTATTGGTTTTTACTGGCAAAATAGAAGCAAGTGTTCCTTGGGAGAATTTACTAAGTTCATTACATAAAAAATATAAGCTAGTATATATTGTTACTGCCGATAAAGCCGGTGCCGAGCAATTTTTATCCAAAGAAAATATTTTAATTGGGGATATTACAATGATAAAAACAGCAGCCCGTGTTTGGCCAAGCTTATTTGTAATGAATGGTGCTAGTATTATGCAAAAAACAAGCTACATCGATTACTTGGAAAAGTAATATTGTAATAATGAATGTATAATTCGAATAATTGAAGTATACTAAGAATAGTACTACTTATTTAATAATAACTTCTGTGATGGTGTTTTCACCCATCTTTTCATTTACCCTTTCTATAATTTGAATTTTCTGGAAACCTAATTCGTTTTTCAAAGGGCCTACACTGGTTTGTATAAATAATTTCTGATTAAAGATGTAAATTTTATCGGTGTACTTTGCAATAGTGACCCCCATTAATTCTAGCCATACCTCTTCTATTTCAGCAGAACGAATGCCATTTTTTAGTTTACTTCCTTGTACAAAGTTCTTAAGTGCTTCACCCAATTTAAATGTTCCCATAGAGGGCACAATTTAGGGCTAATTATAATTGTATCAACTGATAATCGGCTAAATATTTTCCTAATAAATTATCCATACGATCTTTGTGGGTATCGGTTATAAATACTTGACCATCTGTGGAATGGCTTACCCAGTCTAATAGCTGAACCATTCTTTGCTCGTCTAATTTCTCAAAAATATCATCCATTAATAAAATAGGAGAGAAGCCTTTATGTCTTTTAATACATTCCCATTCTGCGAGTCGTATGGCGAATAATAAACTTTTTCTTTGTCCCTGAGAAGCTTCTTGCTTAAAAGGTTGGCCTTGAATGGTAATAATTAAATCATCTTTATGAATACCTACTGTAGTTCTTTGTAAAAGACTATCCTTTGCATAAGCATCATCTAATAAATCATTAAAAGAATTTGTATGTAGTTTAGATTCATATTCAATATGAATTTTATCATTATTCTTAGCTAAGTGATTATACAAGACCAATATTTCTGGAAGCAAATCATCTAATAATTGTTTTCTATAAGTATAAATAGGTATGCCGTTTTCAATTAATTGTCTATTCAATGTTTCTAGTAAAACAGGATCGATGCTTCCCAACTCTGCAGCTTGCTTTAATAAGCTATTTCTTTGCTGTAGTATTTTATTGTACTGAATTAAATATTTTAAATAGTCGGGATATATTTGACAAAGTAAACTATCCATTAATTTTCTACGCTCATCGCTACTGCCTGTAATTATTTGAACATCGTCGGGGGCAATCATTACGCAAGGAATTTTCCCTAAGTGTTGAGATAGTTTCGTGTAAATAATTTCATCAAAATAAAATTCCTTTTTTAAGGTTTCTCTAATAATACAGGTTATAGGCACTTCTATTTTATTAATGGTATAAAGGCCTTCAATACGCAAGCCCTCATAAGCATGGTGTACATTTTGTGCATCAGGTCTGTTGAAATAACTTTTAGTAAAGGACAAATAATAGAGTGCATCTAAAACATTGGTCTTGCCCGTTCCATTACTACCCACGATACCCACAATACGGTGCGTGAATTCAAATTGCTTTTGAACGTAATTTCTAAATTGGACTAATTTAAGTTGTTGAATGCCCACCATGACTGCAAAATACAAAGGGAATGGTTTCCTCCCTTTAAAATTCAAGAAAAGGGTGTAATTTTATTAAAATTTTATAGCATGACGCTTATTAGTGAGCAACAGCTTCCCAGTATTGTAAAAAGACTGGCACATCAGATTTTAGAAACTTATCCTGATTTGACCAATGCAGTCATTGTAGGTTTACAGCCCAGAGGGGTTTATTTAAGTGACCGTATTGTGGCAGCCTTGCACCAAGAGCTACCAGCCGACAAAGTTCAATATGGGAAACTAGATATCACTTTTTATAGAGATGATGTTAGAAGAGATTTACATTTGGCAAAGGCCACCGATTTACCCTTCAGTATTGAGGGCAAAACCGTGATTTTAATAGATGATGTATTATTTACAGGCCGTACCATTAGAGCAGCCCTAGACGCCTTACTTTCTTTCGGAAGACCCTCTAAAGTGAGCCTTTGTGTACTTGTAGATCGCAAGCCTAGTAGGGAATTACCCATTCAACCAGACTTCACAGGCAAGGAAATGGTAGACATCAGTCCTTACAAGGTAAAAGTAAGATGGAAGGAGAATGATGGGGTGGATGACGTTATTTTATTGGTTGATTAGAAAAATTTATACTAATTTTGTTTTTTAATGGCACTAACTACCAAACATCTTCTTGGTATAAAGGACCTCAAAACTGAGGATATCCAACTTATTTTATCTACCGCTACTCAATTCAAAGAAGTTTTACAAAGACCCGTTAAAAAAGTTCCCACTTTAAGAGACGTAACCATTGTGAATCTTTTTTACGAGAATTCCACCAGAACTAGAATTTCCTTCGAACTAGCTGAAAAACGCTTGTCTGCGGACGTAGTGAATTTCACTGTTTCCAGTTCTTCTGCAGCAAAAGGTGAAACCTTACTTGATACAGTCAATAACATACTTAGCATGAAGGTTGATATGGTGGTCATGCGACATAGCGCCTCAGGAGCACCACATTATTTAGCCAAGCATATCGATGCAGCCATTATAAATGCAGGAGACGGCATTAACGAACATCCTACACAGGCATTATTAGATGCCTTTTCTATGCAAGAAAAAACCGGCCAATTAGCAGGCTTAAAAGTGGCCATTATTGGAGACATCATGCATAGCAGGGTTGCTTTAAGTAATATCTATTTACTCAAAAAAATGGGAGCAGAAGTAATGGTCTCTGGGCCACCCACTTTAATACCTACTTATTTGCAAAAAGCCATGGATGTGCAAGTGGAATACAATATCGACAAGGCCCTAGCTTGGTGTGATGTAGCCAATGTGCTTAGAATTCAATTAGAGAGGCAAAATCAGCCTTTATTCTCTTCTTTAAGAGAATATAACCTAGCATATGGCATCACTAAAAATAGACTAGATAAGCTTAATAAGGAAATAGTCATTATGCACCCTGGCCCAATTAATAGAGGTGTCGAAATAGATAGTAATGTGGCAGATAGCCCACACTCGATCATTTTAGACCAGGTTGAAAATGGGGTGGCAGTAAGAATGGCTTGTTTATACCTTTTAACAGGTAGATCTAACCCTTCTTAATTAGTTAATCAGTCTTAATCTCTTTTTTCCTAACTATTTTCTTACTTTTAAGCCATGCAAAGAATCTGCTTATTTCCTGGAACTTTTGACCCTGTAACATTAGGTCATATTGATATCATTGATAGATCCTTACCCTTATTTGATAAAGTGGTAGTAGGCATTGGTATTAATGCTTCCAAAAATCCAATGTTTACAGCAGATCAAAGAAAACAGTGGTTTGAAGATATTTACAAAGACCAACCACAGGTGGAGGTTGCTATTTATGATGGGCTTACTGTAAAGTTTTGCCAATCTATTGGCGCTAAATTTATTTTGAGAGGTATTCGCTATGTAAGCGATTTTGAATACGAGAAAACCATTGCCGATGCCAATCGCACCATGGATAGACATATTGAAACTATCTTTTTAACAGGAGAACCTAAATACACTTCAGTAGCTTCTACTATTGTGAGAGATATTATCAGAAACGGGGGAGATGCTTCTCCTTTCTTACCAGAAGCAGTTATTAAAAGTTTGAATAAGTAATATTAAAAGATTTTAATATTAACTTAAACTTTCTATTTTTATTTTAGTTTGATCAATGAACTGAGTTATCTAAGTATTAATTTTTAATCGGTAGGCTTCTATTACTTCCAATATAGTTGGATAAGTTTGTTCTAAACAATGTCTAGTCGTTGCTAGTGAATGCCATTCAATTTTTTCAATATCTTCTGTGGTTTGAGGACTGCCTTTTTGCATATCTGCAATAGTCATATGAAACCAATAAGTTCGCTTTACTACTTCCTCTTGTAAATATTTATCAAAATATATATGGTTTGTGAATTTTAATAACTCATGCAATTTAATATTCTGAATGCCGGTTTCTTCCTCTACTTCTCTAATGGCACAAGATTGTATAGTTTCCCCCTCATCTAATTTTCCTTTGGGTAAATCCCAGAAACCTCTTCTAAATATCCATAAAATTTCACCTTGCGCATTTGTTACGAGGCCACCAGCTGCTAAAATTTGTTTGGGCATAAATATGTGTATAGTATTTAGTAAATCCTGAAGTGAATCTAGCAATTTGACTTTAAATTTGCAGCAAGAAATGATACCCATGACAAATCAGAAAGCCGTTGCCGAAAAACTACTTCAAGTAGGTGCTGTAAAATTAAGCCCAAATAATCCATTTACATGGGCAAGTGGCTGGAAAAGTCCTATTTATTGTGATAATAGAAAAGTTTTATCTTTTCCATATGTGAGAGACTTTATTAAAAGTGAAATGTGCAATGTCATTTTTGAAAAATTTGAAGGGGCTGATATGTTAGCTGGAGTTGCCACTGCAGGTATTCCTTGGGGTGCCATGGCAGCGGATCAATTGAAACTTCCTTATATATACGTTAGACCTAAACCTAAAGAACATGGATTAGGCAATCAAATAGAAGGCGCTTACGCTACAACCAATAAAATTTTAGTCATTGAAGATTTAATCTCTACAGGTAAAAGTAGTTTAGAAGTAGTGGGTGTTTTAAGAAATGCGGGTTTAGAAGTGGTGGGAATGGTATCCATTTTTAATTATGGTTTTGCATTAGCTGACGAAGCCTTTAAAACTGCTGGAGTGCCTTATTATTCTTTAACCAATTATGCAAGCTTAATTGATCTAGCAGTGGAGAAGGGGGATGTGGATAGCAAAACCCAAGAAACATTAATGCAGTGGAGAGAAAGTCCTAGTACTTGGAATATTTAATATTGGAATTTATAATAGTTAAACCAAGTTCATAATTTATAGTAAGCTATTTCATAATAGCCTCTCTTAAATTTAATTTCTGAATTGTCTCAAATTCAATAGGAACCGTTTTAGTGAACATGCCTTTTGAAATAGTGGCATTTCCCTTTATACCCATTTTCATAGGTTTATTGAAAAGTATATCCACACTATTTTTTAACAATAGCGATAAATCTACTTCCATTTTTGCAGGTAATGAAAAATTAGCATTGGCTGGAATGGTGTAATTGGAGTCGATGGTATACTTTGTAAAAAATTGGTCATTCATATAAATAGAACAGTCTAATTTATTCAAAACCAATTTAAAATTATTGGGGTTATGGTAGGCAAAAGAGGCAATAAAAATATTTTTACCAAAGCTTGCTTTTTCAATTTTTAAGGACTCAATACCTTTAAACTCTAAGTTCTTAGGTGCGGCGCAGGCAGTTAACAATAAGATACTTACTAGAAATAGATAGTTTAGGGGCTTCATGTAAAGATTTATATAAAATTATTAGTTAATTGGAGATTGTAAAAATATATTTACATAAGTTTTTGTTAAGACATGCTAGTAACCGATTATCAATATTTTGGAAACATTTGCTTTATTGAATTACTCTATAAAGAAAAGCAAGTCTGTTTTGACAGCCATGCACCTTTTACAAAGATGAGTTTCAAAAATAAAATGGTCATTTTAAGTGCTCAAGGGCCACTGGCTTTAACCATTCCCATTGTAGGTGGGAGAGACCAGAAAACGACCATTCAAGATATTCGCATTGCCTATGACGCACCATGGCAGGCACAACATTTCAAAGCTATTAAAACCTGTTACAAAAGAGCCCCTTATTTTGAATACTATGAAGCCGATTTAGAAATACTTTACACCAAGAAAACAGAATTTTTAGTTGAATTTTTAGAGGCCTGCCATGTATTTCTACAAAAAGCAATTAAGGGAAAATGGGAATTGATACAATTTAAGGAGCATGCTGAAAATATAAACCATAAAATCTTACATTCTTGGCAGCCGAATAATTATGCTCAGTTTCCTATTAAAAATGAATACCAACAGGTGTTTACAAGCTCTTCAGGATTCATTCAAAACCTAAGCATTTTAGATATGCTATTCTGTGTGGGAGGAAAGGAAATTAGTAAACAATTAAGCGAGAGCTTAAATTAGAAATGGTAGTAGTCGTCGTATCTACAGGTAGGGGATGTTTTTTCAAAAATTCAGCAGTCCACTTTTCAAATTGTTGCATTTGTTCCCACTCTTTACTATTGATTACATAATCCATGGCTTCTTTTTCATTGGTAGCCTTGGTTAAACGATCATTCAAGAGTTCTTTTTTTAATTGATAGTTAGTAAAAATGGCTCGCATTAATAATTTTTCAGCCACTTCAAACTCCGTTACTTCTTGATTTTCCTCATAACTAGCAAATTGATTCTCAACTGCTCTTGTTTTTATCCACTGCACCGTTTTTTCCACCATCTCATCATAAGAATTATTTATCAAATTAGCAGGACGACCTATATCATTCCAATTCACCGTCACGGTGTTCTCTTCAGCATTTTTTTCAGATTTCTTTTCAAAAAGGCCATTATGTTTATGTGTTGAGGTATAAATAGGTGTAAGCTTTTTAACCTCAACACTGCTAGGATTCAACCCAACGCTACTAGGAACTTTTATATAAACAAAGGAGGCCTTTGGCTGAACCTTGGTCTCCAACTTAGTTTGGGTATTATTAAATGGAATAAAAAATAATAAGCAAGCAATGAATGAAACTAAGATAAGCTGTGTAGAATGAAAGAAATTAAATCGCTTAGTTTTTGTCAAAGTTTTTACCCTGTATAAAAGCTCATTAGGTATATTTAAAATACCCATTGTCCAATTATTTAAAATTGGCGAATTTTTATTAGAAATACAAGTGGCTATTTTATAAATCGCATTTAAATAATCTAATTTTTCAACGCTTGCGTTTATTACAAAGTTATCACAGGCTATTTCTCTTTGTAGGCTTATTTCTTTATTCAATAAATAAGAGAAAGGATTAAAGAAAAGTATTACTTGAACAAGACTAGTAATTATATTAATTAGATAATCGTTTCTAAGTATATGCGCCCACTCATGTAAAATAATACTCTCTATTTCTTTTACCGATAATTGATTCACCAGGGCAATAGGCAAAAGTATAATGGGCTCTACCCAGCCAAAACTAATAGGGGTATCGATTGTAGGTGAAATACCTATTTTTAGTTTTTTACCTTTAGAGGTATTGGCTAAGCTATCAATAAAGGAAGTATACTTAGGGGACTCAGAAAAAATAGAAGTTTTTATTAAAGCTGTTAATTGATAAAATTGAATTGCCGATTTAATCATTAAACCACCTAATACTATACAATAAACAAATCCTATAAAAGAAAGCCACCCAATAGGAGCCTGAGGCGCCTGGATGAATAAAGAGGATATTCTTGAATTAACAAGATTAAAACTGATATTAACTATTTCCAAACCTAGCTTAGGATAAAATAGTAATGCTATAAATTGAACCAAAGCCAAGCATTGAAAAATACTTGCCATACTAAATAGATGAGCCGCTTTAATAGGAAGTAATTCTTTTTCCTGTAATGTTTTAAGCAGCTGGTATATTAAAAATAATATAGCGGTAAAGCCTATATTATTAATAATTGCGAATGGTATATTGTTAAAAACTGACATTAATAGTTATTAATATTATTTACGCTCTAGCTTTTGAATCATGGATTTAATTTCAGCTAAATCACTATCAGATGGTTTTTGTCTGCCTAATGCTTGTAAAACTAATTGTGAAGTGCTGCCACTGAATAAGGTTTGTATCATTTTGCCTACAAACTGCTCCTGTGCTTTTTCTTTTGTTAAAGTAGGGGTATAAATATGTGTTTTAGAGCTAACATTTCTAATGACCAGACCCTTTTCATTCATAATTTGCATAAGCTTAAGGGTAGTGGTATAACCCACATCCTTTGTTTTTTGCACTACTTCATGAACTTCTCTTACAGTGGCGCTGTCTTTTTCCCATAAAATACTAAGGATATCTAATTCACTTTCTGTAGGTCTAATAGTCTTATTCATAATGATACGATTGTATTCGTAAGCAATCTACGAAATTATAGGAACTAACAAAAAAATCCCCCCGAAAATATCGGAGGGACTTTGTTAATTTTTGTAAAACGGGCTATGTTAAAAGAGCTATAACTAATACTCAATAAGTTATATCAGCAACTAGTCTTTCTTAAGGTATGAAGAGAACTTAGCATTCTGCTCCTCTGTTAAGGCCTTGCCATTTACCGTAATCTTGCCATCTTTAATTTGAATCTTCACATTGTCAATTGGAGCAATACCTTCTTCTTGTAAAGCTTGAACTAATGTTTTTGTATTCGCAGTGATAGTTATTGTTTTTGCTGTATCATTTACAATTTTAGCACCCATTGCTGTATCTGTGTTGATAACAGAAATCTCAACAGTTTGAGATTTAGTTTCCATTGCTTTCGTTGGATGCAATTGCGCTAAAGTAGGCGCAATAACCAATGATACAATTGACATTAACTTGATTAAGATATTCATTGAAGGACCAGAAGTATCTTTAAAAGGATCTCCCACTGTATCTCCTGTTACAGAAGCCTTATGTGGTTCAGATTTTTTATAGAACATCTCACCATTGATCTCAACACCTTTTTCAAAAGATTTTTTAGCATTATCCCAAGCACCACCTGCATTGTTTTGGAATATACCCATTAACACACCACTTACAGTTGCACCTGCTAAGAAACCACCTAAGGCTTCTGGGCCCATTGTGAAACCGATTAAAATAGGAGAGATGATGGTGATAGCACCTGGTAACATCATCTTCTTTAAAGAAGCTTCAGTAGAGATAGCCACACATTTTTCATATTCAGGTTTACCCGTTCCTTCCATAATACCTGGAATAGTGCGGAACTGACGACGAACCTCTTCAACCATGGCCATTGCCGCTTCACCCACCGCGCGAATCGCTAATGAAGAAAATATAAATGGAATCATTCCACCTACAAATAAAGCAGCTAATACATCCGCCTTATAGATATCAATATGTTGATTGTCTGGCATCGCTACACCTACGAAGGCAGCAAACAAAGCCAATGATGTTAATGCAGCAGAAGCAATGGCAAAACCTTTACCGCTAGCAGCAGTGGTGTTTCCCACCGCATCTAAAATATCTGTTTTCTCACGCACTTCAGCAGGTAGTTCACTCATCTCCGCAATACCACCAGCGTTATCAGCGATAGGACCAAATGCATCAATGGCTAATTGCATAGCCGTTGTTGCCATCATACCTGCAGCTGCAATCGCTACACCATATAAGCCTGCGCAATAAGATGCTCCGAATATACCAGCAGCTAAAACAATAATTGGCATGAAAGTAGATTCCATACCTATTGCTAATCCACCAATAATATTTGTTGCGTGTCCTGTGCTTGATTGTTTTATAATACTCATTACTGGACGCTTACCCATAGCAGTATAATATTCAGTAATGATGCTCATTAAAGTACCTACTATTAAACCCACCGCAATAGCACCAATTACACCATTTCTTGTAAACTCAATACCACGAAGTGCCATTTCTTCAGGAAGGATATAGCCAACTAAAAAATAACAAGCAATAGCTGTTAAAATCATAGAACCATAGTTACCCATGTTCAATGCTTTTTGAACTGTTGCTGTATTTAAACCAGCATTCTCACTTATTCTTACAAATAAAGTTCCGATAATAGATAATAATATACCTACACCTGCAATCATCATTGGTAATAAAATAGGAGATAGACCATCAAAGGCATCTACTAATTTTCCACCACCTACTGCAGTTACTTCTTGTCCTAATACCATTGTAGCTAATACTGTTGCAACATAAGAACCGAATAAATCGGCACCCATACCTGCTACATCACCCACATTATCTCCAACGTTATCTGCAATGGTTGCAGGGTTACGAGGATCATCTTCTGGAATACCAGCTTCTACTTTACCTACTAAGTCAGCACCCACGTCTGCAGCCTTGGTATAAATACCACCACCCACACGCGCAAATAAAGCTATTGATTCAGCACCTAAAGAAAATCCAGTTAATACTTCAATGGTTCTTAGCATTTCAGAAGGGTCGCCATTTACAAAGAACATTTGTTTAAGCACTAAGAACAAACCACCTAATCCCAATACTGCTAAACCAGATACGCCTAAGCCCATCACAGATCCGCCAGTAAAAGATACTTTTAATGCTTGCGCTAAACTTGTTTTAGCTGCTTGAGCAGTTCTTACGTTTGCTTTGGTAGCTACTTTCATTCCAATATAACCAGCAGTGGCGCTAAATACAGCACCAATTACAAATGAAACAGCAATACTCCAGTGACTTTCTGCATTTTTAGTAGCCATAAACCCTAATAATAGGGCCACAATTACCACAAAATAGCCTAGGATTTTCCACTCCGCTTTTAAGAAAGCCATTGCACCTTCTGCGATGTAAGTGCTAATTTCTTTCATACGGTCATTACCTGCGTCTTGTTTAGATACCCAATTGAATTTCAAGAGTGTATACAATAAACCCACAATACCCATTGCCGGAACGGCATAAAATAGAAGATCTTTCATAGCGATACTTATTCTTTTGTTTTCTGTTTAATTTCTTTTAAGGTCTGCAAAAATAGGGGGTAAAAGTCAAAAAAGGGCAAAAAAGGGCAATTTTACTCCACCAAAGCGGAGGTATCTACTTTACCTGTAAAAACAGAGGCAATTTCCTTGCCTTTATAGATAGATTTATTGAACTTATTACCCAAAATAATGATGGTTGCCGATTCGCTAATTAAGCGCGTAAACACTGTATTATTCCCATGCCACCATCCATTATGATAAACCAATCTTTCTTCATTGGGTTTATTCAAAATACGCCAGCCTAAACCGTAATTATGATAATATTTATTGGTAGGGCTTTGAGGTTGATAAGCCATTTCTAAAGTGCTTTGTTTTACATAAGTCCCTTCCGTTAAAGCCTTATCCCACAAATACATATCTCTTGCGGTACTATATATATTTTTATCCCCATAGATGCAATCGTACTTTTCAATTTTATAAGGAACCATACGCGCATTATAGGAAGGCGTATACTTATCAATACTCTTGGCACTAAACACATAAGTATTTTCCATTTTCAATGGCTTAAAAATAGTTTCAGCCATATAAGTAGGGAAGTCTTGTGCTGTTATTTTTTCAATGACTAAAGCTAAAACAACAAAATTAGTATTGCAATACTTAAAAACTCTATTGGGCATAGCCGCTGGTGCTGGGCGCTTGGTCACCATATAGTCGAGCACATCTTGATTATTATACAAGCCTTGTCTGAAAGGGGTTTCAGCCTTTATTAGTTTTAATTTCTTTACCCAACGGCCTCTTTTATTTTTTACTTTGACGGTCTTATACTTATTGGGTTCCATAAAATAAGTATAATCGGGTAGGCCACTTCTATGAGAAAGTAATTGTTCTATAGTAACACTGGTATAAGGAAAGTTCGAAATGTATTTTGTAACAGGGGCTTTCAAATCTAATTTATCTTCTTCCCATAATTTAAGGGCAGCCATTCCTGTAAATGTTTTTGAAATGGAGGCTAAATGAATAGGAGTTTCTGGAAGGATGGCAGTTTTATCTGAAAAATTAGAGAATCCTTTATAATCTTCAAAAATGACTTCACCATTTTTGGCAATTAAGATTTGACCGCTAAATCCTTTATTGCCCAATAGGGTCTCATATTTAGCTTTTACCTCAGCTATTAAACGCTCTTTTTCATCATTGCTAAGAATAGAATTATGAGTAATATCTAAAAAACGAGGGCCTTGACCCGTTCCACAGGCAATACTTAAAAAGAAAAAACCTAGTAATAGGGTGAATCGAATGAACATCTGTTAGTTTTAAAAGGTGGCCATAACCATTTATAGCTACTAAATTAACGCTATAAACACATAATTTATTGTTAATGAATAGCAAACAGTTAATTTTTTTTAACTTTGTGCCATGAGTAATTTTGATGCCACTAGCTATCCCAAGGATAAAATTAAGGTCTTATTCCTTGAAAACATAAGTGATAAGGCGGTTCAGTATTTTAAAGACATGGGATATACCGATGTTAAAAAGGTATCTGGGGCTTTGAGCGAGGAGGAATTAATCAAGATTATTAAGGACGTGCACATTTTAGGTATTCGTTCAAAAACATTTATTTCTAAAAAAGTATTAGATAGCGCTAAAAAATTACAAGCCATTGGCTGTTTTTGCATTGGCATTAACCAAGTAGATTTAAAAGCATGTAAGCAGAAAGGGGTAGCTGTTTTTAATGCACCCTATAGTAATACAAGGTCTGTGGCTGAATTAGTCATTGGTGCATCTATTATGCTTATTCGTAAAATTATAGATAAAAATACTGCTGCCCATAAAGGTATTTGGAATAAAGAAGCCAAGGGAAGTTTTGAACTAAGGGGAAAAACTTTAGGCATTATAGGTTATGGTAATATTGGTACGCAGTTAAGTATCATGGCAGAAGCCATGGGTATGAAAATTCAATTCTATGATATTGAAACTAAACTGCCTTTAGGAAACGCGAAGCCTTCAAAATCTATAAAAGATATTGTAAGTAGTTCAGATATCATTTCATTGCATGTTCCTGAAACCAGTCAAACTAAAAATTTAATTAGCAAGTCTGTTATAAGTCAATTTAAACAAGGCGCTATTTTAATAAATTATGCGCGTGGTGAAGTAGTTGACCTTGATGCTTTAAGCAAGGCTATTGTTGATAAAAAAATAGGAGGGGCTGCCATTGATGTATTTCCTATTGAACCTGAAAAGAACGGCGATGTATTCACCACTCCGCTACAAGGCTTATCCAACGTGATGCTGACGCCACATATTGGTGGGTCTACGGAAGAAGCACAAGAAAATATAGGAGAAGATGTAAGTATTAAATTATATCAATATTTAGAGCGTGGTGTTTCTTATGGTTCTCATACTATTCCTTCCATTAGTTTACCACCAGTAGAAAATGCACATAGAATTTTACATATTCATAATAATGTACCAGGTGTCTTGAGTGCTATTAATACAGTGATGTCTAAAAATAAAATAAATATTGTGGGGCAATATTTAAAAACCAATGATGAAATTGGCTATGTGGTATTAGATGTCGATTCTAAATTATCTAAAACTGCCATTGCACTATTAAAAGAAGTGAAACATACTATTAGAGCGCGTATGTTGTATTAATTTTAAAACTTTGCTTTAATATTAAGCTTACAATTGTTCTAACATTTTTTTGATCTCTTCTGTGTCAACTCCAGTAGCTTGCATATTTTCCTTCATCGAATCTTTTGTGTACGACATTTTACTTGCATGCATTTGACGTGCACTGCTATGTATTTCTTTGGCGCCTGTTGCTTGAATAATTTCTTTAATATTATTAGAACGTACACCAGAACCTGGCATAATTATAATGCTGTCGCCAGCTTGATCAATTAATTTTTTTAATAAGGGTTGCGCATCTGCCGCATTGGGCACTTGACCACTTGTTAAAATTCGCTTACAACCTGTTGCAATAATATCTTCCAATGCCTTGAAAGGGTCGATACATCTATCAAAGGCTCTATGAAAACTTATTTGCATGTAAGACCCCGCAATATCTACAAGTTCTTTGGTTCGATTTGTATCAATGCTTCCATCTGCATTCAATAATCCTATAACGGCTCCTAAATAACCTAGTTCTTTAACCATAAGTAAATCGGCCTTCATTACTTCAAACTCCGATCTAGAATATAAAAAATCACCCCCTCTAGGACGTATGATAGGAAATACTGGTTGAGTAGTATAAGACCTTAAAGTTTTTAAACTTCCATAAGATGGGGTAGTGCCGCCTTCTAAAGGGTTTTCACAAAATTCAATTCTATGCGCACCTGCTTTTAAGGCTGTGACTGCAGCTTCTACTGAAAATACAGCAATCTCAAGTTTTGTAGACATATAATTAATCTAAAGAAGAAGATTCAAATAATTTATTACCCTCCTTGGTATGTACCGCAAAGTTAAAGCCTTTATGTAATGCGTAGGCACCTGCTTCCCCTTTTTTATTCAGCGCGATAAAACATATTTGAATATCCTTTGCCTTTTCTTTTTTTATTCTTCTTATTCTTTCTACTACAAATTTACAAGCCTCCTCAGGTGATTTACCTTGTCTCATTTGCTCTACTACTGCACTGGCGCCTGCCACACGAATCACATCTTCACCTTGTCCAGTGGCCACTACAGCGCCCACTTCATTGTCTACATATAAACCCGCGCCAATAACAGGGGAGTCGCCCACACGACCTCTCATTTTAAAACCAGCACCGCTTGTGGTACAACTACCAGATAAGTTTCCAAAACTATCTAAGGCAATCATTCCAATGGTATCATGGTTCCATTCTCCATTACTTAATTTAGGAGGAGCCATTAAAGAAGGATCTAATTGACTTGTTGCTTGTTTTCTTTCAATATTAATTACAGGTTTATACTCCGATTTTTTTAACCAATTTTCATAAGATGATTTTGCATCTTTTGACAAGGTAGCTGGTTCTAAAGTAAAACCTTCAGAGAGTGCAAATTGTTGAGCACCTTCACCCACTAACATTACATGGGGTGTTTTTTCCATGACTCTTCTGGCCACAGATATAGGATGCTTAATGCGTTCTAAAAAAGCAACAGATCCACAATTAAATTCATGATCCATAATAGAAGCGTCCAATGTAACATGTCCATCTCTGTCTGGATTACCACTTAATCCAACACAACAACTAATTTCATCTTCGGTGACCATGACCCCATTTTCAACCGCATCTAAAGCCTTTCCACCCATACCAATTATTTTCCAAGCGGCAAGGTTAGCGGCCAAGCCTGCATCCCAGGTAGCCACAACTATAGGGTTTACCACTGCATTCAAATTGCTAATTGTATTCGAACCGCCAGTTATTTCTTGTACTGTTTTAGGTATAAAGCCAGTGATGGTAAAACTTGAAATACCTAAACCACTTAGGTTCAAAAACTTTCTTCGATCCATGCTCATATTCATTCATTTATATTGAGATCAAGGTACGAACAATGCGCATATTTTTTGTACTTTTAAGTATAAAGTTTATATGCAAGAAATTTTTTCATTATATGGTTGGCAGGTAGATAGTTACGCACCTATTCAGCAGGGCTTAATCAATAGTACTTATTCTATTCAAACCAATACTGGCGACTATATCTTACAATCCATTAATCATAAAGTTTTCAAAAGCCCAACTGCTATTGATGATAATATAAATGCTATTTCTAGCTACTTGCAAAAAAATAATCCTTCCTATTTATTCACCCATTTAGTACCTACACTGAATGGAAATACTTTAGTGAACTGGGAGGGTGGCTATTACAGGGCCTTTCATAAAATAGAGGGTTATGCTTTAAGTGTTTTAGATAATGAAAACCAAGTAGAGCAGGCCGCTATGCAATTTGCAGGTTTTACTTCTGTGCTGAAAAATTTTGAAGCCAATCAATTAAAAGATAGTCTTCCCGATTTTCATAATTTAAATTTAAGATACCATCAATTTTCAGAGGCGATTGTAAAAGGAAATGCACAAAGAATTGCTGAAACCAAAGAAGCCATTTCATTTTTAGCAGCGCATAAAAAATATGTCGATATATACAGTGCATTTATACATCATGCCGAGGTTAAAAAAAGAGTAACCCATCACGATACTAAAATTAGCAATGTATTATTTCAAAAAAATAACGGCATAGAAAAAGCCATTTGCGTGATTGATTTAGATACTTTAATGGCTGGCTATTTTATAAGTGATGTAGGTGATATGTGCCGCACTTGTTTATGCGCCGTTTCAGAAGAGGAAAAAGATTTGAATAGAGTAGTGGTAGACCCTGCTAAATGGAAGGCGCTAGAAAAAGGGTATTTGCATTTTATGCTAGATGAGTTATCCAGTTTTGAAAGGGACCACTTTTTCTATGCCGGACAATTTATGATATACATGCAAGCCCTTCGTTTTTTAAGCGATCATTTAAACAATGATATATACTATGGTGCCAAGTATGAGGGTCAGAACTTAGTGCGCACGCTGAATCAAATACGATTATTAGAACAGTATAATAAATTGAAATAGTTAGATTAAATAGAATAGGGGTTAAAGATTAATACTTTTTTGAAAATTAATACCCTTTATTCATTTTAATAATCTTCATTCATTGCAAAGTTATTCTTTCTATTTTTCCATTTACCTCTTGTAAAGTCTGGTATTAATTGCATCTGTCCATTTTCAGCAATCGATTTTTCTGAAAGCGGTGTAATGGCATACCAAGTAGCTAAGTCATATACATCTAACTCGAAAGGCACCTTTCTTTTAATACACTCTACAAAGGCATTCACTACAAAAAAGTCCATGCCACCATGACCAGCACCCTCGGCATCCGCCTCGTATTTCTTCCATAATGGATGATCGTGCTGCTTTAAGTAGGCTTCTGGGTTTTCCCATTGATGCGCTTTGGGAGAAATGCCTTCTATATATATATGTCCAGATTTGAACTGCCCTGAACTATAGTCCTGCCATAAACCCTGAACTCCTTGAACCCTGAACCCCAAATTATAAGGACGAGGTGAATTGGTGTCGTGGGTAAGTAACATAGTCTCTCCATTAGCAGCTTGTAAGGTAGTCGTTACGATGTCTCCTAACTTAAATTTTAATTTCGCATTAGGGTGATTTTCACCACCTTTAGGGTGCTCAACTATATATTTATGTAAACCTCTTGCTTTAGTAGCAACCGATGATAGCCTAGTTAATACATTGCCTCTATTAATATCCGACATCATGGCTATAGGACCTAAACCATGGGTTGGGTATAGCTCTCCGTTTCTATATAAGGAGTGGTTGGTTCTCCAAGCGGCCTCACTAAAGCCTTTCCCTTCTCCAAACTCAACACCAGAAGCACTATCAGAGGAATTAGGGCTATTGAATTTTACCCCTCTTAAATCGTGCTCATAACCACCTTGTAAGTGTAATAATTCACCAAATAGGCCTTTTTTGACCATATTATAGACCGCCAATACATCTCTACGGTAACATACATTCTCTAAACACATCACTGGAATGCCTGCTTTTTCACTGGCATTGACAATATCCCAGCAATCAGACAGCTTAATGGCCCCACAAACCTCTACACCTGGAATAATACCATTTTTAATAGATTCTAAAGCTTGTGGAATATGCCATTCCCAGGGTGTAGCAATGATAACTGCATCAATATCATGCCTTTGTAATAAATTCTTGTAGTCTTCATTGCCATTTTTGAACTCTACGGCAGCAGGTCTGCCAGCATCTTTCAATATCTTTTGGGCATCTGCTAACATTCTAGGGTCAGGATCGGCAAAAGAGACAATAACAGTGTCTTTACGTTGGCAAAGCATCTCAAGATGACTCTGACCTCTATAACCAGTACCTATAATACCTATACGTACTTTATCCATTTTAGCAGTTGATTGTGCCTTTATAAACTGAGGAGAAAGTCCTAAAGCAATAGAGGACAATCCTGCATTTTGTACAAACTTTCTACGACTTAGATTCTTTGCCATTGTATTTTGAATTAGAAGATTAATTATATGATTATTGATATACAAAATACTAATTTATGCTCAATATATTCCCGAATTTATTCCTAGTTTATGGATAGATTATAGCTTGTAGGCTTGCGATAACCATACTATATCCACTAGCTTATACCTTGTATCTACCTTGTGTATCTAGTACATATCTTACGCTTTTCTTATGGATATCTCAGTAATACAATACTATTGATTCACAGCTCATTAACCCATTTATACCTTTATTTTATGCTTATAATTAACATTATGTTAAATAGACAATTCCAAGTAAACCCCCGATTGCTCGAGGGTTATTTTATAGGTCTCTAAGTAAGCTAGTAAGAACTTATTACTTACCCATTGCTGGTCTACTGATACTTCTCGTGTAGTTGATCGTAGATATTGAATTTAGCATCGAATTCATCGTAAGCTTTTTGATCCTTGCCTCTAGCTTTATCTCTTTTATACGCGTACAAAGTTGCTAAAAAATCAACCGATCTTAAAGCGACATTTTTTTCAGTTTTTTCTAATTTCTCCTTGTCTTTGATTACATTAAACGATTTATCAATCCACTCAATGGCTGCGTCAACATTTTCTTTTATTGTCACATCAAGGCTAGTATTAATTTTTCTTACAGAATCTAATTTAGCTTTATAAAATGCATCAAAAGCAGCCTTCTTTTTAGGATCCTTAGGAGCTACTGGCTTAGTGGAGTTTATGGTTTGAAGCGCTTTAAGATTTACAGATACTTTCTCATCTAAAACGGAGAATGCATTATAATAACTAATGCCTGCGTTAAATGCAGCAGCAAAATTCTTATTGTTCATCGTAAAAGCCTTTTTGTAAGCTTCTGCAGCTTTCGAGGTATATTTATCTGAGTTTTCTTGACTAATGCCTTCTACGTTTTTTCCAGACATAAACATATCTCCAAACATTTGACACTCTAGTTCCGAAATAGAACCAACTGCTACTAATTTATCAAACATCGCTACTTTCTCATCTATGTTCAAGTTTTTGTCAATATAGTCTGTATTATACTCTACCCAGCTTTCATTAGGATAAGCCGCAGTAGACATTGCATAATAAGTATCAAATTGTGCTTTGTCTTTTTTATCAATAAATTGAAGCAATAAGTATCTGTATACTTCAACTAATTCTGGATTTGCCACTTTATTGTCAACTAATCTTTTATAATAAAAAATAGTTTTCTCTAAATCACCTGCATTTTGATTTGAGTACCCTGCATAAATTAAAGCAGTCGTATCAAATTTTTGTTTAGAGGATGCCCAACCTTGTGTAAATATGATATCGCTGTATTTTACCACATTTTCAAAGTTTTCAGCAGCACCCTTCCAACCTTTTACATTAAAACTATCTACCCCAACTTTGAAACATCTAATATAAATATCAAAGAAAGCCTCTTGACCATTGTCTTTGGCTAATTGTAAACTAGGATCGGCCTTCATATACTCATCTAATGCTGTCTTTGTTTCATTATAAGCTTTTGGATATTTTACAGCATCCTTGTTATAAGCGCTATAAATTTTTGACTTCCAGTAATAAGCTGCTGCTGTACCCACTAAATTTGCTTTTTTAGCAAGAACCTTGTCGTAATCGGCTTTGGCGTCGTCGGTTTTACCTAACAAAAGATTTGTTTTTACTTTATCAAAATCTTGTGCTTGCACTGTATGCATTGCCAACAAAATGGTTAAAACACTCATTAATTTTTTCATAGATCTATTTTTATTATGAATTATTACTTACTAAAGTTATAGTTAAAATTCTATTTAGTTTATGGATTTGTGTTGATTGGTTTTTATTCGACGACTGGTGTTTCTGGATTATCTGTTGCATCAGTGGTTTCAGTACCATCAGCGCTAGCTGTTGGCTCTGCCCCCTCTTCCAAATCTGCAGCAGACTCGTCTTGTTCTTCAATTTTAGAAGTGGCAGCAATTTCATCACCCTCGTCTAAACGAATTAAAGTAACGCCTTGCGTTGCTCGACCTGCTTCACGAATATCAGAAATTTTAGTTCTAATCGTTACACCCGACTTACAAGTGATAATTAAATCTTCTTTTTCTAGTACATCCATTAAACCCACTAGACTACCAGTTTTCTCTGTAACATTTATGGTTTTAACACCCTTACCACCACGGTTGGTAATTCTGTATTCTTCAATAGCGGTTCTCTTTCCAAAACCTTGTTGACTTACCACCAGTATAGTACGGTCTTTATCATCTTTGTGTACACAAACTAAACCTACTACTTCATCGTTCTCATTGTCTACTTCAATACCCGCCACTCCAATGGCTCCACGACCTGTTGGACGCACTTTCTCCTCTGGGAAACGAATAGCCCTACCCGATTTCACGGCCATCATGACTTCATTATTACCATCGGTTAAACGCGCTGCTAATAATTCATCGCCTTCATTAATGGTAATGGCATTTACACCGCTAACTCTTGGACGACTGAAATCTTCTAAACATGTTTTCTTAATAATACCACGCTTAGTACATAGTATGATGAAATGATTTTGTACATAGTCTTTGTCATCTAACTTACGCACTTCAATAATAGCTTTTACTTTATCATCCGGTGGTATTTGAATTAAGTTCTGCACCGCACGGCCCTTACTTGTTTTTTCTCCTTCTGGAATTTCATACACACGCAACCAGAAACATCTTCCTTTTTCAGTGAAAAATAACATGGTATCATGTGTAGAAGCTATAAATAAATGCTCTACATAATCTTCCTCTCTTGTTTTGGTTCCCATGGCACCGCGACCACCTCTTTTTTGTTGACGGTATTCTGAAACAGCCGTTCTTTTAATATAGCCTAAATGAGAAATAGTAATCACTACATCTTCCTCTTCAATTAAATCTTCCAACTTCATTTCATCGGCTAAATATTGGATCTCCGTTTTACGCGCATCGCCGAATTTATCTTTTACTTCTAGTAATTCGGTTTTAATTAATTCAAAACGTAAATGCTCGCTACCTAATAATTCATTTAACGATTTTATGATTTGCATTAAGTGTTCGAATTCTTCCTTGATTTTCTCACGCTCCATGCCTGTTAAACGTTGTAATCTCAATTCCAATATGGCTTTCGCTTGAATATCAGAAATGCCCCAACCTGCATTCATTAAACTTTCTTTAGCTGCTTCTGGGTTAGCCGAACTACGAATTAAACGAATGACTTCATCTAAATGGTCTAAGGCAATTAAATAACCTTCTAATATATGTGCACGCTCCTGTGCTTTTCTTAATTCAAATTTCGCACGACGAATAACCACTTCCATTCTAAACTCAATAAACTCACTAATTAAATCGCGTAAGTTTAAAATTTTAGGACGGCCCTTACTTAAGGCTACATTGTTAATACCGTAGCTTGTTTGTAATTCAGTGAATTTATATAATTGATTGATGATTACTTGCGCCACTGCATCTTTGCGAAGCTCAATAACAATACGTGTTCCTTCACGCTTATTACTTTCGTTGTTTACATGCGTGATACCATCAATGGTTTTATCTACTACTAATTGACCAATGCGGTCTGTTAAATTATCTCTATTAACTTGGTAAGGAATTTCGTTGATGACTATTAATTCACGACCATTCGCTTTCGTTTCAACATTACATTTTCCACGAAGCACCACTCTACCACGACCTGTCATTAAACCTTGCTTCACGCCTTCCATTCCATATATCACACCACCTGTTGGAAAATCGGGTGCTTTTACAAACTGTATTAATTCTTCAATAGTAATATCTCTGTTATCGATATATGCAATACAACCATCTACTACTTCACATAAATTATGAGGAAGCATATTGGTAGCCATACCTACCGCAATACCTGAAGAACCATTTACAAGTAATTGAGGGATACGAGATGGTAATACAGAAGGCTCAGATAAACTATCGTCAAAATTTAATTGAAAATCGACCGTGTCTTTTTCCAAATCGTCCAACATGGCTTCTGAAATTTTCTGTAATCTTGCTTCAGTATAACGCATAGCAGCTGGTGGGTCGCCATCTTGGTTACCAAAATTACCCTGACCATCTACTAAAGTGTAACGCATAGTCCACTCCTGTGCCATACGAACAAGTGTATCGTAAATAGCAGTATCACCATGTGGGTGAAACTTACCCATTACTTCTCCCACTATACGAGCCGATTTTTTATACGCCTTGTTGCTATTGTTACCCAATTCACTCATCGCATATAAAACCCTGCGGTGAACCGGTTTAAAACCATCTCTTACATCAGGTAATGCACGACCTACTATCACCGACATAGAATAGTCGATATAAGAGGTTTTCATTTGCTCTTCGATATTGATCCTTATAACACGGTCATTATCTTGGGTAGCTTCTGCACCTAAATTTTCATTGATATTATCTTCCATAATGTTTATTTCTTTATACCAAAAATGAGTGGTTTTTTAAGCCCATTTTGAGTGTAAACGAAGATAACTTTTCAAGGCCTTTTTTGCTATTTTTACCCCTTAAATTTTGCGTTCTTTTATCCACAGTTGTGGGTAAGAATTACTAACTTTAAAGCTCGGATTGTTAACGACTTATACGCTGTAAAATGAACCCTGAAATTCTTGTAATTGGAGCTGGTAAATCGGCCACTGTTTTGATACAGTATTTGCAAACCAAAGCAGTTGAAAACAACTGGTATATTGTCTTAGCAGATGGAAATGCGGCTGTGGCTAATTCTAAGTGGAATAATGCCCCTAATGGACATGCTGTAGGAATTGATATAGAAAACAAGGAAAACAGGGCAGCCTTGATCGAGAAAGCCACTGTGGTGGTTTCTATGTTACCTCCTAGTTTACATTTTTTGGTGGCCCAGGATTGTGTGCATTATGGTAAACCCCTTTTTACGGCCTCTTATGTGGACGATAATATGAAATCAATAGCCGCTGCTATTGAGCAAAAGCAAATTTTAGTTTTATGTGAAATGGGCTTAGATCCTGGTATTGACCACATGAGTGCAATGGAGCTTATTCATTCCATTCAGGATAAAGGAGGAAAAATTACTGGGTTTAAATCGCATTGTGGTGGCTTAATTGCCCCTGAAAGCGATAACAACCCTTGGCATTATAAAATTAGCTGGAATGCCAATAATATTATACTAGCTGGAAAATCGGGTGCCTTGTATTTGGAGCAAGGACAAGAAAAAAACTTGAGCTATGATAACTTATTTGAAAATGCACCTAGTGTGGAGGTTCCAGCAATAGGTAAGTTATCTTATTATCCCAATAGAAATTCTCTATCATACATAAATACCTATAGTTTAGATAAAGTGCAGAATTTTATCAGAACTACATTAAGACATCCTCATTTTTTTCTAGGATGGAATGCCATTGTGCAATTAGGTTTAACAGATGAATCACTTATTGATTTAAAAGAAAACACAAGTATTAAAGATTGGATACAAAACCATTTACAAACGCATTCATTAGAAAATAAATACGCTGCTTTTTTAAGTAATGATATTATTAAAAATCAATTTGAGTATATAGGCTTTAATATCGAAACCCTTATTCCTGCTCAATTTAAGAGCAGCGCTGCTATTGTACAATGGATACTTGAAAATAAATGGAAATTAGCACCTACCGATAAAGATATGGTGGTCATGATGCACGAAATTGAATACGAATTAGATGCTAAAAAATATTTAGTGCAAAGCTCACTAGTGCAAAAAGGAAAAAATGCAACAGAAACCGCCATGGCTACTACGGTGGGTCTACCCTTAGCCATGGGAGTTTGTGCTTATTTAAAAGGTGAAATTAAAATTACAGGATTACATATTCCTATACACCCTTCTATTTATAAACCTATTTTAAAAAGTTTAAAAGAAGAAGGTATTGTCTTTGAAGAAATCACAACAGAAATTAAATAGTGGAGCTCTCTGTAGCTTTTGTTTGATCCCACTCATAGTCTAATTGTCTTTTCTCTAAACTAGCGGCTACTATTTTAATAGTGACTTTATCGCCCATATTAAATTTGCGACCCGATCTCATACCCACTAGGGCATAATCCGATTCTACTAATCTGAAGTCGTCGAATTTAGATAAAGAAACTACACTTACCAGTCCCTCACATTTATGTTCAATGGTTTCTACCCAGAATCCAAAGCTTGATACACCACTAATGATACCTTCAAAACTATGTCCTAAATAATCACGCATAAATTCAACCTGCTTGTATTTATTAGCTGCTCTTTCAGATTCCATAGCGGCACGCTCTCTTTCACTGCAGTGCACACATTTTTGTTCTAGTTCTGAATCGTTGATAGGATGCTCTACTAAAACCGATTGTACAATTCGGTGTACTAAAATATCGGGATACCTTCTAATAGGTGAAGTAAAATGGCAATAGTATTCAAATCCTAATCCATAGTGCCCAATATTTTCACTGGTATACACCGCCTTGGCCATGGTTCTAATACCAAGTTGCTCTAGTACATGCTGTTCTGGTTTTCCCTTGGCAGCAATCATTAAAGCATTAAAGCTATGTGCAATTTGAGTAGGTGTAGATATATCAAAAGGATAGCCGTGCTTTTTTGCAAATACTATAAAGGGCGATAATTTTTCTTCATTGGGTTGATCATGCACACGATATGGGAAAGGCAGGGTTTCTTTTTTAATCTTTACCTGACCCATTTTTTGTGCAATAAGTTGATTCGCTTTTAACATCAACTCCTCAATTAATTGATGCGACTCTTTACTTTCTTTAATAGTAATACCTGTAGGTTTTCCTTTGTCATCTAAAGTAAAGCGAACTTCTTGTGAAGAGAAATTAATGGCGCCATTATCGAATCTGGCCTGTCTTAATTTCTGTGTCCAATCTAATAACCATAAAATTTCATTAGAATGATCCCCTACTTTGGTATCAATAATTTCTTGTACTTGTTCGTAAGTAAATCTTCTATCAGAATGAATAATGGTTTTACCAAACCAGGTATTCACTATTTTTCCATGCGCATCTACTTCAAAGCAGGCAGAGAATGTTAGTTTATCTTCATTCGGTCTTAATGAACATAGTTCATTGGATATACGTTCAGGCAGCATTGGATACACTCTGTCTGGCAAATACACTGAAGTAGCTCTTTCATAGGCTTCTTTATCAACGGCTGTACCTGGTTGTACAAAATGACTCACATCGGCAATATGTACTCCTATTTCTAAATGGCCGTTTGGTAATGTTTGGTAAGAAATAGCGTCATCAAAATCCTTGGCATCCACTGGATCAATGGTAAACGTAAGTACTTTTCTATAGTCTTTTCTTTTAGCTAGTTCTGTAGCATCAATTTTATCTGATAAGGATCTTGCAAAAGCATTTACTTCATCGCTGAAGCTTATAGCAAAACCTGCCTCTGCCACAATGGACTGCATGGCTAAATCATTCTCCTGTTCTGGAGTAAATATTCTTAAGACTTCTCCTTCAGGTTTTCTAGAGGCTTTCTCCCATTTCGTCAATTGAACAATAACCCTGTCTTTATCCTTTGCCCCATTTAATTTCCCCATAGGAATAAAAATGTCAGGCATGGGCGTTACCGTACTTGGAATAAAAAAAGCAATTTTCTCTTTTACCTGCATGGTGCCTGCAAAGGAGACTTGTTTTCTTTTTAGTACTTCTAATATTTTACCTTCTTTCTTTCCTGAAGATTGTCTAATTTTTGTTATTTTAACACTTACTTCATCGCCTTTTAAGGCCGTATTAAAATCGTTTGGATAAACCAATATATCGTTTTCCAAACCTGATACCATCACAAATCCCATACCCGATTTTGCAATATCTAGCACCCCCTTATAAGAGGTAACGATATGCGTATGCTTCGTAGTTGTCTTTTTTGTTTTCTTTTCGTTCTTTCTAGTTCCCATTTATTTTTTTGTAAAATTGTGCAACATAATTTTTAACGAGTTCATTAAAAATATTTTCCGCTTCAAATAAAAATTTTGGCTTTATTGGTAATACATATAATGGAAGGGAATGAAGCTCTTCCGTATATTTTACCAGTCTTACAGCATCTTTTTCTGTTGTTAATATTAGTTTGCTTTTTGATTGAATATCATCTAATTTTTCTTTTATTTCTTGTAAGTCTTCAATAGAGAAAATATGATGATCGTTATAACTTAATTGATAATACGTATTGGTGTTTTCATGTAAATATTTTTTTAATGGCAAGGGGTTGGCTATTCCACATACCAGTAATACTTCGTCTCTCATTGTTAAAACCCATTGATCGGAAGGGTTATAAATATGATAAGGTGTTCCATAGGCAATTGCAGTAAAAAACAAACTCTGGTGTAAAGCAGGGTCAATTTTTTCTGTAATTTCTTCTTTTTCTTCCAAACTTAAGTTCGCTGGACATTTGGTAACAATAATAATATCTGCTCTTCCAGCCGATTTTCTATCGTCTCTTAAATCTCCTGTGGGAATAAAAAAATCGTCACAAAACGAATTGTCATACTCTGTTAACAAAATATTAAATCCTGCATTAATTTCTCGGTGTTGAAAAGCATCGTCCAAAATAATGGCTTCCACTTTAGGTACATCTTGAATTAACTGCGCCACAGCCTCAATGCGTCTTTCTCCAACTGAAACGGCTACATTTGGAAATTTTAAATGAAACTGCATCGGTTCATCTCCAATTTCTAATGCGGTTGAAGCATCGTTGGCTAAGGCATACCCCTTTGTTTTTCTTTTATACCCTCTACTTAAAGTAGCTATTTTATATTCTTCGGATAGGATGGAAAGCAGATGTTCTACCATCGGCGATTTACCCGTCCCTCCCAAAGATAAATTACCAATGCAAATAAGGGGAACATTAAATGAAGTTGATTTGAGATACTGCTTAGCATACATCCAATTCCTTACAAAAACAATCCAACCATAGATAAGTGCAAATGGTAAAAGTAAAACTCTAAAGGATTTTAAAAATACATTGTTAAAATTCATAACTATTCCAAGGCGTAATACAATGGGTTAAAGGTACATCAAATTCATGGGTATCCTCAATATTTGCAAGGGGCTCAAAATAGCAAACCCCTATTCTAGGCCTATGTTGAGGGTAGTTTTCAAAGTATTTGTCATAAAAGCCTTTCCCATAACCTATTCTGTGCCCTCTGAGATCAAAGCCAATTAAGGGCACAATAACTGCATCAATGATTGATGGCTCTACAATTTCATTACTAGTAGGTTCTGCAATACCCCACTCATTGTATTTAATTTCTTCTGATTCTTTATAAAAATTAATGGTTGCATTAAGTGTATTAACCACTGGGTAAACCATTTGTATACCCGGAATCATCAGTTTTAAGAAACGGGAAAATAATAAACTATTGGGCTCGTTATGGTTTTCAAGTGGATAAAAATTAGCCACTATATGTACATTTGAGAACTCTAATTTTTGAAATTGTATAAGTAGTAAGTCATCCCATTTAAGACAATCACTTGGCGTCAAATTTTTTCTTTTGGCTAATAATTCTTTTCTAGCAACTGACTTTAACATAGAATGCGTTTTGACTATTCGAAAAAACTAAATATGGTAGCGCCATAATTACGCTGGAAGCTAAAACCTGCAAAACTTTCATAATTATTACGAGGCGTATGTTCTAATATAAAATAGCCTTCTGGTGAAATTAATTTTCGCTCTACAATAATTCTTGGCAAGTCGTCAATGGTGATTAAGGCATAAGGCGGTCCTGCAAAAATAAAATCGAATTGCTGGGTGCAAGTATTTAAATATTGAAATACATCCATACGCAGTATTTGTGCATTCTCTATTTTTAGCGTTTCAATATTTTGTTTAATAAAATCTAGCATTTGATTATCCTTCTCCACAATAGTTAAAGCACTTGCCCCTCTAGAAGCTAGTTCATAACTAATACAACCCGTGCCTCCAAATAAGTCTAAGGTTTTAGCGCCGTCTAAATTAATTCTGCTTTGTAAAATATTAAATAGCCCTTCCTTTGCCACATCGGTGGTAGGCCTTGTATGAGGCATATTTGCCGGAGGATTTATTTTTCTACCTCCATATTTGCCTGAAATAATTCTCATTAAAATATAAAATAAGATGAATAAGCATTCGGCACTTGCTCAATCTGTATGATTTGCTTGGCTGCAAAATACGGCGCTGCCTTCGTTATGAACGAATGCTTGCCTTCTTCATAGCCCCAAACTTTGAGTAAAAAAGCATTGGTATCAATACCTGCATTGATACAGCTATTGAGTAAAGTATATATATTCTGGTCTTCCCCTTCTAAAGAATAATAATTCATGAGCTTGGTAATGCCCTTTTCTACAATGTATATAATAAAACAGTCTTCAAAAATTCTAACCTGCACTTCATTGTCTTGCACATTACCCAAAAAATAACTAGCATAATGCTGCCATTTACCAGAAGGAAAATACCTATTCAATATTGCAATTAATTCATCTGCTATTCCATAAATTAAAAAATGTTTATTCGCAAAAGTACTTGTATAAATTTCTTCGTCAAATTTATGACCATGCACTAATTCTAATTCATGTGCCGCTGAAATTAAGTTATCTTTTGTATCGGTTTGAGAGAGTATGAGCCTATTACTATTTATGACAAGAAAAATTTCTTTATAGTAATTCTGTAGAAGACTGGAATTATTTTGTAGATAGGCTAATAAGGGGCTCCAACTAGTAGCCTCTTCGGTTTGTTCAAAATGCTCAACAGATACAAACTCATTTTTTATAATATTCTTTACTACAAAAACAATGCTTGTATTATTTACAATGATATATAAGTTTTCTACCTTATTATTAGCAGTGCTTTCTAATTTCCCATAAAACCCTATTTTCTTATTGGCCATAGTGCTAATTCTTATGCAATGATATAAAAAAAGAGGCAGTTCTTTGCTAAAACTAATTGTAGATTTGCAAATATATGAGCATCAGTCCAACTACCCCTTCTTTACAAGTTACCGTTAGCAGTAAGCAAATTCTGTCTATTTCTTTGCCTATTGCTTTAGCAATTATGGTACCTCAAGTGAACTTCGTTATCAATAATATATTCTTAGGGGCATTAAGTTCAGAGGCATTGGCCATTGGAGGTATCATTGGGGTCTATTATTTAATTTTTGGGGTAATGGGTCAGGGTCTAAATAATGGTTTACAAGCACTTATTTCTCGCAGGGCTGGTGAAAATAGAATTGATGAAATTGGGGTCTTGTTTTCTCAAGGTGTTATAATCTCTTTATTCTTATCAGTAGTAGGTATTTTATTTACCTATTTTGTTGCCCCTAGTATATTTCATAGTGTACTGCACGATGCGCAAAGAGCCGATAAAGTGATTGAATTTTTAAAAATTAGAATCTGGGGTATCCCCTTTTTGTTTATTTATCAAATGCGCAATGCACTTCTTGTAGGCACCAATCAAAGTAAATTTTTAATTATTGGAACTGCTACTGAAGCCCTATTTAATATCTTTTTTGATTACAGTTTAATATTTGGTCATTTTGGTTTTCCGGCCATGGGTTTAAATGGAGCAGCTTATGCTTCTATTATATCTGAAGTGATGGGACTATTTGTGATATACTTAGTTATTCACTATCAAAAAATTGGTGCCCGCTTTGAACTATTCAAAAGCTTTTCAGTTGAGTGGGACTATATAAAATTAATATTAGTGCAGTCTTCTCCTATCATGATGCAGTATATGATTAGTATTATTAGCTGGGAGTTCTTTTATATTTTAATTGAACATAGAGGCGAACAAGCTTTAGCGGTATCCAATGCAATGCGTAATATATTCGGATTTTTTGGAAGCTTTACCTGGGCTTTTGCAGCTACTGCCAATACCATGGTGAGTAATATTATTGGACAAGGTTTGCAGGACGAAGTCATTCCTTTAATTAATAAAATAGTGAAGTGGAGTATAGGTTTTGCTTTATTGGTATGTTTACTATTAAATGTATTTGCAGAACCTTTTTTATCAATTTATGGGCAGGGAGAAGGTTTTATGCAAGAAGGTATACCGGTATTAAGAGTTGTATCTTTTGCCTTAGTACTTATGTCAATTGCTACTATTTGGTTGAACGCGGTTACGGGTACGGGACAATCTAAAATTAATTTAGCTATTGAATTTTTAGCTATTATTATTTATATCATATACGCCTACTTAACTATTGAGTATTTCCAATTGCCCATTACCATTGGATGGATCTGTGAAATTATTTATTGGATTAGTTTACTAGTGCCTTCTTATATATATATACATTCCATGAGATGGAAGAATAAGAAAATTTAGACCCTTGACTTTTCTATTGAAACCGATGCAGTTCCTTCAAATTCAGCAATAGGTAAATGCTGTTTGGTAATTTTAACCATTACTTTTTCGGCCAGTACTTCTGTATTTAAAATATCATCGGCCATATTACCCACCAAGGTTTCTAATAAAGGAGTTGGAATTTCCATCCATTTTTTGATGAGAGCATACACCTGCACATAATCAATGGTCTGCTCTAAATGGTTAATGCTTGATTGCTTCGGCGTAAAATCAATAAGTACATCTACTATATAAGTATTGCCTAATTTTTTTTCTTCTGCGTATAGTCCATGATAGCCAGAAAACACTAGCTTATCTAAACTAATGCGCATATGAGGAGTGCTAGACATTAATGTCCTTTTGAAGTTAAATAACGCTCAGCATCAAGAGCTGCCATACAACCACTACCCGCTGCAGTAACTGCTTGACGGTAGTTTTTATCTTGTACATCGCCCGATGCAAATACACCTTCCACATTGGTTTTAGTAGTACCAGGTACTGTAAGAATATAACCTGTTTCATCCATAGTTACATAGTCTTTGAAAATTCCGCTATTAGGTGAATGACCGATAGCTACGAAAAACGCACTTACTGGAATTTCTTGTTTCGTATTTGTTTTGGTATTTAAAATACGCACGCCTTCTACTTTCTTCTCTCCTAAAATTTCATCGGTTTCTGTATTAAAATAGATTTTAATATTCGGAGTGTTCATCACTCTATCTTGCATAACTTTAGAAGCACGCATAGCCTCTTTACGCACAAACATATGCACCGTAGTACACATCTTTGATAAATAATGTGCTTCTTCTGCTGCTGTATCGCCCGCACCTACAATGGCAACTTCTTTACCTTTAAAAAAGAATCCATCACAAACAGCGCAAGCACTTACTCCAAAACCATTTAATCTTTCTTCACTTGGAATACCTAACCATTTTGCACTTGCCCCAGTTGATATAATAACCGCGTCGGCTTCAATTAATTTTTCATCATCAATCCATACTTTTTTGACGTCTCCGCTAAAGTCAACCTTAGTGGCTAAACCATAACGAATATCTGCACCCATTCGAGCTGCTTGTTTTTCAAAATGTACCATCATTTCTGGTCCTTGAATACCATCTGGATAGCCAGGATAGTTTTCTACTTCTGTAGTAATGGTTAATTGACCACCTGGTTGAATACCTTGGTATAATAGTGGTTTCATATTCGCACGCGCTGCATAAATAGCTGCTGTGTAGCCTGCAGGTCCTGAACCTATAATTAAAATGCTTACTTTTTCTGTTTCCATAACTTGTGTATTATCTTCTTTATTACTTATTCAAAATTCTATTTTATCCTATTTAATCCTCTTACTTTCTTTATTATCAAATCATCAACAAAATATTGGCTAAAAAAAAGCCCCATCAAATCCTTAGACTGAAGGGGCTTAATAATATGTTTTACTACTAGCCCAAATAAGCCTTTAGTGCGTTGCTATATCTTGCTTTTTGCAAACGTTTAATAGCACGCTCTTTAATTTGTCTTATTCTTTCCTTCGTTAAATCGTATTTAATGCCAATTTGCTCAATAGTGACGCCGTTTTCTCCATCTAAACCAAAATACGCGTTAACTATCTCTGCCTCTCTAGGACTCAATGACTTAAGTACGCGACGAATTTCTTCTCTTAAAGAATCTTTCATCACATCTTCGTCGGTTTCATCTCCCCCTTTTAATAAATCTCCCATGGCCACATCCTCTGCTTCATGCACGGGTGCATCTAAAGAAGTATGACGGGTATTTGATTGGAAGATATTGTTAATCTCAGTCTCAGACATTTCCAATATTCCTGCTAATTCCTCAGTTGACGGCTCACGCTCATGTTCTTGCTCAAAAGCCATATAGGCCTTGTTCGCTTTATTATAAGTACCAATTTTGTTCTGTGGTAAACGAACCAAACGACCTTGCTCTGCTAAAGCTTGCAAAATAGATTGACGGATCCACCAAACAGCATAAGAAATAAATTTAAAACCCTTTGTTTCATCAAAACGCTGTGCTGCCTTGATTAAGCCTAGGTTTCCTTCATTGATTAAATCAGATAAAGACAAACCTTGGTGTTGGTATTGTTTGGCAACAGATACCACGAAACGTAAGTTAGCTTGTACCAATTTATCCAAAGCGCGTTGATCACCCATTTTAATGCGTTGGGCTAAAGTGGTTTCCTCTTCAGGATTGATCATTGAAATCTTAGAAATCTCTTGTAAGTACTTTTCAACCGCTTGAGAATCTCTATTCGTAATCTGTGTAGCAATTTTAAGCTGCCTCATGCAAAGAATTTATTTAAATGTATAACGTTGAAATATCTAAAAAAGTTGTGCTGAACAAAAGTTAATATAAGGAAAATAACCAATGTCAGTCGGCAAAGGTACAATTTTGAAATTAATTAGACAAATATTGATTACAAAGCATTTATGCACATTTTTTAGACCAAAATGGGGTCAATTCCTCAAAATTTATGAGGGATAATCACCCCTCGATATTTATCTTCGCTGCATGATAGATTTTAGGTCCGATACTGTAACCCTTCCTACCCCAGGAATGTTAGCCTACATGCAGGCTGCCCCATTGGGAGATGATGTATTCGGAGAAGACCCTAGCATCAATGCCTTGGAAGCTAAAACAGCTGTCCTATTTGGGATGGAAGCAGGTTTATTCTGCCCAAGTGGTACCATGACCAATCAATTGGCTATCAAAACCCATACCCAGGCCGGCGACGAAGTCATTTGTGAGGAATTATCCCATATTTACCAATACGAAGGTGGAGGCATAGCTTCTAATTCAGGTTCATCGGTTAAATTACTTCGCGGAAACCGTGGAAGAATTACGGCAGACCAGGTTTTAGCGGCCATTAACCCAGAAGATGTTCACAAGCCTATTTCTAAACTAGTGAGCTTAGAAAATACCTGTAACCGAGGCGGAGGCGCTTGTTATGATTTTAAAGAAATAGAAGCTATTCAGAAAGTAGCTAAGTCCAATGGCTTAGGCTTACACTTAGATGGCGCGAGAATATTCAATGCCATAGTGCATAAAAAAGAAGACCCTAAACAATATGGAAAAGTATTTGATTCTATTTCTATTTGTTTAAGCAAAGGATTAGGTGCACCTGTAGGAAGTGTATTATTGGGCTCTACCCCATTTATAAAAAAAGCAAGACGTTGGCGTAAAGTATTTGGAGGCGGCATGCGTCAAGCAGGTTCATTAGCCGCTGCTGGTATTTATGCATTAGATAATCATATTGAAAGATTAAAAGAAGATCATATCAAGGCATTGAACATTAAAGATGCTTTGTTGAAGAAAGATTTTGTAAAAGAAATTTTTGAAGTAGAAACCAATATAGTGATTGCACATATTGAAGGGAAATACAATGCTACTGAACTGGCTGTTGCTTTAAAAGAAAAAAATATTTTAGTCATTGCTATGACACCTGCCCTTATTCGTTTTGTAGTTCATTTAGATATTACGAATGAGATGCTAGCAAGCACATTAGAAACCATTGAGAAATTATAAACATGTTAGAAAGAATAAACCCAACATCCACACAGGCCTGGTTCGTATTAAAAAAGCATTTTGAGGAAGAGATGAACCGTAAGCAAATGAAAGATTTATTTGCAGCGGATCCAACAAGATTTGATCAATACTCTATAGCTACTTCAGATATTTTATTTGACTATTCAAAAAATATTATCACCGACAAAACTTTGCAATTGTTATTACAATTAGCCAAAGAATGCGGATTAGAAAAAGCTATTAAAGCGCAATACGAAGGTAAGGCCATTAATGAAACAGAAAACAGAGCCGTACTTCATACAGCCCTTCGCGATTTTACGGATACAAGTATTTTAGTGGATGGGAAAAATATTGTTCCTGAAATTAAAAGAGTTCAAAAGCAAATGAAAACCTTTTGTAATGCTATACATAGTGGAGAGCATAAAGGGTATACTGGAAAGAAAATTAAAACTATTGTAAATATTGGTATTGGTGGATCTGATTTGGGTCCTGTAATGGTAACTGAAGCTTTAAAACCTTATTGGGTAGATGGTATTCAAGTTTATTTTGTTAGTAATGTAGATGGTACACATATTGCAGAAACTTTGAAAAAACTGAATGCAGAAGAAACTTTGTTTCTAATTGCCTCTAAAACATTTACCACCCAAGAAACCATGACCAATGCCCATACGGCTAGAGACTGGTTTGTAGAAAAATCATTGGATGAAAAACATATAGCAACCCATTTTGTGGCCTTAAGCACGAATGAAAAAGCAGTGAATGCATTTGGTATTAGTAGTAAAAATATGTTTGAGTTCTGGGACTGGGTGGGTGGAAGATATTCTTTATGGAGTGCCATTGGATTATCAATTGCTTTAACTATTGGCTATGATAATTTTGAAGCCTTATTAAAAGGTGCGCACGATGCCGATAAACACTATGCAACTGAAAAGTTTGAAAATAATATTCCAGTGATCATGGCCTTATTAGGCATTTGGTATACGAATTTCTTTGGCGCTCAATCGGAAGCCATTTTACCCTATGACCAATACTTACACCGCTTTGCAGCTTACTTCCAACAAGGCAATATGGAAAGTAATGGTAAATATATTGACCGTAATGGCACCGCTGTGAATTATTGCACTGGTCCTGTTATTTGGGGAGAACCGGGTACGAATGGTCAACATGCATTTTATCAATTAATACACCAAGGCACTTTAGTGATTCCTTGTGATTTTATTGCACCTGCAATTAGCCACAACCCTACCGGTGACCATCATGATAAATTATTAAGTAACTATTTTGCGCAAACCGAAGCCTTATTAAATGGAAAAACAAATGCGGAAGTAGTTGCAGAATTAACGGCTAGTAAAAAATCAGAAAAAGAAATTGAGTTTCTAACCCCTTTTAAAGTATTTGCAGGTAATAAGCCTACGAATTCTTTTTTAGTCAAGAAAATGACGCCTTCTACTTTAGGATTTTTAATTGCCTTGTATGAACATAAAATATTTACACAAGGCGTTATTTGGAATATATTTAGTTATGACCAGTGGGGTGTAGAATTAGGTAAGCAACTTGCGAGTAAAATTCTACCTGAATTAGAAAATAACGAAGCGGTGAATAGCCACGATAGTTCTACCAATGGATTAATGAACCAATATAAAACTTGGAAAAAACAAGCCTAATGTTAGCTGAAATTCAAATAAGAAATATTGAACCCTCCGATAACGTTGCCATTGCAGCAGTTATTAGAAATGCCTTAGCAGAATTTGGTGCGAATAAACCAGGTACAGTTTTTTTTGATCCTACCACCGACCATTTATTTGAATTATTTAAAGCTCCAGGTTCTGTCTATTATGTAGCAGAACAAAATGGAACTATATTAGGAGGCTGTGGAATTTTCCCAACAGATGCCTTACCCGAAAAAACTTGCGAGCTTGTAAAATTATATTTAGATAAAGCTGCAAGAGGCACAGGTCTTGGGAAAAAATTACTTTTAAAAGCAATGGACTGGGCCAAAGCAAATGGATATGATCAGGTGTATTTAGAATCCATGCCTGAGCTTTCTAAAGCTGTAAGTATTTATGAAAATGTGGGCTTTGAAAAATTAAACCAAGCCTTAGGCAATAGCGGTCACTGTGGTTGTGATATCTGGATGCTTAAAAAGTTATAAGTAGTTCGGTAAATTCTGTCTTACCATTTATCTACTTCTTCCCCACTTAAATTATCTCCTTCACTTGCTTTAGTATCTCTAGCTTCTAAAGGTTTTTTCTCCGTGATTTCTATTGGGTCTTTATCGTCATTAACCTCTTCAATTACTGGACTAGGTTTTGCTTCAGGTGCGGCAGCTTGAAGGGGTTGTTCTGGAGAAGGAGTGGTTTGTAAAGGAGGCGTAAATCTCGCATCAAACGCTTTCGCGTTTTCTTCAGGCGCATACGCGCCTTCTTCTTCGTGATTAAACGCATCAAAATCAAAGTCGGGCATTAATTCTGTTTTAACAAAATCAATGGCTTCGTTGATTGCTTTTATAAATTTATTAAAGTCCTCTTTATAAATAAACACTTTATGGCGGTCGTAGCCATTATTATCAAAACGCTTTCTGCTTTCTGTAATGGTTAAAAAATAATCGTTACTACGCGTAGCTCTTACATCAAAGAAATAAGTTCTTCTTTTTCCAGCACGCACACGGGTACTATAGACACTCTCAATTTTTCGGTCGTTGTTGTTTTCGTAATTCTCCTGTTCCATATTCCTTTACTATTATTGTTCTTAAAAATATAAAATGTTATTGAAAAAGTAAAATTTTCAGGCTATTTTAATGCTGTTCCTGGGTCTGCTGAACCCTATATAATTCGGCATAAAGGCCATTTTTAGCTAATAAACTATCGTGGGTGCCCATTTCAGCAATTTCGCCATCCTCTAGGTAAATAATAAGGTCGAATCGGAAACTATAAAAAATTCGGTGCGTGATAAAAAGAGCCGTTTTGTTTTGAATATAGCTTTTTAAGTTAGACAAAATAATTTGTTCTGTGTTGGCATCTACCGCACTTAAGCAGTCGTCAAAAATATAAATATTGGGTTTCTTTAAAAGGGCACGCGCAATGGCTACTCTTTGCTTTTGTCCACCACTTAAAGTGGTACCCCTTTCTCCAACCAGGGTTTCAAATTTATTCGGCAGGTTATTAATTTCATTTAATACATGTGCCGTTTGGGCAGCTTTTATAAGGTCGTCATGCGTAAAACTAGCATCAACCCCAAAACGTATATTATTTTCAATAGAATCGCTGAATAAAAAAACATCTTGTTGCACATAACCAATTTCCTTTCTAAGTTGCTGGGTATTTATATTATTTATATTCACTCCATCAATACTTATATTACCTGTATTAGTTTCATACATTCTAGTAATTAATTGAGCAATAGAAGTTTTTCCTGAACCAGTTTTTCCTAATACTAAAACCTTCTGCCCTACTTTAATTTTTAAATCAAAATTAGTTAAAGCATGTATTCCAGAATGAGGATACACAAATCCAACATTATTAAATTCTATATTACCCTCAAAAGAAGGAACGACCTTTGTATTTTTTGTAGAAATAACAGGCACGATGGATAAAAATTCATTTAATCTTTTTTGAGAAGCCGCAGCACGTTGTATCATACTTGCTGTCCAACCAATAGCACTTACTGGGAAAGTGAGCATATTGATATAAATCACAAACTCAATTACAGTGCCTACTTTTCTTGGGTCTTTCAAAGCTTCTAAGCCTCCTAAATAAATAGTTAATAAAGTACTAATTCCTATCATCAAAGCCATGGTAGGTGCATAAAAGGCTTCCACTTTAGCTAGGCTTACTGCATTTTTACGGTAGAGCTCACTATTGGTTTTAAAAAAACCTAACATGGCTTTTTCTTGCACAAAAGATTTGATGACTCTAATACCCGAATAAGATTCTTGTGCATTGGTGGTTAAATCTGAAAGTTGCCCCTGGATTTCTTCGCTCTTCTTATTTATAATACTATTGACAAAATAAATAGTAATGGCTAGTATTGGTAGCGGTGCAAGTACATATAAACTAAGGCGAACATCTTTACTAAACATATTGTATAAGCAAAAGCCAATCAAAGACACCAAGTTTATCAAATACATTAAGGATGGGCCTGTGTACATTCTTACCCTACTTACATCTTCTGTAATACGACTCATTAAGTCTCCTGTGCTATGGGTTTTATAAAATTCAGTATCTAATTTTTGATAATGGGCATAAACCTGATTTTTTTGATCAAATTCAATATGCCTACTCATTACAATTATAGTTTGACGCATAAAAAACATAAAAATGCTTCTTACAATGGCCAAAACTAAAATAGTGACGCTACAAAAGGTAATTAACCAAGCAAAACTAAAATTGTTGCTTGCACTTAAATTACTAATCCAGTTTACAATAAATTCATTGTATAAGGAAGGAGCTGGTTTACCCCCAGGAAGTTTAGCCTGAACCAAACCCACCACATATCCGGTAATTTGGGGGGCCAAAACGGCAAGATAATTGGTCGCAATTACTAGTAGAATTCCGGTAAAAAACCGAAACCTATACTTCCAAAAAAACACATTCAGTGCCGACAATTCTTTCACCTAGACCATTTTTGTAAAGATACATGGTAGTCAATAAATTAGCGCATTTGTTTAAGCCCAATTAATGCAAGTATTTTTTGCATAATTGGGTTTCCCTTCCTACATTTGCCGCGGAGAGTTGGCAGAGCGGTCGAATGCGGCAGTCTTGAAAACTGTTGACTGTAACAGGTCCTGGGGTTCGAATCCCTAACTCTCCGCAGAATGAACAAAAAAAGGGGCTTTTAGCCCCTTTTTTAATGCCCATAAGCGAACGAAGTGAGCATGGATTACGAAAAACAGAGCATAAAGCTTGCTTTAATGCGTATGTTTTGAAGTAAGACATAAAATGGCGCAGCCATTTGCTTTTGGGCATTAAAAGAAAGGCTATTGACATTTTTGTTCATTCTCGCCCCCCCACAAGGATCACCGACCGAAGGGAGGTAATCCTTGTGGCAAAGCGACGGCAATCCTAATTTAAAAATTTAGAAAACTATCTATCCTTCTAATTAAAGTTGTTTCAAGACTTACATCTAAATTCACAAAAAATACATTTAATGTCAAAAAATTCATTGGTCAGGTTAGTTGAAGAAGAAAAAATAATGAATAAGATTCATGTGATTAGAAATCACAAGGTAATGCTAGACTTTGATTTAGCTGAAATGTATGGTGTCGAAACTAAAAGACTAAATGAACAACTTAAACGAAATTTAAAACGTTTTCCTAAGGATTTTATGTTTACACTTTCTGAAAAAGAGACTCAGCACTTGAGGTCGCAAAATGCGACTTCAAGTTGGGGAGGAAACAGGAGAAAACCAAATGCATTTACAGAGCAAGGAGTAGCATTGCGAACGAAACACTACTGAACCCCTTCCCCACGAAAGGAAACAGTCTTATTCAAATTTCCGCTAAAAAATAAGGTAGCTGATTTTGAAAATATGCCCACTGAAGATCCATTAAAACCTAAAACCACTGTCGCGGTTGCTCCAGGTAGAATGACTTGATCCTTGGTATATTTTGGAGTAGTACAACCACATCCCACCATTACATTATCTAAACTAATATTGTAATTACTAATATTTTGAATGCTTACAGTAAATTCAGTAGGTTTTCCAAAAGCTATTTTACCCATATCATAATTATCATTGGTAAACTTCAAAACCTTCGCAATATCAACTTGAGCAGGCGTTGTATTAGTTTGGGCCTTTATAGCTGATACTGCTAAAAACATAAGCATTGTAAAAAATACCTTTTTCATGATTATACTTTTAAAGTTGAATTAAATTATTTTGAACCGCAATTTTATATAACTCCATGGGCGAGTTAATACGCAATTTACGAAATATTACTTTTTTAATGGTAGAAACCGTATTTGGTTTTATATCGAATTTTTTGGCTATATCACTGGTTTTCATGCCTTCAATAAGGCAATTGAAAACCTCTCTTTCTCTAGTTGCTAGCGTAGTTGTCGATTTTGTAATAATTTGTCTGTCCATAATATCTGTTTTAATTTGTAATTAAAATAAAATTTTTATAATTATTTATCTAAAATGAATACATAACTATACCTGTTCACTTTTTGTAATGCTTTATTATTAGTGGCTTTATCACATGCCTCAATTAACTCTCTCTCCCCTACATTTCTAATAATTACATTATTACTTGAAAGTTTAGCTAAGGTTGTATAAATACGTTTCGCACGGCGTTCCGATAAATTTTCATTGTATTCAAATGAACCAGTGCAGTCAGCAGCTGATACAATTATAATTTTCTTACCCTTCATGCGCTTCACTCTTTCAATAATTTTATAATAATTATTTAGATCTTCTTTCACCACATAGACTTGATCAAATGGATGATGTAGTTCTAAATAGTCCTTGGTTAAAGCCTTTAAAGAATCAATAGTTAATTTAAATGTCTTAGCCATTGCCATCTCTTCAGCTAATTGAACTGCTTTTTCATTCGCTAAACGTTCTTCCAATACTTTTTTAGGTAGTGGTAAATTAATCAGCGCTATATTTTTAGAGTAGTTGTCGTTCATAATTGTATAGTCATATGAACTCAGCGGATAGCTTACTTTATTACCATCATAATCATTGGCAACAATTGAAAAATTCTCATTAGGCCTTACACTGAACTGATAATTACAATCACTGTCAAGTATAGTACTATCCACTAATACCTCATTTCCATTTTCGTCGTTTTGATATAGATATACTTTTTTATTATCTATACATTTACTATCTACCATTAATCTTCCTTTTAGCTTTACAATAGCTTGTATAAAATCAAAACTATAAATATCATCAGAACCATTTCTATTAGAACTAAAAAAGCCAGTGTTTTTATTTATAGAAAACCCTAAATCGTCTTTGGAACTATTTATAGGATAGCCCATATTTTTAATAAGTAAGCCTCCCTTATTATTTCTGTCTAGTTTAAAAATATCTAAGCCCCCTAAGCCAGGATGACCATTACTACTAAAGAATAAGCTACCATTGTAATAAGTTGGAAACAACTCATCTCCTTCAGTGTTTATATCTTGACCTGCATTTTGTGTAGGTTTCCAAGAACCATCTTCATTTTTATCTATAAAGTAAATATCAGTACCTCCATTACCATTAGGATCGTCTGAAACATAATATAGCCTTTTGCCATCTGGGGTTATGGCAGGATGGAAAAAACTATAATTTGCATTATTAATAAATAACTTATTACCTCTTGTCCAAACTCCTTTAATATACTTCGACTCCCATATTTCTAACTGATAAACGCCTTTTGATTTCTCTTGGTTTTTGGTGTAATAAGCCGTGTTGCCATCTTGCGTAAAGCTAATACTACCTATATTTAAATCATTTTGAAAGGGCTTGAATACTTCTGCTTTAATAGTATTCGAAAAATTAGCTACTTTTTTATCATAGATTGTTGGTATTTTTCTAGAATCATTACTCGTATTTAATGAATAATCGTCAATAGCATATTTAAAAACTTTTTCATTGTAAAAACGGGCGCTGATAGAACCCTTATGAATACTATCTGTACTAGGGATAAAATATAATTTAGAATAACCAGCCCCATCCCAGCCAAATTCCGGTTCATATTTTTTAAATATTGGCTTCTTTTTTTTATTTGTTTTCTTTTTATAGACTTTATTAATACGATTCGACTCAAATACCAAGCCTTCTTTATAAAGAACAGCACTATATTCATTAAAAGGAGTGTTAATATTGGTATTGTATACTTTATAGTCTAATGAATCATTTTTAAACTTATCAATATTAGAGAAACCATACATTCTGGCACTAGTTATTAAATTATTGTTTTCTGCTTGTAAGCTTGTATACAATTCCTTTGCTTTATTATAATTGCCCAAAATGGCATATAGCTCGGGTATTTTATTAGTAGCAATTGCTCCATTAGTTTCAGCCAATTGATAATACTTTAAGGCACTATCATATTGATGTACTTTAAAATAAGAAGCTGCTAAATTTTTATAAACAAGTGTATCTGTTCCCCCTTTCATTAAATAGGACTTATATAAAGGAATGGCATAAGCATATCTTAAAGAAGTCATTTCGTAATTAGCAGTTCTTAATATTTTTTTAACTTTTCTAGATTGCGCACTAGATTGCTGAAAAGCCATTAAGAAAATTAATATGTATACTATTTTATTCATTAGGATCATACTTTAGAAGTATCTAGTAGATTTAATTTTAGTTTTGAAATTACCTAACTCATACCTAATCATAATTTCATGAGTCCCCGTATTATAAAACTTTAAAGGAGAAATAGTGATATCATAAGCATATCCAAACCTGAGGTTTTGATTTGCCTGAATTTCTGCCATACCAATGACTGCATCTCCTGTTCTATAGGATACCCCTAAGCCAATAATATCTCTTAACCATAGATTGGTATTAAAATCTGCTTCTATGGGAGCACCCTCTACTATTTTAATCATAGTGGAAGGTTTTAATTTAAGATCCTCATTAATAGGAAGTACAATCCCCGATGTTAAAAAAATATGTTTCTGATTTATTTTTTGTAAACCAGATTTAATCAAATTAAATGCAGTTAATCTTGATTTTAATATATTGGGTATAGATACTCCCGCATAGAAATTATCTGTATTATAATATATACCTAGTCCAAGACTCGGCGTCCATTTATTTAAATTAGAATAAAATGCAGGGTCATTAGGCGTAAATCTGCCTGTCACATTCATTAAATCAATTCTATAATTCATTAATCCAAAGCTTAATCCTCCAGAGAGTATGCCGTTTTCTGAAACTTGTATTCTGGTAGAACCCATTATATTAATTCCATCGGCTTTCTCCACCCCTATTTTATCATCATAAAACTGAATCCCCCAGCCTGCTCTTTTATTCAAAATAGATTGATCAAAACTAAATGAAGTAGTTTGTGGAGCACCTTGCAAACCAATCCATTGACTTCTCTGAAAGAAATTAAAGCTTGAAGCTTCTCTACTACCCGCATAGGCAGGATTAACACCCAACATGTTAAACATATATTGAGAATACATAGGTTCAGTTTGCGCAATACTCTTCTGATAAGCAAATAGCATAACTGCCAGCAGCATTAGAATTTTATTATGTTTAAACTTTATAGTCATTATTACTTTATCGTTATCATTATCTTACAATAGTTAAGGAACCTGCAAATTTCTTGATAGCTCCATCCCTATCAGTAGCAAATACAATGTAGAAATAAGTGCCTTCTACCACATTTTCTCCCATAAAATTACTCACCCCTATTCCTCTCCAATCGTTTTTATAATCTGAATTTGAGAACACTTCATTACCCCAACGGTTAAATACTTGTACACTTATTTTTGTACCAAAAGGTCTTTGAATTTTCCATGTGTCATCAATACCATCATTATTAGGCGAGAACCCGCCAGGAATATTTAATTCAATTTTAGGTACCTTAAACTTAGTTGCTATACGGTTGGTTAAACCATTTTTATTTACAACCGTGTCATTACTTAATAAATCAAGTTTGCCATAATCAGACAGAATTTTCATATTGGCAGTATTATTAAAGTCTCCAAAAATAGATTCTGTTTCAATTAATATTTTAAAGACAATTGAATCTGTGCTGTAGGCCTTTAAATAAGACTCAGGTTGAAGCATCTCAATATTACCTATTCCATCATAATTGAAATTGGTGACTAATGTTCCTGAGCTAGAAATACTTAGTAATTTGAAACCATCCGCCCTTTTGAATGTATTAGTTAAATCATCCTGTATAAGAATATAATCAATTTGACGGTCGGTTTTATTCACCACTTTAATATTAAATCCTACAATAAACTTGCCGCTTAAATCATTTTCTATAGTATTAGCAGACTTTATGATATCGTATTTACTATACTTATTAATTGGTATAATTCTAACTGTATCATACACACAAGGGGTACTTGTTAATCCAGTGATAGTGTCTAATGATTTCACACACCAGATATAAGTACCAACAATATTTGGTAAAACAGGCGGAATAGTAGAACAAGCACTGCCATCAACCTTACACCAAGTAGGAACTGTACCAGTAGGTATCTTTATAACTAACTGACTAATATTATTAGGATTGCGTTTATCATCCACCTCATACACTGCAGCAATCACTTCAGGGGCTGGTGGCGGATCAATTCCAATACCTATTAATGTCCTTACGCTTTCATTAGGAATTTTATTCCCATTAGGATCTGGATTAGATCCATTAGTGGATGTATCTGTCACTTTAAGATCTCCTGTTGTAGTAATACCTTTTGCAATTAAATAAGTTGGCCATACTATTTTTGTCTTATCTGTTTTAACAAATAAATCAAAGGCAATCTTAATTGAATCCCCTACTTTTAATTGACTCACCCCCTTAAATAACTGTATATCATTTTTCCCGTCAAAACTAGTATTGAATGAGCTTGTCCCTATTACAGTAGGCGTTCCATAAATATTGGCAGCATCTGGCGCCTTTATAAATTGATTGATATCAAATGAAGCAGCTACTGAATCTAAGTTTGAATTACTATAGTTCTTTATAATTGATTTAAAACTAAATACATATCCACCATTCACTGTGACTGCTTCAGACGCTTCTAAAGAAGCCCCAATTTCATTGATTATGAAGAAAGGAATATAAGTAGGTAATGGTTTACCAATAGTTGTTACCAATGGATGCGCATTGACATTCGAATTGTCGTGAGAAACTGAGGTAGTTGGTTGCATACTTTTATTACCATCATTTTGTACCAATAAACCATCTCCATTTGATGTGAACTGAAGTACCAATGGATCAATATTTTTACCTGGCTTTAAAGTCAGGTAGAATACTACTGAACCTTCTTCATTGATATCAAGATTTACTCCATTATCAAATAAATCAGATCCAGATAAAGTAGAAAATGATCTGTATTTAATGGTAAACCCATTGACTATTTTAGATACATAATTTGTGGTTTTTGCGAAACCGAATCCGGTATAAGTTTTATTTAATATTAATTTGCCAGATGTAACTTTTACACTGTCTAATACAAACTGCATATCAGGAGGGAAAACTTTGGATAAATCTGCATCTACTTGTACATTTTGCAAATTCAATCCTCCATTGTTTTTAATCTTCATTAAAATATTCGTCTTAAAACTATTGTCTGGTAATTTTAGAGGTAACTCTGCTTTTAAGGTTAATAAAATTTTTGGTTTCAAAATAGTTAATCTAGCAGTATCCTTGTCGAAATTGGCTATTCTAGTGCTATTATTATTATCAATAACCTTTAGTATCGTAAATACTATATCATTACTAGATGGTGGCAACATGATTGTTGAACTGTCAGTTAAATTTTTAACTGTATCAATTCTACTATTGATTGAGTTTTTAAAGATCATTGTGTAAGGGCCTACTCCATCATACACTTTCAACTTTACATGCACAGAATCTGATGCTAATAAAGTATTGTATTTCAGATTAATGGTGCCTTGTGGTTGATTGCCAATAACAGTAAACACAATTATTGTTATTGGACAATTAGTAGTTTGACCTGGCGCACATACTGGCACTGTATAAGTATATGTTCCTGCAACAGTTGCTGTAAAAGTATAAGTACCATTTGCTGACATCGTTAATACTGCACCACTTGAAGCAGCACCTGCACCCGCAGCTGGATTGGTTGTACCAGCAACAGGAGTGCCATAAGATGTTCCGGATGGCACCACATCATTGGTTGCAATATTTCCTGTCTTAGGAATATTCACAAAAGCTGTAGTAGCATCATTCACTAATGTATTCACTGGAACAGTAAACACGATGGTTGTTGTAGGACAATTTGTTGTTTGGCCTGGCGCACATACTGGCACTGTATAAGTATAGTTTCCTGCAACAGTTGCAGTAAAGGTATAAGTACCATTTGCTGACATCGTTAATACTGCACCACTTGAAGCAGCACCTGCACCCGCAGCTGGATTGGTTGTACCAGCAACAGGAGTGCCATAAGATGTTCTAGATGGTACCACATCATTGGTTGCAATACTTCCTGTCTTAGGAATATTCACATAAGCTGTAGCAGCATCATTCACTAAAGTTGGCGGCGGATTTACTAAAATATGTAAAGTTGCTTTAGCGCAATCAATTGGGCTTCCTCCGCAAACTTCATACACAATATTAATTGGACCTACAAAACCAGCTGCAGGATTGAAAATATATGTGCCATCACTATTAAATACGAGTGTTCCTTGTGCAACTGTTGGACCCGTAATTAATGAAGCGGATAAATTTCCACCACCTGAATTTTGATCATTCAATAAAACAGTCCCGCTCACTGTGTTTGACCCTGTTGAGCTAGATACTATTGAAACATAATCATCCGATGCGGTTGTTACTGGCACAACACCTGTTGGTTCAATTTTAAAATAAGCAACGGCAGTTTGACATTGAACTGGATTATTGTTATCACAAACTTGATACTCTAAACTATCTGTGCCAACAAAAAACAGACTTGGTGTATATGTAATCGTTCCATCATTATTTACTACTGCAGTTCCATTTTTAGGTGCATTCGTTATAGTTAATGAAGAAGGATTTATTGCATTATACTGATCCCCTGCTTTATCATTTGCCAACACATTTAAAACAATTGGAGTGCCTTGCGTAATCGTTGCAAAGTCATTGTTTGCAACTGGCTTATCAATATTCAATGGATCCAATACCGTAATTTCTAATGGTGCCAACGGACATCCATTAGTTTGATTAGGACCACATACTGGAACAAAATAAATATATTTTCCAGGAGTAGTTGCAGTAAACGAATAAGTACCATCTGAATTCACTACAAGGTTTGCACCTGAAGGATTGCTTGCATTTGCTGCTGGTTGTTTATAAGTAGTTCCTGCAGGAACTTCATCATTTGTATTTAAATTTCCTGTGACTGCAACATTGCTATTCGTCACATTTACATCGGCATTGCCTAAATTATCTACATCTCGATAATCAGGTATACCGTCTCTATCAGAATCCATTGGTGTTGCAGTTGGACCTTTTTCTATTGCATCCGATTTTCCATCTCCATCTGTATCTAAATCTAAATAGTTTGGAATACCATCCCCATCTGTATCTGTTGGCGTACAAGGTGCACTGCCGGTGCAACCATCATCTTCAATTGAATCAAGAATGCCATCACCATCACTATCCGTATCACGATAATTTGGCACACCATCGCCATCACTGTCTAATGGTAATGTGCCAGTTCCTTTTTCTACAGTATCTGGTATACCATCATTATCTGAATCGGTATCTAAATAATCTGGACTTCCATCTCTGTCTGTGTCAACTGGATTATTTGGGTCTAATCCTTTTTCAATTGCATCAGAAATACCATCATTATCACTATCAATATCTAAATAGTTTGGAGTGCCATCACCATCGGTATCCAATAAAGTAGAGCCTGTACCTTTTTCTATTCGATCATTGATTCCATCCCCATCACTATCAATATCTAGATAATTAGGAATTCCATCACCATCAGTATCCGTTGGCGTACAAGGAGCAGTTCCTGTGCAACCAGCATCTTCAGTTGCATCTAAAATTCCGTCACCATCACTATCCGTGTCTTTATAATCTGGAATACCATCTCCATCTGTATCTAAAATAGATGTACCTGATCCGCGTTCAACACTATCCGGAATACCATCATTATCTGCATCCGTGTCACGATAATCTGGTATGCCATCGCGGTCTGTATCTACAGGCGAATTTCCATTGGCGCCTTTTTCAATTGCATCAGAAATACCATCACCATCACTATCGGTATCATATGGATCCGTTAAAGTCGTTCCGTCTGTGTTTGGAGGCGTTACTCCGCCATTTGAACTTGTTGGTATTCCATTTGTATCCACAGTACCATCTACTTTTCCATCACCATCTGTATCAGTTCCATTGGATTCAATCACATCAGGTATGCCATCATTATCACTATCCGAATCAATTCTATTTGGTATGCCATCACCATCGGTGTCACAATCAGGTGCAGATGGCGAACATGCTGCAGCTTCAACTGTATCTAAAATACCATCATTGTCATCATCCGCATCATTGATATCATAAACACCATCACCATCCGTGTCAACAGGACAACCATTTAAATTTGCAAGACCTGCAAGTAATGGACATTGATCATTGATATCTAAAACACCATCTCCATCCGCATCTGTATCTAAATAGTTAGGAATCGTATCACCATCTAAATCGGTTTCTCCTTCAAATAAATCTGTTTTATTATCACCATCTGAATCTAAGTCTCTATAATTTGGTATACCATCCCCATCTGTATCTGTAGGTGTGCATGGTGCAGTTCCTGTGCATCCTGCATCTTCTGTATTATCTAAAATACTATCGTTGTCTGAATCAGTATCACGATAATCTGGCTTGCCATCTCCATCTGTATCAAGTAATGTAGTACCTGTACCTTTTTCAATACTATCAGGTATGCCGTCTCCATCACTATCAATTTCTTTATAATCTGGAATACCATCAAGGTCTGTATCTAATGGATTATTTCCATCAATACCTTTTTCTACTGCATCAGGTATACCATCATCATCACTATCCGTATCTAAATAATCTGGATTACCAGTTGCATCCGTATTATCAGGTGTTGAACCATTCGCACCTTTTTCAATTGCATCTGGGATACCATCGCCATCACTATCTAAATCTTTGTGATTAGGAATGCCATCACCATCGGTATCTGTTGGTGTACATGTTATTGCAGCAACATTACATCCTGCGTCTTCCACACTATCAGGTATACCATCACCATCGGTATCAGTATCTAAATAATCTGGCGTGCCATCACTATCCGTGTCTATTGGTAATGTAGTTGTCCCTTTCTCAATTGTATCTGGAATATTATCACCATCACTATCAATATCCAAATAGTTTGGAATACCATCCCCATCTGTATCCGTTGGTGTACATGGTGAAGTACCAGTACATCCAGCATCTTCAAGTGCATCTAAAATACCATCACCATCACTATCTGTATCTAAATAATCAGGTTTGCCATCATTATCTGTATCTACTGGTGTACTACCAGAACCTTTTTCAACAGCATCAGGAAT
>JBILDC010000012.1:0-70122 GCA_044352855.1 Sediminibacterium sp. | reverse complement strand
CTTCGTCTATACCCATATGAAAGTCTTGGTTATCATTTCCAGATGTACGCAAGTTGATGTCTGGATCATAACCTGTATATTTTGTAATCGTAAATAAGTTTTGACCTTGTACATAAATTTGTGAAGAGGAGAAGATACCAAACTTCTTCATAACAGATTCAGGAATAGAATAAGTTAACTGAAGATTACCCAATCTCATATAAGAACCATCTTCAATAAAGTAGGAAGAAACTTGTTGACTTGTTGCATCACTAGAATTCAACCTTGGTAATAATGGATTAGCGGTTTCACCATAAGAGCCATATAACATTCTTGCAGAACGATTACCTTGGAATACGTTGAAGTCAGTCCAGTAACGAACATAGTTGAAAATATCTCCACCTTGTTGTCCTTTTAGAAATACAGCTAAATCAAAGTTTTTATACCCTGCAGTCAAATTCAAACCATAAATAAAATCTGGATGTGGATTTCCTAATATAGTTCGGTCTGCAGCAGTAATAACACCATCTTTATTAATATCTCTGAAATTAAATACACCCTCTCTTGTGTAGCTTCCAAATTTTGGTGCAGAAGCTGCTTGCTCAGCAGTAAGAATACCATCTACAATAAATCCATAGAAGCTAGAAATAGGGTATCCTTTCTTAGATGCAGAGATAGATGGAAGTCGGGTAGAAAAACCAAATAAAGTTGCATTAGGATCGTCATTTAATTTAATGACTTCATTTTTATAGCGACTTATATTTACGTTAATAGAATAACGTAATTGACCAGCCAACGCTTTATCAGTCCAAGTTAAATTCAAATCGATACCCGTATTGCGCATAGTACCTATGTTAGTAAATGGAATGGTACCTTGTCCTTGAGCTCTTGCTATTGCAATTTGCGCAAGCATATCTGAAGTTTCTCTAGTGTACCAATCTAATACTACATCTAATTTACTATTTAATAAAGAGGCATCAAAACCAATATTGGTAGAAGTAGTGGTTTCCCATTTACCATTCGCATTTCCGAATTGTGTCAAATCGAAACCAGGGGAAACTGAAGTACCTGAACCACTAATATCATACCCATTGCTTGATGGATCTGCGGTATATAAAGTATAAGCATTGTATACGTTAGGGATTAACTGATTACCAGTTCTACCCCAACCAGCTCTTACTTTTAGGTCTTGCAACCATGAAATATTGTTCAATGCCTTTAATTCTGTCAAACGAACACCAAAAGATCCAGCAGGGAAAACTCCGTAGCGATTTGCTTCAGCCAAACGAGAAGTACCATCTCTACGAAGGGTGAAGTCACCTAACAAGAAATTGTTATAATCATAATTCACTTTTGCGAATTGAGAAAACAATCTAGTTCTAATTGCGCCGGTACCAGCATTGGCTAGACCTGCAGCAGAACCTGCGTTAAGATAACGATAACCCAGATCATCGAATGCGAAGTTACTTCTGCTAGCACTAAAACCAAATGCATAAGTACTCACCGCTTCCGTTCCTACAAGCACATTAAAATTGTGTGCATCCTTTAAGGTGGTATTGTAGTTTAATGTATTAAACCATGTCCATGAGTTATCAAAATTATTGAATACATTCAGACCATTGGTATTTCTTGGTTCTGCTGCTTCAATATTTCTAATGAAGTATTCTGAGCGGTTAAAATTATTATACTCAACTCCAATACTAGAACGCGCCTTTAAGTTTTTTAAAATGGCCACTTCAGCAAATGCATTGCCAAATACATGGGTCCCCTGTGTATTGTTGTCCTTGTCTCTGTACAAGCCTGCCAATGGATTAGTAGCATTTCCCAGATTTAAACCTCTAGGTCCACCAAAGCCATTATAAGCAGAAAGATTAGTTCCGCCAAGTGCTGGTGGGCCACCAGTTACGTCATAAACAGGAATTATTGGATGAATACGAAGGGCAAGCATTATAGGGTTTGACTCTTGGTTATTAGTAATACCAGTTCTTTTGTCATAAGAAAAAGTTAGGTTTTGACCAACTGTAAACTTTCCTTGTGTGAATTCGGTATTAGCACGAATTGAATAACGCTCATAATCAGTATAACGAAGTATACCATTTTGTTTAAAATAGTTTCCCGAAAAGGAATACTTTGCTTTGCTTGTAGCACCAGAAGCACCAATTTGATAATTAGTTATAGAAGCGGGATCAAAAATCACATCCTGCCAATCGGTACCTGCTTTATTAGCTTTATTGATGTTAAATCTTGTTTTTCCTAATTCAGGATTATTAATATCATTTGTGTATGAAGCTGGATCAGGTTCTGAACCAAAAAGGTTAGGGAAAATATAGTCCGCCATGGTCACTCCTCCACTTTCAGTGAAGCGATATTGAGCCGATGGAGAACTAATCCATGGCTTATTGCCTGCTCCCACATTTGATTTAAATAGATATTTACCTAGTTCTTCTGCGTTAAGCATGTCTAGCATCTTACCGGGGGTTTGTGTACCCGAATACATTTCAAAAGTAATTTTAGGGTCTCCAGCCTTACCTTTTTTGGTAGTAATAATGATTACTCCATTTGCAGCACGAGCACCATAGATAGAGGCAGCAGAAGCGTCTTTTAATACTTGCATTGACTCTATATCATAAGGGTTGATTTGATTGAGGTTGCCTTGCGTAGGAACTCCATCAATTACATATAAGGGACTATTATTATTGATCGTACCAAATCCTCTAATACGAACCATGGTTCCACCACCTGGAGAGTTGTCATTACCAACCACCACACCAGCAGCTTTTCCTTGTAACATTTGCGTTACACTTGCTGTAGGGGTAGCTTGAAGCTCTTTAGCAGAAACTACTGCAACGGCACCGGTGATATCCTTTTTTCTTTGTGCAGAATAACCTGTAACCACGACCGATTGTAGCATGTTAACGTCCACGTCAAGCGCTACATTTAGCGTTCCAGTGGTAGCTGTTACATCTTTTCCAAGGTAACCATTGTAATAGAATGCCAAAGTTTTTTGGTTGGCATTTAAAGTTAATTTAAAATTTCCTTCAGCGTCTGTTGTAGTTCCAAGATTAGAACCTTTGATTAATACTGACACTCCGGATAAAGGTAATTTAGTTTCAGCATCTGTGACTTTACCACTTACAGCTTGCTGAGCCATAGCAAACACTGAAAATAGAGTTAGTACAAAAGTTAAACTAAACAGTCTAATTAACCTTGAGAAAGGTAATTTGTTTCGCATATAATTTTGTTTTAGTTAAAAAATTTACAAACACAACTTAAATTAAATTGTAATATAAACCAAATAAATTATTAACAAAAAATTGTGTTTTATCCCCCCTCCTCAGTTCTTAAACAAAAGGGGGTTAATAAACGCAAAAACTGCTTTTTCATAGACTATCTTCTACCAAATTAGTTGCATTTATTTAGTATATTTAAGTACTAAAACTATATATTATGGATAGAAGAAATTTTGTTCAAGCAGCTACACTATTACCTGCCATGGGGTTCATGCCTCTACATTCATCAGATAACAATATTAGTACCCCAAAAAATGCTTCAAAAATTAAGCTTAGCGTTTCTAGCTATTCTTATTGGCATTTCAAAGGTGAAAAATACCCTATTCAAAAAGTAATAGATCAAGCCGCTTTGTTAGGATTAGAAGGCATTGATGTATTGCATCGCCAAATGGAGAGCGAAGACAATGCCTATCTTCAAATGCTAAAAAAACATGCTTTTGTTAATGGCATTGCCATGACCTGTCTTTCTATTCATCAAGGTTTTGTTACCCCTGATAAGGAAGAATTAAAAAAGAATGTAGCGCACACAATCCATTGCATTGAATTGGCCTACAAAATGGGAATACCCTGCATGAGGTTGAATACAGGACGCTGGAATACCATCAAATCTTTCGATGATTTAATGAAAAATAAAGGCATTGAACCAGTGCTACCAGGCTACGCTGAAGAAGATGGCTACAAATGGTGTGTTGATGGTATCCAACAATGTCTTAAAAAAGCCGAGGAATGTGGAATTCTATTAGCACTAGAAAACCACTGGGGACTTGGATCTACGCCGGAAGGAATGCTAAAATTGCACGACACGGTAAACTCACCATGGCTTGGACTGCTAATGGATACGGGTAATTTTCTTGAAGACCCATATGATAAACTTGAAAAAATTGCCTCAAAAACAAGCTTTGTTCAAGCGAAAACATATTATGGAGGCGGGGAGTGGTATTCACTCGAACTTGATTATCCTAGAATTATTGAAATACTCAAAAAAGTTAACTACCATGGTTATATATCTATTGAATTTGAAGGCAAAGAAGATCCACATACTGGAGTGAAAAAAAGTGTGGACCTATTGAGAAAGGCAATGGGATAATTTTTTAACCAAGCAACTACTTAGCTATCTTTATTAATGAAGATCACTAATATTAAAGAACATCACTAAAATTCTACGATTTAATGAAAAAAAATTTATTTTATTTAGGTTTACCCATATTTTTATTGCTATTTATTTCTTTATCAAGTATTGCGCAAAAGAAAGCTGTCATTGCTTATTATGCAGGAAGCTTAGAAAAACTAGATTCATTTGACGCGCGTAATTTCACACATATTATTTATTGTTTTGGACACTTGCAAGGCGATCAATTAAAATTAAGAGGGGCAAACGATACCGCCATTATTCAAAAAATGGTATCCATGAAATCCCAAAACAAGGATTTAAAAGTACTATTGTCTTTGGGTGGATGGGGCGGATGTGAGCCTTGTTCGGACGTATTTAGTACTAATGCAGGACGTGTTAATTTTTCAAAATCTATTAAATCCTTAACGGACTATTTTGGTACTGACGGCATTGACTTAGACTGGGAATACCCCGCTATTGCTGGATTTCCGAATCATAAATTTACACCTGAGGACAAACCTAATTTTACTGAACTAGTAAAATCCTTGAGAAAGGAATTGGGTAAAAAAATGACCATCACTTTTGCTGCGGGAGGTTTTCAAAAATTTGCAAATGATGCGGTAAATTGGAGCGATATAATGCCCTATGTGGATTATGTTAATTTGATGACCTATGATTTGGTTAGCGGATATGCAACCACCACTGGACATCATTCTGCTTTATTTAGTACATCTAAACAAAAAGAGTCGGCCGATAATTGTATTCAATATTTATTATCCTTGGGGGTACCTGCCAAAAAATTAATTATAGGTGCGGCATTTTATGCTAGAACCTGGGAGGGCGTAATTGATGAAAATAATGGTTTATACCAAAAGGGAAAATTTAAACACTTCATTGGCTACAATGAGTTTCCGAATCGTATTTCTGAAAATACTGGATATAAGTTTTATTGGGACAATGAAGCGCAAGCCCCTTATGCCTATAATGCAACTGAAAAAAGCTATGCCACTTTTGATGACAAAGAATCCATAAAAGCAAAATCGAATTATGTTATAAAACATAAGTTGGGAGGCATTATGTTTTGGCAACTAGGGCATGACTATTCAAAAAATGGTTTGGTACAAACGATTAATACGACTTTTAAAAAATAGATGACTCAAAAGAAGAAGTAGTTTTGAGTTTTAGTTCGTGCAATACTATTTTATTTAATGCGCTGCAATCGTATCATATAAAATTCTAAATCATCAGCTGCATTTAAAATAGTTGCTTTTGCACTCATTACTCCCTTTCCTTTTGGCAGTATAATGCGCCCCAAGTTTAAGGGTTTAAAATCTTTTAGAAAAGATTCATCTCTTTTAACTCTATCTTTTTGGACACCAAGAAGAGGCACATCATTTGCTACAATAATGGGCTTGGTGACAGAACTGTTTTGAAAACTTAATTCAATTTTTGTACCAATATTTTTTTCGGAACAAGCGTAGTAAAATTCAATTTCGAATTCCCCTTTTTCTAGTACTTCTATATCCCATAATATACTATCCTCTGTACTGCGCCATTGCTTATAATAACTATCATTAGGATGAATGCTTGAACGGACAATATTACCTCTCGCATTGGCTTCTGAGGCGGGTAAAACATCATTGATAAATAGTGGGTCACCAACGAGTAAAGGTCTTTCATCTTTGAGAGGTAGTGCTGCAACCACCTCATTTTCCCATTGTTTCTTTTTAAATAAAATATCATTGTATGATGCAGGATATATTTTTGCTACATCAGTTGTTTGCGCGGTATCACGAATCATATCATAGAGTTGATTGCTGGCATCTAATCGATATTGTGTTGTGCGAATACTGGTTTTGCCATTCCAATAAGTGGGTATAAATCTGTTTTGTAAAGCGCTAGGATTTTGGCCCATTAATAAGGGCGTTAAGTTAACTCCATCAAAAGATTTTATTGTTTTGTATTCTACGCCAGACAAGCCAAGTAAAGTAGGTAATAAGTCAATGCTGCCAGATAGGTTCTCTATTTTTTGAGATGCTTTGATGGTATTTTTCCATTGGATAATCAACGGCGATCTTATGCCCCCTTCATCAGTGCTACCTTTGATACCTTTCATACCTGCATTCCATCTATTACCATTAGGGCCGTTATCAGAAAAATAAACGATGATGGTGTTTTCAATTAAATTCAATTTTTCTAGCAATTGTATAATCTTACCTACATTCCAATCTAAATTTTCATTCATTGCTAAACCAGCCTTTGTGTGTTCAATATCTTCTTTATTAGGTAATGTTCCTTTTTGTACCAGCATTTTATCTTTATACTTTTGCCAGTATTCATCTGGAACCTGCATGGGGCTGTGTGGTGTATTAAATGCGAAATAAGCAAGGAAAGGTTTTTTTTGGTTTTGTTCTATAAAATCTAATCCATGTTGTGTTAAATTATCTGTGATAAACCCCTTTGCTTGAACTATTTTTCCATTCATTTGCAATTGAGGATCAAAATAGTTTCCTAAATGCCCAATCGTAAATCCGTAAAATTCTTGAAACCCTCTTGCATTTGGATGATAAGGTCCTTGCGCACCATTATGCCATTTTCCAAATAGCCCTGTTGCATAGCCACGCTTTTTAAAAATATCAGCTATGGTAACTTCATCCAAGTTTAATCTTTCTTTACCAGAAGCTACTCCATTCACCCCGCCCCTTAGATGGTATCTACCCGTAAGGAACTCTGCCCGGGTTGGAGAGCAAACGGGGCTTACATAAAAGTGGTTAAAAAAAGCACCACGCTTTGCCATTTGATCTATGTTCGGTGTAGATGCCGCCTGATTTCCAGTAAGACCAAGATCGCCCCAGCCTTGGTCATCAGCAAGTATGACAACTATATTCGGGGGTTGAGTCGCGTATGGTTGCGCAATACTGATGGTGTAAAAAAGAAACAGTAAGCCAATAGAAAAAATGAATTTCATAGAAGGTAAGGCTACCTTAATTTCATATTTACGGGGTCCCATTTGATAATTTTTTTAGTAAAATAACTCTCATTACATGCTAAGGCAGGAGCTGCTGCTCTAAATCCAAACACCGCATCTTCTATTACTGGCTTACCAGTTCTAATTGAATCAAAGAAATTTGTAAAATGATCTAAATTAGCATTATAGCCAATAGGTGCTTTGAAAATAATATCTTCTTTTGTTTTTCTTTTTCTTTGATCTAAAGTCCATTTTGCATCATAGTCTTTTTGCATTTCTTCTTGTATGCTTTTTGAGAAAGTAAATAAAGAATCGCCACCTCCGCCAAAACCAGGCGCCTCAGGCATTATGCTATGTTTTATAGTAAGATTACTACCAGCTACTTCTATAAGCCCTTCAGAACCCACTAATCTTATTACTTCTTGACCACCAGTACCACTAATAAAATTCACTTGTAATGTCATTAAGAAAGCAGCATGCTCTTTAGTTTTTGGATATTGTAGGACACCTGTCATTACATCTGGTAAATTTCTACCATCATTCCAGTAACTAAATTGACCTGTGCTATAAATATTTTCAGGGCCATAAGAATTGGTTATGAAATGTGACCCACTTAATAAATGCACAAATAAATCTCCTGCCACACCTGTGCCCACTTCTTTATACGCTCTCCACCAGAAGAATTTTTTGGCATCAAATTCCATTTTAGCGGTAGCCTCAATAAAGGTGTCCCAATTGGTGGTCATGGCATCTGCATCTTTAGGTATGGTATACTCCCATGCACCAATAGAACTTTGTCTGTCATATACTGCATTGACCATATTCAATTCTCCAATTTCTCCTGCAGCCAATAATTCTTTTGCTTTTGCATAACCAATACTGCTTACTCTTTGGCTTCCTACTTGTAATACTTTACCCGATTTTTTTACAGCTTCTATCACTGGATAACCTTCGCTAATTTTATAAACCATTGGTTTTTCACAATACACATGCTTCCCTTTTGCTAAGGCGTCTATTGTAATACGTGCATGCCAAACATCAGTTGTGCAAATTAATACTGCGTCAATATCTTTTTTGTCGAGTAAATCCTTATAATTAATAGTGGTATACAATTCTTTTCCAAATTCTTCTTTTGCATTTTCTAACCTTCCAGTATATAGATCACAAATACCTGCTAATTCAACACCTGGAACTTTTAGTGCAGTTCTTAAATCGTTGTGACCTTGTATGCCATATCCTATCACGCCAATTCGTATCTTATCGTTTGATGAAATTTTTCTATTATATATTAGCATACGTTCTTCCGCATGCGCAGATGCTGCCAAAGAAGAAAGGGGCGAAGCGGCTGCTAAAAAACTAGTTACACCAATTTGTTGTAGAAATTTTCTTCTTGAATTTAAACTGTCGTTTTTCATAAGTAGTATTTTATTAGTATAGTATTTTAAGATTGTCTATCTTACTTTTTTGTGGGTGATGGGAGAAAACCACTCTTACTTAGGTCTTCAAATAATTTCTTTACTTTTTCTGTACCGTTTAAAGGATTTATTTCATAGTAAAAATATAATTCTTCATCGGTTCTATGCATGGCATTTTCTTGAATAGCTCCTTGTGATTTATATTCTGCAATTGTCCAGTCTGCTACAATTTTGTAGCTTAATTTATCGTTTTCAGCAAATCTATAGGCCCTGTTTAATCTAAATGGAGGGACATTCGTATTGATTTTACTTACGTCAATACCTGGTATTCCTGTCAAAACAGGGTCGGCATTACCTTTCACCTTAGAGGCTCCTGCAATAATGATTGGCTTATTATTCCCTTTATAACGCTCAACTGCTCTTAGGCCCATTATAACAGAAGTAATATGATGGCCATGTTGTCCTGTTCTTGGAGACATAGTAATAATAAAATCATACTCTCTTTCTGCAAGTAATTTGTCTAATCTTTTTTCAATGAAACCAATATCCCAATTTTTACCATATAAATAAGGCTCATAATTAGTAGAATAAAGGTCATCTGGTTGTTCCATAAAATAGATATTTCTTACCCCAAGTATTTTAGCAACATTTAATATTTCTTGTTTTCTAATAATTGAAATATGGGTTCTAGCTACAATAGAATCGGTCAAGTTTATGCCATAATATATTGCGCCTAGTTGTGCATCCGCAAAACCCCCAGCACCATCAGTCATTACAGCCATATCAACAGTGCCTTTCAATTCTTTGGCTATTTTAAACATTGCAACAGAAATGGAACTCTCATCATCTGGATGTGCAGTAATTACCAATACTTTCGGACCTTGTGCAGAAGCAGATAATCCAATAAGTAAAAACGATAAAAAGAAAATAGTTTTTTTCATAAATAAGTTTTGTGTTAAAAATTAATTATAAGATGCCATGAATTTATTAATCTATCCAATTTAGTCTATACAAGTTATAAAGTTTTTGCATCTGAGGCAATTTTAATTTTTAACCCCGCCCACACCAGTTCCTGTATTTGAATTCGCAGGTTCGGTCTAAGCTATGGTTTTACCCTCCTAAAATTACTTTATGGATGCAGCTACAATAAGATGATTGAGTATGTAACTATTAGGAGATTAATGAATTAGGTAATGAAAAGCAAACCGATATTATGATGAAACTAGCATTATAAAAAACCTATTGCAAGGCTTTAAATAATTCTTCTAATTTACGCTCATCTAATTGTCCATTGGTTCTTACACTACTGCATAAGTCAATGCCATATGGTTGCACATGATCAATGGCCTTTCTAATATTGTCTTTATTAATGCCTCCAGCTAAATAGGTAGGAATACTAATGTTTTCTCTAATTTTTTTACTTAAATCCCAGTTATGTGTTTTGCCTGTTCCTCCCAATACCTTGGTAGACAAATTAGGATTACCACTGTCTAGTAAAATAGCATCTACCCATTCTGCTATTTCAATAGCTTCTTGAACAGCCTTTTCATCCAACACATGAATTACTTGAACCAGTTTAACATGAGGTATGGCTTCTCTTATTTTATGATATTCACGGCCACTTAAGGCATCAACCATTTGAATAGTAGTTGTATTGACTTTATTGTGGTGTTCAATAATTGCTTCAGCTGTTGTTTCACTGGTTAATAAAAAACTATCAATGGGAGGAAGTACGGTTTTAGCTATACTATGAATAAGGTCATCTGTGATAATGCCAGGGCCACTGGGCATTCTTCCCACCAAGCCAATAGCTGCGGCGCCGTGCACAATTGCTAGTGAAGCCTCTTCAATACTACTAATGCAACAAATTTTTACTTTAATCTTCATGATGAAATATATATTGAAGCAGGTTTACTTATCATTCAAGCCAACGCCCAATCCGAACATTGCTGCGACTAAGGCTAGGTGAATAATTAAAACTGCCTTTTGCCATGTAGGTCGGTCATTCCATTTTTGGTCTGGATTGAATGGATCAAATGCCAATCCTATACCCATTGAAGCTGCTGCTTGAACATAGTCTTTAGAGAAAATGGCTTGGTATGAGCCTAATAGTAAAAAACCAATATAAAGATACTTGCTGAAAGGTGCGTTCATTTTGAGCATGTTTGATTTAGAGCAAAATTAATTCCTTTTTAGAAAGGAAAAGAATTGAAATTAATTAACAGAAACCTCAACATTTTTTCCTAGTCCAAATTCAAGCAGCCTGTATAAAGTAGAAAGTTGAATATCTGTTTTACCATTTTCAATTCTAGAGATAAAACTTTTTTTGGCGCCAATCTTATCCGCTAATTGCTCCTGAGTCATTTTTGCATTTTTTCTTTCTTCTTTTATTAACTCTCCTATAAGATAGGCTTTAGCCTTTATTTCAAACTCAGTTCTCCTCTCTGAACCTTTTATACCATAACGTCGAGTTAAATGCTCATTAAAATTTGTACTCTTATTTTCTTTCTTTGCCATTACTTGTTTATTTAGTCGTACTAAAATATTGCTGCCATGTTCAACTCTTATTTCATACAATCCTTTTTGTCCTTCTATATGTTTTAAAAACTTCTCTGGAACTTTATCGATATGAGTTAGTAAGAATAAAACTTAATCAATTTTTTCTTTAGCTTTCTCTGATTGCTTATCAAAAAAGTCATGAAAATGATTTCTATAAAAAACCAGCTCTCTTACTTGATTCATTGAATTCCTCGTTTACAAAGTTAACTTAAAATGGAACTTTAATAAAATATTTTAACTACTTTATTGAAAATAAATATCTGAAGGAAAATGAAAAGAAAACAGCGTATTTATACGCGAACAAGAAAGCCCTAAGTCACTGACGGACAAAGAAAAAGCCCTTTGTGGGAAATTTTAAAAGAATCAGGGCCTAACTCCAGTCGAATACAAACGAAAATACCATTTTGTACAAAACCATACCTTGTAATTAGGACTTTAATGAATATGGATTGCTTTATCAATACCGCATAAAATACCTGCTAAAAAATTACATTGAATTATTACAATTTAAAGGTTGCGACCTCTGTGCTTTTCTTTTAAAATTTATAATTATTTATTACAGTGATTTTAAATTCGATCCAATATCTTTACGATTCAATCCAATAGAACTATGAAAAAAATCCAATTCATTATTTTATGCTTGTGTATAGCTTGGAGTTCTTTAGCCCAAAATGCATACAACATTATCCCTTTGCCTAAATCTTTAAAACCTGCTGAGGGTACTTTTACGATCAAGAAAGGAATTTCAGTGTACATAAATTCAGATGAATTTAGTCCATCGGCTAATTTACTAGCCTTGCAAATTAAAAATGCGTCGGGTCAAACAGTTCCTGTTAAAATCGCTAAGTCCGCCACTTCAGGAATAGTATTTAGCAAAAATGATGCTTTAGGAGATGAGGAATATCGTTTACAAGTGACGTCTAAAAAAGTAGAAATTCAAGCAAAAACTGGAAAAGGTGCTTTTTATGGTTTACAAACTTTGCTCCAATTGATGCCTGCGCCTATTTACGGAAATGAGTTGTCGACGGTTGCTTTAACAGTTCCTAATTGTTTGATCGAAGATGCTCCACGTTTTAGCTACCGCGGTTTAATGCTAGACGTAGGCCGTTATTTTTTCTCAGTGGATGCGGTAAAACGCTACATCGATTTGATGGCTATTTATAAATTAAATACGTTTCATTGGCATTTGACTGAAGATCAGGGCTGGCGTATTGAAATAAAAAAATATCCTTTGTTGACCTCTATATCTTCGGTGCGAAAGGAAAGTATGTTGGGCCATTACCAGGACCAAAAATACGACGGAAAGCCACATGGCGGATTTTATACACAAGAGCAAATTAAGGAAGTAGTTGCTTACGCCACTTCTAAATATATTCAGGTAATTCCTGAAATTGAAATGCCAGGTCATTCGACGGCTGTATTGGCAGCCTATCCACAATTTGGTGCTAATGGGGATAAAATATTACAAGTAAAAACAAAATGGGGCGTGGCTGAAGACGTCTTATTTCCACGTGAAGAAACTTTTACTTTTTTAGAAGATGTGCTAACCGAAGTGATGGCATTATTTCCAGGCCAATACATCCACATTGGAGGGGATGAATGTCCCAAAACTCAATGGAAGGAAAGTCGTTTTTGCCAAGACTTAATTAAAAAATTAGGCCTGAAGGATGAAAATGAATTACAAAGTTATTTCATTCGTCGGATTGATAAATTTATTACGTCCAAAGGAAAAAAATTATTAGGTTGGGACGAAATTTTAGAAGGTGGTTTATCGCCAAATGCGATGGTCATGTCTTGGAGGGGAACTAAAGGTGGTATCGAAGCTGCGAAACAAAATCACGATGTTGTGATGTCGCCTAACTCCTATTTCTACATCGATTATTACCAAGCGGAGGCTAAAACAGAACCCATCGCCATCGGTGGATTTTTACCTTTAAGCAAATGCTATTCTTTTGAACCAGATTTACCTGAATTGACGGCTGAGGAAGCGAAACATGTGGTGGGCATTCAGGCCAACTTATGGACCGAATATGTCAGTAATTTACCTTATGCGGAGTATATGACCTATCCAAGAGCTTTGGCTTTATCAGAAGTTTCTTGGTCTCCCAAAGGATCAAAAAATTATGAGGATTTCAAAAAGCGTTTGAAAGGACACATGCCTTCGATGGATGCTTTGAAGATTAATTATTCCAAAGCATTCTTAAGTCAGCCATAAACAGGATCTCTTTATTTAGCAAAAAAGCCATCATTGCTGATGGCTTTTCTTGAGTGCTCCCCTTACAGACGAAAGATGCAACTATAATGCGATGATTGAGTATGTGACTATTAGGAAATTGAAGGGTTAAACTTCGTGTCAATTTGCAGGAAGTTGGCATTCATACTTAGTTTATCTACTTTTATAAAAATGAAAAAAGCTATCATCATAGGAGCAACAAGTGGAATCGGCAAATCATTGGCTGAGTTACTTTTGCGACATGGTTTTGTAGTTGGAGTAACTGGCAGACGTGATGGATTATTCCAATCCATACAGACGCAAGAGATAAATAGAATTGTCTTTAAAAAAATGGATGTTCAGGATTTATCAACTTTAGAGGCAATCTGTAATGAATTGGTGAGTCAGATGGGTGGATTGGATTTATTGATTATTTCAGCAGGAATCGGCGAGGAGAATAAAAACTTAAATTTTGATGTTGAGCATAGTGTAATCAAAACGAATATTCAAGGATTTACGTGCATTGCTGATTGGGCTGTACGGTATTTTAAAGAACAAGGTTATGGTCATCTCGTCAACATTAGCTCTATTGCAGGAATCAGGGGAAATGGTATTGCCCCATCATACAATGCGACAAAGGCATATCAAATCAATTATTTGGAAGGGTTAAGGTTGAATGCCCATAAATCTAATTTACCTGTCTACATTACAGATGTTCGACCAGGATTTGTTGACACCGCAATGGCGAAGGGTGAAGGTCTCTTTTGGGTAGCCCCTGTTCAAAAGGCTGCTGAACAAATACTTCAAGCCATCAAACAAAAAAAGAAGGTGGTTTATATCACTAAGAGGTGGAGGTTAATTGCCCTCTTATTAAGAATAATGCCATTTTCAATTCTCAAAAGAGTATGAATTAAAAAAGGATCATACAATTAAAGTATAACCCTTTTATATTTTATATCTGCTCCCCTTTCCAACGAAAGATGCAACTATAATGCTATGATTGAGTAGGTATCTATCAGGAAATTAAAGGGGTAAACTATCCCAGTTTTTTCAATATCGTTAATCCTTCTTCCCAATTAGTGTGTCCGGAAGATGCATTTATATGACCGGCATCGCCAATGTTTATAAATTCACTGCCCCAATTTTCTGCAAAAAATTTTGCTCTCTCCAAAGAAACCCAAATATCATTTGAGCTTGCTATAACAATAGAATTGAAATTTAATTTATCAAGTGGTATCGGTGAAAATCCTTTTGTCGGGAAAGTGTAATTTGGTGCTTCAAGGTCACTAGGTGCTACTAGCATTGCCCCTTTAATATTTCTTTTAAACTTAGCTGACCAATGCGCAATGGTTGAACATCCTAAACTATGTCCAATTAAAACAACAGATGATAGGTCATATGATGTTACCATTGCATCTATATTCTTAATCCAATCTTCACAAATGGGCGTATCCCAATCGGCCTGTTCGATTCGAAAAAAATTGGGATCGGAGTTTTGGAAATAAGTTTGCCAATGTTCTGGACCAGAATTCCCCAGACCAGGTACAATTAAATAGTTTGTCATATTTAGGGAGATGAGTTGATTTATTGGAAATCCCACTATAAAAACAAAGATATTGAGTTGTAGCTTTTCAAAAAATATAAACCTCTATAAATAAAAAAAATGCAACTACCCTAACTCATTGATGGACAAAGAAAAAGCCATCATTTCTGATGGCTTGTCCAGTTTTGCTCCCCTTTTCGACGAAAGATGCAACTATAATTCGATGATTGAGTATGTTACTATCGGGAAATTGAAAGGTTGAATATCTTTACTTTTTATCTCCCTTCAGTTTCTGAGCGACATCATCATAATACGCTTGAGTTAGTTTATCTGTCCAAATAGTTGGTTTTGAACCATCATATAAAGCTAGATAAGTAACTAAACTTTCTTTACTTGCTGTATGCCAATGCTCTATATCTTTTGGACATCTAACAACGTCACCCTTTTTAATGATAATTGGTTCTTTACCCTTTTCTTGATAATAGCCTTCTCCTTCCAAAATAATAAGTACTTGAGGTGTGGAGTGTTTGTGCCAATCGAGCGTGGAATTTTTTCTAAATGTTGCTTTGGTAATATTATAATTCAATTCAGTATCCCCCTGAAGTACACTACTTAACCAAGCCTCCCCAATATAATGTGTATTAGGAGCCAATGGCCCATCAGGTAAAAAAGAGGTAACCGTATATTGGGTGTTTTGTGCAAAACCAAGAAATGGTAGAAGTAAAAGCGATAGTAGGGCAATTCTTTTCATTTTTATATAAGTTTGATTATTTAAGTACTGAAGTTAATCAAAGAAAAACAAATAGATGCAACTAACCTAACTCATTGACGGACAACAAAAAAGGCGACATTTCTGTCGCCTTGTGCACTCTTGCTCCCCTTTTCGACAAAAGATGCAGCTATCAACCTCTTATTTTTTACGTAACTATATGGAATTTAAACACTTAACTTCCGGCAAGATTACAAGAAGTTAAATTCCATCCTGATTATCCTCTTTCTTCGCTGGAGCTTTGTATGCTCTTTTAATTACTTTCAAGTCCTTAAAATATCCAATGGTCGCAATATCAACATAAAGTCCAACTCCTCCTTTTTTAACATTCCCCAACATTTTATCAACGATAAAAGAAGAGTATTTCATATTGTTAATGAACATTTCAGCAGTTTCACCATTCACTTCAATTCTCATGGTGATCCACTCTTTAAGTGCAACAGGAGCAGACCCTTCATAAGAACCCGGAGGATAATTCTTTCTCAAAGTTTCGAACTTTGCATGAGGATATGAAAAATATTGAACAGCATGGTTTCTAAACATTTGATTAGATGCTCTTCCCACTTTAGGTCGCAAATAGATGGATTCAAATGCAGAATCATTTGGTGCTATTCGATAATATAAACCAATAAAACCAGCAGCTCCTGCAAATGGAGATGGGTCTTGGATTTGACTATACATCTTAATCTCAATCGTCCCATTTTCAAAATCATCTAATCCTACCAATTTTGCATAATGCTTTTCGTCAACTGTTGCTTCTAGTCTATTCACATCAAATGGTAATGACTGCAAATCTCTTTCTATTTTCAGGACATTTTCACCTTGGAACTTAATGATAGAGCCTGTTACATTATGTAATTCAAACTCCTGTTTTCCCAACTTTAATTTCGTTTGAGCAAGAGTTGAAGAAACAACAACTAATTGAATTAAAACTACACCGACAATTTGTATATACCTTTTCATAATTTATTTTTTTACAAAAATAGATTCAATGGTTTACATTTGTAACTGATTTAGTAAATACAAGTAACCAAATGGTAACCAGAAATATGAGTAATAAATTCATCGATAACCCATTAAATTGTCCTGTAACCCGAACAATGAGTATCATTGGCGGTAAATGGAAACCAATTATATTGAACTGTATCGGAGACAGAACCATTCGATTTGGTAAACTCAATCAAATCATTCCTTCAATCTCGAACAAAGTATTGGCTGGGGAACTGAAAGAATTAGAACAATTTGGATTGGTTCATCGAATTGAATTCACCGAAATGCCACCAAGAGTTGAATACTCTTTAACAAATGCAGGGAAATCACTACTTCCTTTATTACACGAACTTGCCAATTGGGGTAAAACCCATACTGCAAAGAAGATTATAAAAGAATTTGCTTGATTTTTTACAAAGATGCAGCTAGCCTAACTCATTGACGGACAACAAAAAAGGCGACATTTCTGTCGCCTTGTGCACTCTTGCTCCCCCTCTCCGACTTGAACGGAGGACCCCATCATTAACAGTGATGTGCTCTAACCAACTGAGCTAAGGAGGAGTGTTCCTTTTAAGGGTGGCAAAAATAATAAAATTTAGTTAAGAACAAAACATTAAAACAAAGAAAATGACTGAAAACCAATAAAAAGACCCTCTTCTCTTAACTCAATGGGGTAGGTTTTCAAAAAATAGCCCTCGCCGCTTGTATTTCGGCCATTTTTCATATCAAAACAATATCTATGTAATGGACAAACCACCTGGCCCAAAGGGTTAATATAGCCCTGTGACATGCGACCACTGGCATGTGGACATTTGCTTGCAAAAGCTAAGTATCCTTCCTTCCATTTTGCTAGGGTAAATTGCTTGCCTTCTACCTCCAATTCTACCATATTATTTTCAGCCCAGTTCAAGCTTAATGGCGCATCGGTAATTAATTTCCAGTCCAACTTACTCATTAGGTATAATAAACAGTTTTATAAGGGAATCTTATTTGATACATGTCTCTTACTTTATGTAAAATAACAGTTCTTAATTCTTCAATATTTTGTTTTTCTATAGCGCTAATAAAAACAGCTTGGTTATTGGTAATGCCGTTCCACTTATCTTTTAATTCAATGAGTAAATCTTGTTTGACTTCATCCGATATCCACTCATCAAAATATTTTTCTTTGTATAAATCCATTTTATTGAAAATGGTAATGATAGGTTTATCAAATGCTTTTAATTCTTGCAAAGTTTTATTCACCACACCTATTTGGTCTTCATACTGCGCATGAGAAACATCTACTACATGTAATAATACATCGGCCTCTCTTACTTCATCTAAAGTACTTTTAAAACTTTCTACTAAATGATGTGGCAATTTTCTAATAAACCCAACTGTGTCACTTAATAAAAAAGGCGTGTTCTCAAAAACTACTTTACGCGTAGTGGTATCAAGGGTGGCGAATAATTTATTTTCAGCAAACACATCACTCTTGCTAACTAAATTCATAATGGTACTCTTACCCACATTGGTATAGCCCACTAGCGCCACGCGTATAAACTCTCCTCTTTCTTTTCTTTGTGTGAAGGCTTGCTTATCAATTTCAAGTAAGCGTTTGCGTAGTAAAGAAATTTTATCTTTTACGATACGACGATCCGTTTCAATTTCTGTTTCTCCCGGACCTCTCGATCCAATACCCGCACCTTGTCTTTCCAAATGCGTCCACATACCTTTTAAGCGGGGTAATATATATTGATACTGTGCTAACTCTACTTGCACTTTAGCTTGCGCCGTTCTTGCACGCGCCGCAAATATGTCTAAGATTAAATCACTTCTATCAATGACCCTGCACTTTACTTCTTTTTCAATATTGGTAATTTGAGAGCCTGATAATTCATCATCAAAAATAACTACGTCGATATCTTTTTGCGCAACATATTGTTTTATTTCTTCTAGCTTTCCCTTGCCCACAAAAGTTCTAGAGTCGGGATGCGGTAGTCTTTGCTTGAACGATTTTAAAGTAGTAGCCCCTGCTGTTTCTGCTAAAAAAGCTAACTCATCTAAATATTCATCTACCTGTGCTTCAGTTTGATCTTTCTGTATGACACTCACTAGTACCGACTTCTCTTCCTTCTTAAATATTTTCTTTTTCTCTATCAACTTTACTTGTTTTTACAAAGATAGGTTAATCCATTAGGTCCATAAAAAAACCCTCCGTTATAGAGGGTTTCGTAAATATTATATTAATTACTATAAGCCACTAATCGTGAAACCTACAGAGAACTTATTCATAAGCGGGCCATAACCATCGCGCAAAACTCCGTTTACTTGATAGCCTAGATCTAATGAAAATATACCATAACCCCCTCTTGCTGTTAATGCAATATCGGTTGCATTAAAAAAGCGTTTGTTTTGATCTTTTTGAATATAGGCTTTACCATTAATAGAGTTGCCATTACTGTTTACCATATTTTTACCTTTAGAGTAAGACTTTAATAAAGTTCCCAACTTAAAGCCTGCAGCGGCTTTCCAAGATTTACCCGGATGTGCAGGATTGCTAAAATATCTTAACTCTACCGGTATTTCAAAATAAACAGTAGTTACTTTAAATTTAGAAAAGTGATTCGAAACTGCATCTATTTTACGAAAAGGTAAAGTGTTCGCTGGAGATTTTACATCTACAAAAGTGCGGTTATCAAAGAAAATATTAGTAGTTCCTATACCTGCTCCGAAGGCCACAGAATACTTAGGATTTGTAGCAAAAGGTTTATCGTACATAAAGTACAAATTGAAGTGACGGCTTAAACCACCTCCTACATTAACACTGTCTGGACGGTTTGTCCAAATATCGGTACCAAATTGGAACATGAAATGATCGGCTGGGCGGCCTGTAAGGTCTAATTTTTTACTCCCTGTAGTTGCGGCTGTTTGGGCATTTAAAAACATGCCAAAGAATAAAATGGAAACGACTGATAAAATAACTTTCTTCATCCCGCAAAAATAGCAGAAAAAAAGGGTAGATACCTTTAAAAAAGGTTAAAAATTAGTACTTTTGCCGCCTACATCGAAAGATGCGGGCCTATAGCTCAGTTGGTTAGAGCACCTGACTCATAATCAGGGGGTCCCTGGATCATGCCCAGGTGGGCCCACAGCCGAAAGGCAAGATTTTCAAGGGTTTATGCTGTCAAAAGCGTAGACCCTTTTTGTTTGGGGTAATTCTTGGCCAAGTTCGGGCCAGGTTTTGTGTTTTTAAAAGGAAAACAGGTGTGAATGGAGGTGAAGGTGTGGAATTGAGAACATTATCTTATTTTCAACTATAATATAAAAACATGGAAGTACATCACCCACATCATCCAACGCACAAAAAGAAATGGTCAGAATATATTATTGAGTTTGTAATGCTTTTTACTGCTGTTACCTTAGGATTTCTCGCAGAAAATATAAGAGAGCATCAGATTATGAGCCATCGGGTAGAGCAAAATAAGATTACTATTCTAAAAGATTTACAAGCAGATTCTATTAATATTTCAAGTGCACTTGCAATAGAAGACTCATGTATTTATACATTTAATAGATTGAATAATATCTTGTATCTGGCCAAAACAAATAAAATTAATCAAAATCAATTAATTGATTCGATAAAAAAGTTTGATAATTTAATTGCCTATTCTACTACACTTTATGTGAATAATAGTTCATTTAAAAATATGCAGTCAAGTGGCCTACTAAGTTATTTGGATGAAGGTGAGTTAAAAAATACATTAGCATCCTACTACGAAGTAAACTTCAAAGGAATAGAGGCTGCAAATGAATTTTTTGATCAAGTTGGTACTGCATTTAATAATTACTTACCCATTGGTGTTGGAAAATTAATTAGAAAAAATGAAAATTTCTCAAAAGAGTACTTAACTAACAGTAAGGAAGGTTATCAAGATTTTATGATGAGCCTAAATAAAACAAAAAATATTTTACAATCAGATGAATTTATCTATGAAGTACAAAAATATTATAATTGGATATTCATTTATCGTATTAGTTTATTAAATGCCAAAAAGAATAATGATAAACTGTTAAAATTATTAAGATCAGAGATGCATTGATGATAAAAATTGAAATTACCCTTTACCCTCGTACCACTACCCTTCACTACTTGGATAACTTAGAATTATCTACAGACTTAGATGTAAATTTAGTATTATAGTAACAATAATCTCGGCTAGGTTCCGGGCCGTGTTTATTATATTTATAACTAATTAAAAATATAGCATTACAAAATCTAGTAAAATAAACTTTAAAACTAAACCTTTGAAAACAGAACGTTATTACAAACCTGAGTTAGATGTACTTCGTCTTTGTGCATTTCTTTTTGTATTCTTTGTTCATAGACTAGACCTCGCTTCCATTAACCCTGCAGAATATTATTGGGCTTATCATTTTAGCTTAGTAGGTAATTATGGTGTGCCCTTATTCTTTTTTTTGAGTGCATTTTTAATTACTGAACTTCTTAATCGAGAGCAGCAAAAATTTGGCACAATAAGTATTAAATCATTTTACATTAGACGAATGCTACGTATCTGGCCTTTATATTTCGTTTTCTTTTTTTCAATAGTATTACTAACATCTACTACTAGTATTTTTGGAACACCTATTCCGTTGAACGCTCAATTAGCATTCACTTTTTTTTCAGGTAACTGGTACATAACATTTAATAAATGGCAATCCTATTGTATCAATCCACTATGGAGTGTATCTGTTGAAGAACAACTTTATATTTTGCTACCCTTAGTCTTATATTATACTGGTAAGAAAGGATTAAAAGTTTTCTCTTTTTGTGCATTTATATTTGCATACATTGCTATTATCTATTATGCACAAAGTCCTACAGAAAAATTTAGCGGACAGTGGACAAACAGTTTTGTTCAATTTCAATTTTTCTCAGCAGGAATATTATTTTCAATTTTTGTAAAAGGTTGGGAACCCAAATACAATTTCTTTTCACGTATTGTATTATTTTTTATAGGCTATGCTTGTTGGTTAATAGCATCGATGGTTTGTGAAATAAATGCAGACGCTCCTCATCTTGCATCAACGACAAAATCAATCATGGGTTGGCTTTTAATACTCGTTGGAGTAATATGTTTCTTTATATCCTTTTATGGGTCCTCTGCAAAGTTTATGCCCAAACCCCTGGTTTATCTTGGACGTATTTCTTATGGAATGTACGTTTCTCATATTACTATGTATTGGATAATCTTTAGCATATTTAAAGTTGAATTGTCTGACTTTAGTAAAACGATTGGATTATATGAATGGAAAAATGAATTGGGTATTATCATAGCATTTATATTCACAGTAATATTTGCTACTTTATCTTACCACTTTTTTGAACAACCGTTTTTGAAACTAAAAAGAAAATTTACATTAATACAATCAAGAGACTAGCCAAACTAAGTTGTCTATGCAATTCATTTTATTTTATTTCTTATTGTAATCAAATACTAAATTACAAAATGCTTTCACGCCATTGATAAAACCAGATTCATCTAAATAAAAATCTGGCGTATGATGACCACCTACTTCACTTGCTTTTTTACCTTTCTCCATGCCACCTAAACTAAAAAAGAAAGTAGGTGTTTTTTCGCCATAAAAAGAAAAATCCTCTGCTGCAGTTGTCCAATTTGCTTCATACACATTATCTGGACCTGCCACTTTATTTAAAGATAAAACTGATTTTTTAGCTAATATAGGATCATTGTAGTTCACCAATGTTTGCGTTTTAATTTCAACTTCTGCAGTTGCGCCAGAGGCTGCTGCTATTGACTTCGCTGTTTGGCGAATCTTTTCATGGGTCTCCTTGCGCATAGTCGCATCTAAGGAACGAATGGTGCCTTCCATTTGAGCAGTTTCCGGTATGATATTCGCTCTAACACCACTATGTAAAGAACCCACTGAAATCACCAATGGTGCTTTTGTTAAATCGGACTGTCTACTTACAATATGTTGCAAGCCTTCAATAATTTGAGCAGACACAACAATTGGATCAATACTTCCCCAAGGCATGGCGCCATGACTTCCCTTTCCATTTACTACAATTTTAAATAAATCAGAAGATGCTTGTGCAGCACCAGACTTATAAGCTAGCATCCCGGTAGGTAATTGTGCAGCCATGTGTAAGCCAAATACCACTTCTAATTTTGGAGCGTCCATTGCGCCTTCTTTAATCATCAATGGGGCGCCACCTTCTTCATTATTTGGAGCACCTTCCTCGGCTGGTTGGAATAAAAAAACAACTGTACCTGCGAGGTCCTTTTGCATTTCTTTTAAAGCTTTAGCAGTCGCCATTAATATAGCTGTGTGGGCATCATGTCCACAAGCATGCATGACACTCACTTGTTGGCCATTGTATTCAGCCTTTACCTTCGATGCAAAAGGGATTGGGGCCCTCTCTGTAACGGGTAAAGCATCAATGTCTGCTCTCAATCCAATCACTGGACCTGGCTTATTTCCTTTTAAAATTGCGACTACGCCCGTTTTAGCAATAGGATACTTTACTTCTAAACCAACAGAGCGTAAGTAGTCTGCGATATATTTACCAGTGTTAAATTCTCTATTAGATAGTTCTGGAAATTCATGAAAATGATGACGCCAGCCAATTAGCTGAGGTTCAATATTTTTAACTAGTTCATTAAAGTTTTTAGGTAACTCTTGTGCATTTCCCATCAAGCTTATAAAAACAGCCAGCGTTAAAATTGATTTTTTCATGAATTTGGTTTTTTTAAAATTACAAATAAGTAGGCTCAAATGGCTACTTATGATTGAAGTTATAAAATTAGTTCCATTTTTATATTGGCCCTTTCATAAGCAGATTGTCTGCCAACCACTTCTGTAAAACCTAATTTTCGATATAAATTTATTGCAGGTTCTAAAATGGTATTACTTTCTAAATAAAGCTTTTTAGCGCCTAGTTTTCTTGCCTTTTCTATAATTGCTTCTGCTAGCTTCCATCCAATTTTTTTTCCTTGCGCTACTGTCGAAACAGCCATCTTAGATAATTCATAATCATAGTCTGAATCGTTCATCTTGATTAAAGCGCAAACACCTATGGGCGCTTGATTATATAATGCCACCAAGATATAGCCTCCTTTGTCAATGATATAGGTGTCTGGGTGATCTAAAGCCTTATAATCAGTTTCCTCCTTTACGAAATATTTGGAAATCCACTCTTTATTTAAATTAGAAAAAGCAGAACGATACTCAGGACTGTATTCAACAATTTGTAAGGATTCAAGCATAGAAAAAATTTAAATGGTATAACTAAAGCAAATAAAATAAAAATATATTATAAATTTATGGATAAATAAAAATACTGATGAAAAAATACTACCTACTCTTTGCTTTCTTATTGTTTAACATATACAGTGAAGCACAAAGCCCAGAAGACAATTTAAAAGCGCTTGGCATCATCCTTCCCAAGCAATCGGCTCCTATTGCGAATTATGTGACTTATGTTAGAACTGGGAACTTGATTTATTTTTCAGGTTCAGGACCAGCGGTAGAGGATGGAGGATATGTTAGAGGGAAATTAGGAAAAGACATGACAATTGAACAAGGCAAAGAAGCAGCAAGAATTACAGGGATCAATATGATTGCAAATTTGAAGAATGCTGTTGGGGATTTGAATAAAGTAAAAAGAATTGTGAAGGTATTGGGTATGGTCAATAGTACCGAAAGCTTTACGGATCAACCAAAGGTAATCAATGGATTTTCGGACTTAATGGTAGCAGTATTTGGAGAAAAGGGTAAGCATGCGAGATCAGCCGTTGGAATGGTAGCACTACCCTTGAATATGGCAGTGGAAATTGAGATGATAGTGGAAGTGGAAAACTAATACTAAAGCATAATATACCCTTAATTCTAAGGGTATTGTAAAATTGCAAACATTAGCTTATTTTCAACTATAATAATAAATTAATCAATGGAAGTACATCATCCACACCATCCATCTCATAAAAAGAAGTGGTCAGAATACATAATTGAATTTGTAATGTTATTTGCGGCTGTTACACTTGGATTTTTCGCAGAGAACTTACGAGAACATCAAATTATTGATAATCATAAGAATCAGAATTTGATCGCTATGATTGATGATTTAAAACAAGATTCAGTTCAAATTAATAAAAGAATATATGAACACAGTAATTCTTTGGTAAAGTTTGAGAAAATGAAAGACTTGTCTTTTGCATTTAGTCATCAAGAAATGAATGAAAATAAGCTAATAGATTCAGTACTTAATGCATATTTAAATACTACAATTAGTGTAGCCCTCTTTATTAACAATGCTTCATATAAAAATACAATTTCCTCTGGTAGTTTAAGTTTTATTAAAAATAAAGAAACCAAAAAGCTTATTGCAGAGTATTATGAAGCTTTATATGGCAAATTAGTTGTGAACAATACATTATTAGACAATGACTATAATGAATTTGTTGGCAAAACTTTTGGATTTGGATTTGTTATTAATTCAAATGAAAAATTCCCCTTCCAGACAAGATCAAGTTCTATGCAGGTAGAAGATTTTAAATCTATTCCTGCTTTAAGAAAAAGAATTATTGATCCAGAATTTAGATTATTAGTAAATAAAATTGAGGGTAGATGTGGCTATTATCTATATGTAATGCAAACAGCTAAGGAGCTGAACACAAGACTTCTTTCTCAATTGAATAAAAAAGAATTTTAATTATACTATATGGAAGTACATCACCCACACCATCCAACTCATAAAAAGAAGTGGTCAGAATACATAATTGAGTTTGTAATGTTGTTTGCTGCGGTTACACTTGGATTTTTTGCAGAGAATGTTAGAGAGCATCAAATAATTGAACACAAAACACACCAAAACCTACAATCAGTTGTACTTGATTTAAAGAAAGACTCAGTATTACTGCAAGAAAGAATTCTAGAGTATAAGTATGCTTTTATTTATTTAAATAGATTGAATGAAGTTTTTGTAGACTTTCAGCTCAATAAAATATCAAAAAATGAATATTTAGAAAAAGCATTATTACTAAGTGATAGCATTACATTTGGAACTTCATTCTATATAAATAATTCTTCCTATAAAAACACAATTGCAAGTGGTAGCTTTAGTAATATAAACTCTATAGAATTAAAACGTACTATATCAAACTATTATGAAGTGTTCGGAGCTAAATTAATCGATAATAATAAAATACTTGACGATGTTGTAGAATATTATACAGTAAACACATTGCCAAAACCTGGAGGACGACTTACAAGTATAATTGAAAGAGCTGAATCAGATAAAATAACTATTTTAAAAAAATTATACGTATCAAATGGACTTTTTGAAAAATCATTATTAACCAAAGATTTTATTATTTACAATCAAAAAGCAATTGACAGAGTAGGTATATATTTATATTTAATGAAATTATTTGAAGAAAAAAACAAAGAACTTACTAAATTGTTAAATGAAGATTTAAACGAAAACTAAAACTATTATCAATTCTAATTAAATATGGAAGTACATCACCCACACCACCCGACACATAAAAAGAAATGGTCTGAATACATTCTTGAATTTTTACTTTTATTTACCGCGGTAACATTAGGTTTTTTTGCAGAAAATATAAGAGAGCATCAAGTTGAAATTCAGAAAACAGAAAAAAGTTTAAACACTTTATACCTTAATATCCAAAAAGATTCGGTTCTTTTTTCTACCGTATTACCTAAAAGAAAAAAAGTAGATAGTTTATTCGAAATAATTTCAAAGCATTATGTAAAAGGAGAATTAAAGAGCCATTTAATAGAAAGCTATGTTTTACTAGGTCAGATTTCTAATCGTTCAATACCAAATATTAATAATATGGCGCTTGACGAGGTTAAAAATACAGGTAGGCTTAACTTTATAGAGGATGATAATTTAATAAATGCCATACAGAACTATAGTCACTTTACTAAAATATTAGAATCGAGAGAATTAAGGGAAGAAAACTTTTTAAGTCAATTCATAGACCCTATCAGGTTTAAATATTTTGATCAATCTATTTTATATGCAGTTAATTACGACAATGCCATTATTAGTGGAGATTCTGTTTATACAAAACCATTAAAAAAATTACCGAATCGTATTTTTCTATTAGAAGAAAATACATTTAGTGAGTCCTCTTTTATCAATATCACCGGAGGAATGAATAATGTAATTAAACGTTCTAATGAAATAAGAGTTGAGCCTGCCCAAAAGCAATGTCATGAATTATTATATTTATTGAGAATCTATTTAAAAAAGTAAAAGAATAAGTATGAAGTATCTATTAATTTGTTTGTGTGTATTATATAGCAATATAACTATTGCACAAAAAAGGGAAGTATTAAATGTTCCCTATTACATTCAAAATGACAACGACCCTTATAAACAAAGTCAATGTAAATTGGATATTTATATCCCTAATAATAGTAGTAAATCTTTGCCAGTAATTGTTTGGTTTCATGGAGGAGGTTTAACAGCTGGAACTAAAGCAATTCCCGAGGAATTAAAAAATGATAAATTTATAATTGTCTCCGCAGAATATAGATTAAGCCCTAAAGTACAATCCCCCACATTTATAGAAGATGCAGCAGCTTCTGTAGCATGGGTGTTCAATAATATCCAGCAATATGGTGGGGATACTAGTAAACTATTTTTATCGGGGCATTCCGCAGGCGGCTATTTAGCGATGATGTTAACTATGGATGAATCCTGGTTGGCAAAGCAAAATATTTCTAACAACAAAATCAAAGCCTGCATTCCTTTAAGTCCTCAAGTAATTACGCACTTTACCATAAGAGCAGAAAATAAAATCAAAGACATACAGCCAGTAATAGACGAATATGCCCCAATGAATTTTATAAAAGCAAATACTCCAATCATTATTGATATTACAGGAGATAGAGAACTAGAATTACTAGGTAGATATGAAGAGAATGCTTATTTTGTAAGAATGATGAAATTAGCAGGGAATAAAAAAATTTCACTATTTGAATTGCAGGGATTTAGTCATGGTAGCATGAATCTTCCTGGGATTCATTTGATGTATCAAGAAATTGGTAAAATTTTAAATCCATAGTTAATTTTATAAGCATCTGCCCAATTCATCTATTATAGTTGAATAGCCACATGTTTGATTTTCTTACGATTCCAAGTATATACAATATGAATTTTACCATCTTTTGTCTGAATTACGGCAGGGTAGGAAAATTCTTCTTTGGGGGTGTTCTCTAAAATCGCAATTTCATTCCAATTTTGACCGTCATTAGAAATAACCACATTTAGAGGGGATCTACTTCCTCCCCATGCACTAGATTTTTTTGTCACATGGTTATAGACTAGAATATGTCGGCCATCTTTTAAGGTAACGGCGTCGGTACCAGAATTTGGATTAGGTAGCGAAGTGGCCTTTAATGCGGACCAACTAATACCAAGGTCATTAGAGAACGCTTCTAACAATACTCCATTTTTACTACGACAAAGTAATTGCAGTTTGCCATCTTTTAAAAATAGCACACTAGGTTGAATTGCTGAAAACTCTTTACCATCATTGATTGCCTCCGATCGGGTCCATGTCTTTCCAGCATCTTTAGTCATTTCAAAATGCACACGCCACCCTTTGTCTTCAGAGGAGGTAGGACATAATAAAGTGCCATTATTAAGTAAAACAGGTTTGTTTTTGATAGGTCCATATATACCATCTGGTAACTTTTCAGCCTCTGACCAAGTTAGCCCATTATCTTTCGATCGTTTTAGCATTCCCCACCAGGTAGAGGGAGAAGGGCCCACTTTATAAAATAAAATTAAATCGGCATCAGGCATTTTAAATAAAACGGGATTCCAAGTTGGATAACGCAGTTCTTCATTTTGAACCCCATTGGCTATTTCCATTGGTACAGTCCATTTTCCATTTTCTAAACGACTAGCCCAAATTCCTACATCTTTATTTCGCTCTTCTGTGCCTCCAAACCAAGCAGCGATAATACCACGCGGTGTTTCTTCTATCGTAGCTGCATGACAAGAGGGAAAAGGCGCAGTTTCATAAATAAACTCAGCAGTCATTTGTTGACCAAAAATGGGACTTGTTAGCGCACATAAGGCTACTATTTTTATAAATTTATTCATAGGTATAATTGATTTTTCTCAAGGTATATATTTTATTTTGGAGCTGCAATAGACTCGATGTTTACTTTTTCAATTCCTAATTTATCACACCATCCTAAAAATCTTTCATAAATTTCATTTAGTGTTTCTTTTTGTGAAGGAGTTAATTCTAGCACATGCGCACGACTTATTGTTCTAATGGGTAATCCTCTTTTTGTCAAAAAATATTTAGCACTCATAGGATAGGCTACATGAATTAAAGGATCCACTTGTATCAACTCATTCTGCAACCAGTCTACTTGCTGCTTTAAAGCAGGATTCGCTGCATTATTAACCATCCAAACTAGAATTTCAGGATAGAAATTTCCAGAGATTGCACTCATTCCTTTTCCATTATTTCGCATCACAAAGGATGTATTAGGCGTATGGGCATCGAAAAATTCAAAATTAGTATTGCCACTTTCTTTCAAAATAGCAAGTTTCTCTTTTACTTGTTCCTGTTCAATGGAGGTATCTTTATGATAAATAAATCTACCAGATGCTACTAATGTTTTAAAAACATTTGCAGAAAGAATGCGTTTATAGGGAGCTGGGCATTCATATAATCCAAATGGAATATCAGGACAAAGTGCAAGTATTCGATTAAAATTTTGTATTAAAATTTCATCGCTATCCTCTATATTAGCAAAATGTCCAGTAATTAAAATGACCGCATCAATGCCTGTTTCATATATTTTTTTTGCGAAAATGGCTTTGTCTTCAATGGTTAAACCAAATGAACCAGTTGCTACAATGGGCACTCTTCCATCCACAGATTTTACAATAAAACTGGTGAGCTCTAATCGCTCATCTTCAGTTAAGCTATACATCTCGCTACTTAAACAATTAGCGAAAAACCCCTTAACACCTGCTGCTAAATAAAATTCAATCAATGCAGAAATGGCATCAAAATCAACTTTTGCCTTTAAATTAAATGGCGTAATCATTACCGGTACAAATTTATTTTCCATCTTTTTATAATTGATTATTTTTTTTATTTAATTGTTTTATTTTAGTGAATAATAATCCAGTAAAAAAAATAGTTAGCGTGCCCACTACAATGATCATATTTTTATGCAGTGCAATTTTTAAATAAAATAACTCAGGGCCCAGTTTGTCTGAAAAACTAAACCATATTATCACAATCACACCAACAATTACTGCTATTAATGCTTCTGTATTTTTTGTTTGTTTACTAATAATGCCTAATAAAAATAAGCCTAACATGCCTCCTGAAAAAATACCAGATAGCTCCCACCAAAGATCTAAAATACTTTTGATACCTATCATAGATAACCCCACTAATAATCCAATGATACCCACTATAATAGTTGCTCCGTAGAGCGTCACAAATTCCTTTTTATCCGATAATTGTGGGTAAAAATATCTTTTATAAATATCTTTTGTAAAAACAGTAGCCGAAGCATTCATACCAGAACTAATAGTACTCATGGCTGCAGATAATATAGCTGCTACCAATAACCCTAAACAAATAGTAGGTACTTTATTAACCATAAAATGAGGCAAGACTTTATCGGCATAATCTTCGGGAGTAAGTTGATGCATAAAATTAGAAATATCTAGCGCACTCGCATTTACGCCTAGTTTTTGTATTGCCATTCCTTGTTTCAAAGAATCTGCAATAGCCGGATTGATTTGGTAATAGGCAAATAAAGAGGTTCCAATAATAAAAAATAATAAGGAAGCAGGTACGTATATAAAAACAGATAACCAAACCGACTTGCGTGCTTGTTTATCAGAAATAGCCGTGTGATAACGTTGTACATAATTTTGGTCCATTCCAAAATTATTGAGATTTATAAAAAAGCCATAAAAAAGAACTACCCAAAAACTACTTTCTTTAAAATTCAATGCGGCTGTCCCCAAACTAAATTTATGCTCTGATTTGGCAATATCATAAACAGTACTGAGGCCACCAGGGATCTCCCAAATAATTAACACCAGAATTAATATGGCCCCAAGTGTTTTAAGTATACCCTGTACCACTTCTGTCCAGATAACAGCTTCAATTCCCCCTAAAACAGTATAAATAATAATACAAATACCCATCACTATCATAATTGAAGACATAGAAAAACCCAGCAATGCCTGAAGCGTTAATGCCATTCCAAAAAAGACCGAACCCATACGCGCAAATTGGGTTAATAAAAAACAGATTACGGCATAGGTTCTAGCCCATGCACCAAATCGTTTTTCTAAATTGGTATAAGCCGAAATCTCTCCTGTATTTCTATAAAAGGGAACGAAATATTTAGACGCTACCCAAGCGGCGAAAGGCATAGAGATGCTGAAAACAAATGCATTCCAATTACTACCAAAAGCCTTTCCAGGCACTCCTAAAAAAGTATTGCTGCTTAAAAAAGTAGCATAGATAGAAATACCAATGGCCCATCCTGGTACTTGTCCAGAAGCTTTTGTAAACTGATCCGTATTTTTATTTTTTCTTGAAAAATAATACCCGATACCAATCATTGCAAAGAGGTAAATGAATACGATTGTCAAATCAACAACAGGAATATTTTGCATATTTAAAAGTAAAAATATAAATAATTATTTCGAAATATCTTGAACACATCTAAATCCTGTGTGCTGCAAACTTGTATCTGGACTGCTTTTCATTCTTCTTGATACTCTATAGCCTGAGCAATACGCATCATTGCATAAAAAACTCCCTCCACGTAAAACTCTTTTTTGGGTATAAGGTTCATCCGGATCATAGCTTGTATTTGGACCCAGCGGATTTTTTGATGCTGAATCTTTTAAAGAGGTATAGTAATCATGTTTATACCAATCACTGCACCACTCCCAAACATTGCCCGCCATATCATACAAACCATATCCGTTGGGCAAATAAGATTTTACTGGAGCTAAAAGTTCATAGCCATCTTTTTTCAGATTCAGATAAGGAAACTTTCCTTCCCAGGTATTTGCTTTAGGCTTTCCTTCATTAATAGGTTCGTTCCCCCAAGGATACACCTGATCTAATTTTCCACCTCTTGATGCGTATTCCCATTCCGCTTCTGTTGGCAATCTTTTTCCGGCCCATTTACAATAAGCATTCACATCATCCCAACTTACTTGCACAACGGGGAAAAATTCTTTTCCTATTATAGTAGAATTGGGTCCATCAGGATGTTGCCAATCTGCACCAGCCATCCATTCCCACCATTGATTGTAATTATTTAAGTCTACTGGGCCTTTTGCTTGTTTAAAAACTAATGAAGCTGCAATCAACAATTCAGCTGGCGGTTTAGGCGTGCCCGGCGGTACCGATTTTTTTAATTCTTCCCAATCAGGTTTTCTTTCTGCAGTAGTTACATAACCTGTTGCCTCAACAAATTTTTTGAATTGCGCATTGGTTACTTCTGTTATATCCATAAAAAATGAATCAACACTTACTTTGTGTTTCGGAAATTCATCTCTATCGGCTTGTTCATTGTCTCCTCCCATATTAAATGCTCCTCCTGGTATCAATACCATTCCATTGATTGACTTTTCTGCAGTAAGATGAAAATGAATGCTGTCATGTGTATTAGTAGAAAATCTAGAGGGTATTTTCATACAACAAGATGGAAGCGTATCTATTTTTGTAGCCTTTTGCGCAGCCACTAATGTAACTGATAAGCTAGTATATATTAGTAATACACTTACTACCACTACTTTATTAGTTATTCTATGATTTAAAAATAACATCAACTTAATTAATTTTATTTGTCAATTTTCCAACTGGTCTTACGTGCTCTCCTTTTCTATTTTGTATATCATCTCCTAAATCCTTTCTTGCCTCCTCGGCTAATTTATTTAATTCGCTTACGATTAATGGATTTTGATTTTTTACATCATAGGCTTCCGACGGATCTCTTCTTAAATCATATAAGGCATATGGCATCATTATATTTTCAGGTGCATTTCCTGGGTAGCCGTCTTTTCCTGGGGCCTGATTTAAATAAGACCTAGATGGATGCTCAAATACTAATTTCCAATTATCTCTTCTTACCGCTTCCAAAGAATTGTTTCTGTAATAATAAAGGAAATTCTTACGAGGTGTTGCATTCATATCTCCTTTAAAAATTGAAAGTAAGCTTACTCCATCAATTTTATTTTCAGGTAATTCTAATTTACAAATACTCGCTATGGATGGCATTATATCTATAGCAGAAACCAATTGATTACAAATTTGACCTGATTGTATATTCCCTTTCCATCTTACAATAAATGGAACTCTATGACCTCCTTCATAGGTAGTGCCCTTGCCTTCTCTAAATCCACCTGGATTACCTGCATGATTACCATAGTTCAACCAAGGCCCGTTATCACTGGTAAAAATGACAATGGTATTTTTATCTAAACCATTTGATTTTAGAGTTTCCATAATGCGACCAATTCCATCATCTATTTCCTGTATTACATCTCCAAATAATCCTTGCTTGCTGGTTCCTCTAAATTTTTTAGAGGCATTGATAGGAACATGTGGCATACTGTGTGCAAGGTATAAGAAGAAAGGCTTGTTTTTATTTCGCTTGATGAAAGAAATGGCTGCATCTGTATATATGCCAGTTAAAGTAGATTGATCTTCTAAGGTTTTTATCTCTGCTATTTTATCATTGCCTTTAATTAAAGGCAAAATCGGATGTTTAGATTTATAATTTTCAGGTTTGGCAGGCGACCCATCGTAGTCCATTGGCCACATATCGTTTGAATAAGGAATGCCTAAGTATTCATCAAAGCCTTGAGATAAAGGTAGAAAGGCTTTATTGTCTCCTAAATGCCACTTTCCAATAATAGCAGTGGCATAATTTTTTTGCTTCATCATCTCTGCAATGGTCACTTCTGAATGCGCTAAACCTGTTTCACTTCTTGGGCCTAATGCCCCTGCCATACCCACTCTATTGGCGTAACATCCTGTAAGCAATGCTGCCCTTGATGCACTACAAACAGCTTGAGGTGTTAAATAGTTTGTAAAACGGATGCCGTCTAATGCAATTTGATCAATATTTGGAGTTCGAATATCCAAAGCACCATAACAAGATAAATCTCCATAGCCTAAATCGTCCATCAACACTAAAACAATATTTGGTGTTTGTTCTTTGTTTTGCGAAAACCCAACAGAAAACATTAGGATCATGCAAAATATAAAAACGAATTTTATTTTATTTAAATACATCATATTTTATAAAATTATTTTTTGGAAGATTATTTTTTGGAAGAATTTTTTGTGGAAGATGTTTCTTTTTCTAAAATAGCTTTCGCTTCCTTATCCTGATATTTATATATTAAAATAGCAAGCTTAGTTTTTAAATTGCTAATGGTAGATTGATAATTTTTATCATGAATCGAATTTTTTATTTCACTTGGATCATTTTTTAAATCATAAAACTCCCAAGTCGTTTTTGCGTTATAGAAACGAATTAATTTATATTGTGGGGTACGTATACCAAAATGCGGGCTCACATGATGGGGCTCTGGATATTCATAATAATGATAGTAAAGCTCATCCTTCCATTGCTTGACTTGATTGTTTTTTAATACAGGCACTAATGATACACCCTGCACTTCTGCTGGTATCTTTACTTGTGCTAAATCTAAAATAGTGGGTGCCCAATCTATATTAGAAGCAAACCTAGTAATATGGGTACCTGGTTTTATGAGTGTAGGATATCTTATTAAGAAAGGCGTCTTCAATGATTCTTCATACATAAATCTTTTATCAAACCAACCATGTTCTCCCAGATAAAAGCCCTGATCTGAAACATACACCAGCACTGTATTTTCAACCAAATTATTCTTATCCAAGTAATCAAGAATTTTCCCAATATTTCGATCCATCGATTTTGCTACTGCTAAATAATCCTTCATGTAGCGTTGAAATTTCCATTTAGATAATTCTTTCCCACTTAACTTCTTTTCGTCAAATTCTTTGGTCACTCCATCATAATATTTTTTTAAAACTGCGCGTTGTTCATCATTAAGTCTTTTAAAATCGCCAGTGATATAATCCATATGTACTTTTACATCCTCATTCATACGCATGGTTTTTTCCACAGTCATATCCTGATGCATGGCCGCTTCTCTTCCTTCATAGGTATCAAAAAAATTAGAAGGTAGGGGAAAATCAATGTCATCATAAACGCCTAAATCGGGCAAATCTGGTATCCATTCCCTATGGGTAGCTTTTTCTCCTATCACTAAACAAAAGGGCTTATTTGGGTCTCTTGTATTTAGCCAATCTAAAGATTTATCAGTGATAATATTAGTGACGTATCCATTTTGCTTAATCGTATCTTTATTGCTGCTAATAAAATCTGGATTGTAATAATTCCCCTGCCCTCTTAGTATGTTAAAATAATCAAAGCCTTGCGGTAGATTTCCTAAATGCCATTTACCCACCCATGCTGTTTGATAATTATTTTCCTGTAACAAGCGTGAAAAAAGAAATTGATTTACATCAAACTTTTTTTCATTTATAGTATATCCATTTTGATGACTGTACTTTCCAGTTAATAAAGTAGCTCTGCTTGGCCCGCAGATTGAATTAGTCACAAACGAATTTTGAAAAATAGCACCTTCTTTCGCTATTCGATCAATATTCGGGGTAGGCATTAATTTACCTCCATAAGCACCAATGGCTTGAAAAGCGTGGTCATCGGAAATAATGAAAACAATATTGGGCTGTTTGGCTTTAGTGGAGATTTGAGCCAACAACTGACTAGAATGGCTAGCTAAAAAAATAAAGCTCAGTAAAATTGATTTTAAGTAATTCATCTTAAGGCAATGGGCTTTGGTAAATACTACCTTAAATATACTTAAATAATCCTTTCTCCCAATAGCGCTATAGCCTAATTACATTAAATCATATTAATTTATGTAATATATTTATACTAGCTATCTTTAAAATATTAGTAATCGAAATATGAAACTATATCTAATCGTCTCTTTATTTTTTATCAGTCAACTTAGTTACGGACAGCTAAAGTCAAAAAATGTACTTATTACCTATTATAGTAAAACAGCCAATACGCAATCCTTAGCCGAAGAAGTAGCAAAAGGAGCGCAATCTATACCAGGCGTTCACGTGGTACTTAAAAGTATTCAACAAACAACAACGAAGGATTTATTGGATGCAGATGCAATTATAATTGGCAGCCCTGTTTACAATGCGAACCTCGCACCCGAAGTGGTTCAGTTTATGAGTGAATGGCCATTTGAGGGAAACCCATTAAAAGATAAAATAGGTGCTGCATTTGTTACCGCTGGTGGTATATCTGCTGGGGAGGAACTCGCGCAGGTTAATATATTACACTCTATGTTAATTTTTGGAATGATTGTGGTGGGCGGAGATCAGTGGACCTCTGCATTTGGAGCCTCTGCCATTACGAATGAAGGTATTTTCAAAACAGAAAAACTAGACAAACTATTTTTACAAAAAGGATTTGCACTTGGCAGCCGCGTTGCTACGCTTGCTAAAAAAATGAATTAAGAAGTTTAAAAGAAAATACTTTAAGTAGTCAACTAACTACTTAAAAACATTAAAAAATAAGTACTCAAATTTAAATACCATACCATTGGGTGCTGTTCTTTCCATGGTAGAATATAATTGCTGGCGGTAACCAATATCAAACCTAGCCTGGCTTTTCACTATAAATTGTATGGAAGGACCCATATCTAAAAACGATTTTTGATTCCCGTTCAAACGCTGACCAATGAGTTCAAACATTAGATTCACATTCGTTTGATTATAACTTGTATATATTTTAGGTAGCATTAGCTTACCCAGAGATAAAGTATAATTCATTGCACTATTAGACTGCGTTGGAGGGAACTTATAATTGGGTTTATTATCATATGCCCTTTCATAACTAATAGTAGTATTAATAGCCACTTTATGCAATAATTTAGTAGCAATAAACCCCGCCTCGTAGCCTGTGTTATGTCCCATTGTCTCAATTTCATCCTGGTGTATATCGGCTCTATTTTTACTGGCACGCGCAAATAAGGCCATTCTAAAATGACTTTGTTTTGCATCTTCACTAAAGAACCTATACTTCGCATATAAACTTCCGCCTTCTGTTTCAAAACCACCTTCTTGTCGGTTACTTATAAACCCTTGCGCATGCACCATCCATTTTTTATTAATGCCCCACATAAGCTCTGGCATATTATGATAATTCAATTTATTATCTTTCTCCAAAAAGAAACCATTCATATTTCTAAAACCCAATGACTTTGCAGGCATATTACTAGCAGGCTCTGTAAATACAAATAGCTCTTGAGAAAATGCGGTAGAGAAAATAAAAAGGGAAATGAAAAGAAAAATTTTATGCATATTACAATACCTTAATATGGTATACATTTTTACTATTGCTAGCGTAAGTAGGATATTGCTTTGCCGTCTTTGCAATTTGTTTGTACTCTTTATCTACGATAAAACCTTTATCTAAAATTTTTACTTTTACCTCTCCGCTTAAAGTACCGGCCTTGGTATCCATAAAAGTATACTTGTTATTATCTAAAGTAAATGAGCTGTTATTAGCTGCCTGCTGATCTTTAAAATTAAACACCACCACTAATTCGCCCACTGAAAAGCCTGCATCTTCTACTTTCTTTTTAACGTCACCAATATTCACAGCACTGCCATTTTTAAAATAAAGTAAGAAGGCTGTATTGTTTAAATCGGGTTCTACTTTTTCTATAGCTTCTATAGAAATTAGCTGCTTATAAGTGGCTTTAGAACACATAGAACAGGTAAGTCCTGTAGCCGTTAATTCTGCCTTCAAAATTTGGGCATTTACTGCTACTGAAACAAATAGTATAACTGTAAGTATGAATAATTTTTTCATTTTGTTTTATATTATTGTTAACCTTATGAATGAATACACAAAATTAGGCATTTTATACTTCTTATAACAGTTATTTACCTCTATTTAAGCCAATTTTAACCTAATTTCAGCATTAGAAAATCCGAAAAATATTAGTTTACATTTTAAAATAAATTTTATGAAAAAATTATTATTCTTAGTTATTATGTTAGTTTCTTTTTCATTTACTTATGCTCAAGACACTAATAAGAAAAAATTAGTATTCAACCCAAAAAGTCCAACCTATGAGGTGGAAGCTACCTGTGGCAATTGTATGTATAAAATGAAAGGCGATGGCTGCAATTTAGCTGTTAAACTAAAAGGCAAGAACTACTTTGTAGATGGAACAAATATTGATGATCATGGCGATGCACATGACACAGAAGGTTTTTGCAATGCCATTAAAAAAGCAAAAGTGCAAGGCAGTATTGTGAAGGGCAGGTTCGAAGCCACTTATTTCGAATTAATTAAAAAGTAGAACTTAAAATGATTTATAAAATACTTACTGTAATTGGCTTAGCCACTTTTGAAATATATGCTGCAATTCCTGCAGGCTTTGCTTTCAAACTAAATCCAATTGCCATTTTTTCATACAGTCTCATTGGAGGTTTAATAGGTGTCTTTGTAGCAGCCTACTTAGGTGACATCATTAAAAAATGGATAAGTACATTCAGAAAAAATAAAGTCGAAAAAGTTGCCAAAGAGCCAGGATTTGCCTTAAAAATTTGGCAGAAATATGGTGTTGTGGGTTTAGGCTTATTGGGTACGATGACTGTTGGTGCTCCTATTAGTATTGGTATTGGCGTGGGCTTTAATGTGCCCACCAACAAAATGGTATTTTGGTGCAGCCTAGGCGTATTATTAAGATGTGCCCTATTTACAGCTATTGGTTATTTTGGGCTACAGTTGTTATAATATTAAAACATATATCTGATATAAAAATTTCTTAACAGAAATTAAAATTTAGGTAAATAATAAAATAGCTTAAGCGACCCGCTTTAGTCTCGACACTAGGAAAGATTTACTGCAGTAGATGCTAAAAAAATGCGTAATTTCATATCTAATGAATAACGCTAAATCAGATAAAGTGTCAGTTTTAAGAACTTTTAGAAAAGTGCACAGGACAATGGGTGCTTTATTATTTATTTTATTTTTTGTGGTTGCAATTACTGGTTTTTTACTAGGCTGGAAGAAAAACTCAAATGGTTGGATATTACCAGCAACAGCAGAAGGAACCTCGTCAAATTTTGATACCTGGAAACCAATCAAGGAATTACATAAAATAGCAGATAGTGTTTTAATACATTCGGTTGACGCTACCTTGTCTACTGAAATTGATAGAATTGATATTAGAAAAGAAAAAGGTATTGTAAAATTTATATATAAAAATCATTACTGGGAAATTCAATTAGATGGCAGTACTGGAAAAGCGCTACAAACCAATCTTAGGAAATCCGATTTTATAGAAGATATACATGACGCTTCCTTTCTGGATTTTTATTTCAAAACCAAAGGCGAACCTATAAAACTTACCTACACACTTATAATGAGTGTTTCTCTATTTATGTTTTGTGCAACAGGCTTCTGGTTATGGTACGGACCCAAGCTTATTCGAATGAGAAAAAGAAATTCGAAGATGGAGAATTAATTTTTAATTACTTGCGCTTCATTAATTATTACATCACTTAAAAGGCCAGTACAGACTCCTTTAATTTGTATGGAGTCATTTATTATAAGCTTATAATTTGGGCGTTCATTTAATGTTATATATACATTAGATAGGCTCATAGGATTACCTATTGTAACTGTGAGATTACCCTGTTGATTGGTTGCTGTATCAATTAAAACACCTTTAATCATTAATACTTTATTTAAATAGGTAGTATTAGCATTTATTTCGTTATCTGTATATTGTTGAATTAAATCATCAGCAATAATAGTAATAGCTGTTTCTTTATTTATATTTCTATGATTTTGAACAGAATAAACAAATACATAATAATACACGGCAGCAATGGTAATAAGTAGAAACAATAAGACCGGAACAAGTAGGCGCTTAATCATATATTACCACTTTACATTTTTAAGTTCCTTAGGTTTTTTCAAAGTAAATGCACGCGTTAAATTGAACCCAAAACGAAGTGCCCCATTGCCCCAGCTACCAGTTGTTTCATTGATAAATGTTCGTTCTGTCATACCTGTAGAATTAGTGACATGTAATTGAAACACATGGCCTCCCGTTTCAATATCAACGCCTAGTGTTAATGGGTCATAATACCCATCTAATTTATCTATTCTATAAAAATATTCAGTTGTAAAATTTACACGCTTACTAATACGCTGCCTAAAACTAATACCTAAGGATGTAAAATCATTTGGGATAGTAGAACTGGCAACAATATTATAATGAATAAGTGTAGGGCTTAGCTGTAATGAAAAATAATCATTAAATTTTCTAGCAATAAGTAGTTGGTGTGCATAAGAATATCTGTCTGAGTTATAGGTAATATATTCTGCATTAGGATTAGATTTTAAAGACTTATAAATAATAGTGCTCACCATACTAACTGAAACAGGTATTTCTTTTAAACCGGTTTGTTGTTGTATTAATTTATATTTAAAAAAAGCATCGTATTGTTTTTCAAATGTGCTTCTTCCAATACCCACCATAAGACGTTTATTCACGCCATAATCTAATCCCATTCTCATGGAGGCTTGATCTAATCCAAATAATTCATAAGCACCTGTACTTATATTTCCAAAACGATGTAATATTTTTAAATCCAAAACGCCATTTCCTACGTTTTCAATAGATTGCCCATTAACCACTCTGGATGCTTTAAAAGTAGCGGTAGTAATATCTTTTGTTTTTTCATCTTTTATTTTGAATAAATCAATTTCTTGCGCTTTCGAAGAAAGACTTGATAAAACAAATAAACAAATAGGAATAAATTTTTTCATATTAATACTTGCAATTTAATTTAATAATAGCATCGCTTGCAATTTTATCTCCAATGTAAGAACCCTTAATGCCATATTGTTTTAGGGATACTTTGAATTCTCCTTTTATAGTGGGTATTCCTTTGTCTATGATTAATACCCCTTTATTGCTTGTTTTATTTCCTACCCCATGAATTGTAAGCGTTCCTTCTACAAGAATGGGGTATTCGCCATCTTTAGAAAAATTTACTTCTTTAATATTAGTAATATACCCTTTAAAATCGGCCTTAGGGAACTGAGTTGATTCCATATAGTTTTCATTGAAATGGTCCTCCATTAACTGGTTCTCAAATTTAAAGCCTTTAATAAGTACACCAAAAATTATTTGTCCACTTGATTCGGCGAACTTAGAATCGACTTGATTATTTAATCCTATAATTTTGACCAAGTCCCCAGTTGCATTAAATGAAATTTGACCACTTTTGGTGGAATATAATTTCTGGGCGCTCAATGGAGAAAGAACTACGAAAAGTAAAATGCTTAAAAATAAATTTTTCATTGGGTATTTATTTAATTGTTAAGAGCCCCTTTAATAATCCATGCCTGTATTGTTGCAATAGAGCAACTATTAAGTTTATAGGCGTTTTTAGGCATGGGTGCCGCTTTGCCATTTTGTAATATTGAATTCATTAGGCTTCCATTGGATATATAAGTTTGTAAATGACATCCATTACAATTTGATATAAAAATGGGTAACACATCCTTTGAAAAAGACATATTCGAAATTACACAATTACTAGCAATTGTATTTGTACATGCATTGTTTTTTGCGCCTTGTGTTATCCATTTACTGACTAATTCAATTTGTGTTTGGTTAAAGGGAGGAATAGGTGCCATTGGCATTCTATCTTCTGGGTCTTTATCTATTAAGGATTTGTATAATTCACTATTTTTAGGATCCCCTGCTTTCACAGTTTTCATGCTATTTACGTAATCAGTCATTACAACACCGTCTTTCCTACTTTTTTCATCATGGCATCCGCTCATTGCGCAAGTTGAAACTAGGAGTGGCAAAATTTGCGAGGCAAAATATACAGTATCAGGATTGCAAGTGTTTATCCCTGCAGGCGTCAGAATAGGATTCACTATTTTTGTAGTATCTGTACTTCCAATGGAATCAAGAAGATAAGATTGAGCAATCCAGCTTTTAATGGCATTGACTTCACAAGTACTAATATATTGGCTTGCAGAAGGCATAGCTATAAAGCCCACAGCATGCATCACTGAGCCCAATAATTTACCCGACTTACCCGGAATGACTGTACCTGCATAGGTAGACAAATCATAGCCACCTAAATTAAGTGCAGTACTATGACAGCTCGTGCAATACTTGGTCATTATAGGCTTTATATTTTCTATGTAATTTACTTTTATAGTATCACAGCTGCCAGTTGTTCCAGTGGAATCAAAAGGTATTTTTGCAACTGTGTCATTTAATCTGCTCGTCAATAATGGATTCAATACGGCAGTTTCATGCGAACATGAAAAAATGAAAAAAAGAACAGAAAAAATGAAGAAAAATTAGTATGACTTATTGTAATAACTTTAACTTTGCCTATGATATTTATCAGTAAAACCAAAATTCAAACCATGAAAACAACAAAAATTATTTACTGGATAAGCACAGGTATTATTTGTTTATTCTCTTTAGGTGCGATACAAATGAATTCTCAAGTAGCTATTGATGGCGCAAACCATTTGCTTATTCCACGTTACCTTGGTCTTGAAGTGAGTATTGGTCAGTTAATTGGTTTAGTACTTTTAATAGTACCAGCTGTGCCTGCTCGTTTTAAAGAATGGGCCTATGTGGGTTATGGTATCATGTATATAACAGCGTTGATTGCACATATAGCAGTTGGTGATGCTTTTATTCCCTTTGGTATAATGTCTGTCATTTTCTTCGGCCTACTTCTTACCTCTTATATTAGTTTTCATAAATTACAGGAAGCAAAGAAATAAATTAAAACGATCTAATAGCGCGGACAGAACTATGTTTTTGAGTTCTATTAGTATAAAATTGAGTCCCCCATATATCAGCGAAATCTTGCCCCCATGCATTACTATTGCCAGACTCATTAGAACTCCAATAACCGAAACCTGGAAACAATCCAACAAAGGCTTTTTTTTGAAAAAGCAGATTTAGTTCATATTTAGAGGGTAAATACCAGTCACCAAATCCACCACCTTGGTAATTTGCAGCAATCTGTGCTGCATAATCTCCAGCGGAACCTTGTACTAAAATAATTCTTTCAGTATTGGCCATACCTGCATTAATTCCATCTCTTACAGCATTAACAGCATTAGTATTTCCCCATCTAACAAAAGAAGCTTGATCAGAAGTTGCTGCTATTAAGCCATGTTTACCATTATCATATACATAAAATACAATGCCTCCTCCGAATCTCTCACCAATTCTATGTGTAGTAGTCGATGAAGTTAAGCTAACCCATTGAAGACTTCCATCAGATGCTGTACTCAAGACCTGCCCATCTAAGCCAGCTTTAGTTAAACCAGTTCCTCCATGTGCTATATCTATAGTAGTAGCACTCCATACACCAGTTGTAATAGTCCCGACTGTATTTAAATTAGATAAACTAGTTAAGGTTGTATTATTAGTTGCCGTAATATTGTCTGCAGTAGCAGCATTACCTGTTGTATTTTGATTGAATATTGGAAAATTAGTTAAACTTGCTGCACTTCCTGTAGTTGATAATTTTGTAAGCAAAGCAGAATCAGTATAAATTTGTTTTGCATATATGCTTTTATCAAAAATGTTCATTTTTGAAAGTAATGCAGAATCGGTATAAGTTTGTTTGGTGTATTTTATAGTATCCAATGCGCCTAATAAACTAGCTATTTGTTTTTTTAAATAAATACTATCTAAGCTGTAAGACAATTTAGCATAAGGCGCTAACATAGCTGAAGTATCCCTGGTCGCTAATTTTGTATCAATGATAGTTGATAATGTTTGAACCGCTTGCACTTTGGCATAAGGGTTTAACATTTTAGTTGTATCTGAAGAATTTAATTTTTCATCAATTTTTGCTGTACTAGCTGAATACAATGCAAATGGTACAGCTCCAAAAATAGTGGTTCCTATATCTACCCACTCTTTTGTATAATCCCAGCCAGCACCTACTCCCACTGGTGTAATAACAATTTTAATATTTAAATAGTAAGGGCCTTTAGCCCAATCAATAGTACTTAAACTAGTAACGGTACCTCCTACTCTTCTTCCGCTGCCTACCATTATACTAAATATGCCAAATGCATCGGTAAAGGTTTCATGCTCTTCTGTTAAAACTATAGTGCCCGTTGTTGTTGATTGTATAATATTAGTTTGTACATATAATTTTCTGTCTTTAGCAGGATTGGAAGTATTATCTCTTGCAATTGCTTGGAAAAATATTCCAGTTTGTGCATATACATGTAGTGATGAAAAAAAAATAAAAAAGAAAAGAAATACTTTTTTCATAAAATAAATTTACAACAGATTGTATTAATTTCTTCTTAAACTAATTTAATATTTTTTATATCGAATACATTCATATAAATTTTTCTAGTGTGGAATGCCGTAAAATAAAATAAGAAAAAGAAACTTAAATTATAAGCTCCTTTTTCTTAGAATAAAATTTAAAATAAATTAAAAAACTACTTCTTAACAATAGTTGTAGTAGGCGTATATAACCCACCTGTTAAAATATTTATTAGGCCATCAACTACAGTATGTGAAATAGTTACTTGATAGTTTTTAGCATCTCCAGCCATTTGAGTAGGATTGGCTGTTTTAATAGGCGCTAAGCCAGCAACCAAATAATGATTTTTTTCCATAATAGTCTCACCAGTCTGAGAACCAGTACCGACTGCATAGGATACAGTATAGCAAGAAGCCATACTTAAACATAAAAATGACAATAAAGCGAATGTTACAAACTTATTTTTCATATAATTAAAATTTGCGCCTACTCTATAATACAGTTTTCGGCTTCCCTGTGATTAAAATTATTAAAATAAAAATACAATTATTAAAAATAGCTTGTAGTTAAACTGTTTTAATATTTTCTTCGAAATGAAAAATATTAAACTATTTTAATAATATATTATTTTATTAAAATATAATTATAAAATTTTCTAAGTTGCGACATTATGCTAACCCTCAAAAAAATTAATACCCAAACCTGCTTTTTGTGGCATTAAACCTATTTAAAACTTCTGTTTCAAGTAATTCTTTTCGGTACACTTTTAATATTCCTAATTTACCATTAAAAGGCCTTAGACTTGTTCCTATATAAACTGGGGTACTTGTGGAATTAACTAATGTTATATCAATACTATGATTGTATTCTCCGTCTCTATTAAAGAAGTCATTATCTTTTATGCCATTAATATACATGGTAAAAGCACCGTATTTATAATTTGCCGTTTTTGCAAAACTACGAGACCAAGTAATTACAACATGGTACCATCTATTAATTACCAATGTACTTGTGCTTTTTATAAGTAGATTACTTGAAAAATTTGATCCAATATTTAGAATTAATTTATTGTTGTTAGCTGCCAGTTCAAATTGATTATAGTCAGACAAATTACCAATTGAAGCAACTGAAATATTGTCTAAAGAATTAAATTTAACCCAAGCTTCAATTGATTTTGGAGAACTACCTGAAATGCCCGTATTTAAATTTGAACGCCCATACATATTTTTTATATATAAAGAACGCCCTCCATCTGCATTAAGTATTGGAGCCGCATTTGTATTATAGTTCAAATTATTAGAAAAAAATAAACTTTGCTTAGTACTTAAATCATGCCAAGCATTGCCTCCAGCAATGAGCGAGGAAGCATTCCCAGTGCCAGGATAACTATCTAAATCATTTGCATCCAAAGAAATTGCGATACTATCGTAATATGCTATACTAGGTATAAAATTATTTTGTGTGCCTGATAAAGACAAATTATTAAATGTCCCTTTATTATTATTGGATGTTAGATCTTTTAGGTATTGAATATTTGAATTGTTTTCTGATGGATTACCTTGATTATTAAAATTATAATACAGTTTTAATCCGTTTTCATTTCCTATTAAAGGCTTTTTATAATTATTTGAAATTTCATCTTGCGTTAAAGCTCTATCCCAAAATCTTACTTCGTCTAAAATTATATTGGTATAGCCTCCAATATTGCCTAACATTAAATTTCCAGTACCACTCCATGTACTATTGTTGTTGACTATAGAAAATAAAACTCCATTCACATAGTGTTTCCATTGACTACCATTATAAGTTGTAGTAATTTGATAAGTTTGTCCAATAACAAAACTATTTACATTAATATTTCCGCCTAAATATTCATTTTTTACAAAATTTCTCATGACACCATTCTGAAATTCATAAAATAAAAAGCACGCAGGGTCATAAGAAAATCCATTTGTTGCAGTTGTGAAACCAATAAACCCAAATCTGGTATTGTTACTAACTACTTTATTAAAAAAAAATTGTATCGTATATGGTGTTGTGTTACTAAAATTGAATGAAAAATCACTTTTTATTGCTGGATAAGTATTTGCTACCACGGTAGAAATAGCGGATTCAAAATTAAATGCTACATTAGCGCCACTTGTACTAATTGGATACGCATTATTATTAGTAATAAATGATTGTGGCATTACTTGCGCATGTGTTATGCCTATTAAAAAAAAACTTAGTGTAACTAAATAAAATTTCATCTTAAAAATTTTGAACTGTAGATGCAAAATAGGTTGATCCATCATATACAAGCGTGACTATATCAATTTTATTTGCAGTGGGTGTAATAATAGGAATTAAACCAGAGGCCCATCTCCAGGCACTTGGGAAAGATACATTATAGGTGCCCCCTTGAATAATTTCAATAATATAGGTGCCTGGTTTAGCATTATTTAAACTAAGTGTAGCTATATCTGTACCTAGACTTATTTTAAAAATATTATTGTTAGATAAATCAATTGTAGTAGTATTCCCTGCTGTGATTGAATTTGAACTATTTAAATAAAATGATTTTGCATTTATAGCAGCACTTGTGTTAACATTTGTTACACTACTATTTCCTAATTGAATAGTATTATCTCCAGTCGTAGCTGCTTGATATCCAATGGCAGTTGAATTCGAATGGGCTGCAGAAGCTATTGCGCCTAATGCAGTTGCCGTGCTACCTGTACTACTTGAAGCAACACCTAATGCTACTGAATTAGTACCTTGATTGGTTTGTCCTGCTCCGCTACCAATGGCAACCGCATTCAAACCTTGACTATTTTGACCTGCGTTAACTCCTATTGCAACAGCATAATTACTTTGAGTAAATTGAGCTGCTTGATCTCCAACTGCCACTGCACTAACACCTTGATTTTCTTTACCCGCATTTGGACCTACTGCAACTGATGCGCGGGCTTGATCTAAATATCCAGCATAGGGTCCAATAGCAACTGAAAAATCTTTTTGCCTTGATTTTCCAGATTCATAACCAATAGAAACTGAATTTTCTCCTTGAGTTGTCAAACCTGCGTTAGCTCCAATCGCTATCGCATTAGTACTCTGCGTATTTTGTCCAGCATCATATCCTATTGCAATTCCGAATTCTTTTTGAGTAGTTTTACCCGCACCATTGCCTATTGCAACAGCATGATTGCCTTGCGTATTATTTCCTGCATTAATTCCTAATGCAACTGTGTAATTACCTTGACTAGTTTTCCCTGCTTGATCTCCTATGGCAACTGAACTTTCCCCTTGCGTTGTTTGACCAGCGTTAGCTCCAACAGCTATTGATTTAGTACTCTGTGTATTTTGTCCAGCATCATAACCTATTGCAATGCCGAATTCTTTTTGAGTATTTTTACCCGCACCATTGCCTATTGCAACGGTATGATTGCTTTGTGTATTGTTTCCTGCAGTGTATCCAACTGCAATAGCATTATCTCCTTGTGAAGTTTCTGCTGCCATGGCTCCAATGGCAACCGAGTTAAATTTTTGACTAGAGTTTCCAGCTTTGTTTCCAATGGCAATGGACTGACTCTCTTGACCAGAATTTCCAGCATTAGTTCCTATCGCAACAGAAAAAGTACCTTGACTAGTATATCCTGCGCTTTTCCCAATCGCAATAGCATCTTCATCTTGGGTAATTTGTCCTGCACTATTACCTATTGCAATAGCTCCAATTTTTTGTCTGTCATTACCTGCACTATTACCTATTGCAACTGTATAATTGCCTTGTGTATTGTTTCCTGCATTCACTCCAACTGCAACTGCATAAATTCCTTGACTTGTTTTTCCTGCTTGATTTCCCACAGCAACTGCATTTTGTCCTTGGGATACTCTTCCAGATTCATATCCTACCGCAACTGCAAGTTCCTGTTGATTTTCTCTTCCTGCTTTATTACCCACTGCAACTGCACTTTGTGCTTGCAAATCATATCCTGCATTATCACCTATTGCAACAGCACGATTTTTTTGTGCATTATAACCAGCATTGGGTCCCATAGAAACCGCACCTATTTCTTGACTCGTTGCTCCTGCGTTTTGTCCAATGGCTACAGTATAACCTGCTTGACTTGTTACACCCGAACCATACCCTATTGCTACTGCATAGGCACTTTGATCATTTTGACCAGCACTGGCTCCAATGGCTACTGCACCAACTGCTTGTAATTTGTTACCTGCATTCGCACCAATTGCAACAGCTCCACCAGAAGATGTTGAACCATTTCCTTGGGTATTGTATCCAGCACCATTGCCTATTGCAACTGAATTCGTGTTTTGACTTATTTGTCCTGCAGCATTTCCTATTGCAACTGAATAGGCACTTTGTGTACTCGTGCCTGCATTTGCTCCTATAGCCACTTGAGTTCCTAATAATCCTAATGCAGTTTGTAACCCTACAATACTTGTTTGACCTGTTCCTCCATTGGCAACTGCAACTGTGCCGGTTAATGTTGAAGCTAAAATATTTGTACTTAGTGAAGTTATACTTGCCGTATTTGTATTTACAGTGCTAGTTAATGTAGTAATGCTATTTGTATTTGAACTTAAAGCTGTAGTTAAAGAAGTAATACTATTTGTATTGGATGCTATTCTTGTATCAAAAGTTGATATGGTAGATGAGTTCACTCCTCCTACAGTATTGACTGTGGGTGATGTTGCTGTTCCTCCTAGATCTCCTGCTAATTGAATAATACCTTTTATAGTGGTGGTTGCATCATTAAGTGTTGTCCATGATAAAGTACCAGTCCCTGTTGTAGTTAAAAACTGACCATTGGTGCCATGTGTTTTAGGATAAGTAATAGCACCTGCAGTGAGCGTTCCACTGGTTTTAACATTGATCACATTGATGTTTCCAAGCTGAATGGTATTGCTTGCTGTAACAATCGCACTATCTCCAATGGCTGTTGCGTTTTCTAAATTACCGAAACCTACATTTGCCTTATATCCAATTGCAGTATTATGGTTGCCTGTTGTATTCGTCAATAAAGATGTCATGCCAATTGCTGTATTGTAATATCCACTCTCATTAAGATAAAGCGCACTTATACCATAAGCAGTATTGAAATTACCAGTCGTATTTGAAAATAGAGCTGATACTCCATTAGCAGTATTGGATACTCCAGTTGTATTTGACTTAAGCGAATTAAAACCAATTGCGGTATTATTAGTGCCAGTATTATTTGTATTTGATAGTCCATTACCAATAACAGTATTAGATGCAAATGCACCAACGCCTTTTCCAACCGTTAACCCATTTACTGTTAAATCATAAGCCCCAAGATTGACAGCTTTAATTGCTCCTGTGTATGGCACCAAAGTAATTGTTGAAGTAGTCCATGTTAAAGTTCCGCTTCCTGTAGTCGTTAATAATTGTCCACTAGTACCATGACTATTGGGATAGGTAACTGCATTTGCAGTTACAGTTCCACTAGTTTTAACATTGGTTACATTGATATTTCCAAGCTGTATGGTATTACTTGCTGTCACAATCGCACTATCGCCAATAGCAGTTGCATTTTCTAAATTATCTGATAAGACATCTGCTTTATTTCCTACTGCTGTATTATGATTGCCTGTGCTATTATTTAATAAAGCTTTTCTGCCAATAGATGTATTATAAGATCCCTTATTGAAATATTGCGACTCATTACCAAAGGCTGAATTATAATTTCCTATTGAATTAAAATATAAAGATTGAACTCCACTAGCAGTGTTATGAGAACCATTTGTATTATAGTTGAGTGATTGAAAACCATTGGCAGTATTATAAGATCCACTTGTATCACTGATAAGTGAAAACATACCAGTAGCAGTATTATTAAAACCAGTGGTATTAGCCCTAAGTGATGCATAACCAATGGCTGTATTATTATAACCTGTGCTGTCTTTTGCAAGTGCAAAAGATCCTATAGCTACATTGTAAGAACCAGGTGAATTTGCACCAAGTGCTTGTGATCCTATAGCGATATTAGAGGATGCTGTTGTATTTTGCATAAGTGCCGAAGTACCCATGGCAATATTATCACTACCTGAAGTATTATTTTGAAGTGCGTTATTTCCAAATGCATTGTTTCTAGATCCTGTATTATTATAAGCAAGCGCAGAGTCTCCAAAAGTGGTATTTCCGAAATTACCTGTTCCAGGTCCTCTACCAACCGTGATACCAGAAACCATTAAATCGTAATATCCAAGATTAACACTTTTAATTGCACCGGTATACGGAACAACATTACTAGTCCATGTTAATGTTCCACTACCACTAGTCGTTAATAATTGACCATTCGTTCCATGTGCTCTAGGATAAGTAACAGTACCTAAAGTTAATGTTCCAGAAGTTTTAACATTGGCGATGGCTGTAGTTGTAACTCCATCTACATTTGAGCCATCTGCACCTAATTGAATGGTATTTGCTGCAGCAGTTACTGCACCATAACCTATGGCTGTCGAATTAGTATATCCCGAAGTAGCATAAGCACCTAGTGCCACTGAGTTTGTTGACTGCGTAGTTTTTCCTGCATTACTTCCTATTGCAACTGAATTAGCACCCTGATTACTATACCCTGCATTATATCCTAAAGCTAAAGCATAATCACTTTGATTACTTGAACCCGATCCTGGCCCTAAAGCAACAGCGTTAGTTCCTTGATTTAAATTTCCAGAACCATATCCTATTGCAACAGAACCTTCAAATTGTCTTGTAACTCCTGCTGCACTTCCTATGGCAATTGTGTAATTACCTTGATTTTCTTTGCCAGCAAGAAATCCAATTGCTACAGATTGAGCACCTTGACTCGTATTTCCTGCATTAGATCCTATTGCTACTGCATTTGCACTTTGAGAAAAAGTACCCGATAAACTTCCTAAAGCAATCTTATTTCCAGACAAGCCTAATGCAGATTGTATGCCTGCAATGGTTGTTTGTCCCGTTCCTCCATTTACTAAAGCAACTGTTCCTGTAATATTAGATGCACTTACTGTTGTAGATAATGTCTGCCAACTTGGTAAACCATTTGCTAGTTGTAAATATTGTCCATTGGTTCCTGCTGCTAATAAGCCTGTTGTGTTATTGGATGATTGATAAGGCATAGATCCTGAGGCACCGCCTTCTATATTGGTTGCTATTAAAGCGGTACCATTTAAATTGGCTGTTATAGTATTTGCAGAAAAATTGCCTATATCATCTCTTGCTACAATTGTATAAGAAGTATTGGATGCAGTTGCAGAAGTGGCGCTATTGCTTACTTTACCTGCTGTTGATATAGTGCCTAAGTTAGCATCAGTGATGCCTGCAGTTCCTGATAAATTAGTGTTGGTTAATCCATTCACTGAGCTATTGACAAAATTTCTTAATTGTTGTGATGTTAATAGACCAACAGCGACCCATCCTGTGTTGCTTAAATTGGCAGTGGTTAATTTATATAAAGAATCATTGGCTTGCACATATACCAACATACCTTGTTTTCTTCTCCTTGTTATTATTGCATCTCTTGACGCTATACTTGATAAACTCATGAAACCGCCTTGACCCAAACTATCTAAATGGGTTGGATACAATGAACCAGCGTCTTGTGTAGTTGCATAGGAGCTTAATTTAATTTGTGCATGTAGTTTTGTAGTAAAAAAAGCGATTATTATAAAAAAAAATATTTTATACTTCATTGTAATATTTATTTAATGTTAAGATTATTTAACGTTGAGCTATACACTTCTTTAGACACATACACTTTATAGGATTGTGTATAACCTTGCGCATTTGTTATTAATATTATTGATTTAGTAAATGAATCAATAGATTCATTCCCATTGTATAAAATAGAACTGAGATCAGATAAACCTGCGGGATAAGCAAAAAATACATTTTGGGTACCTGTTGGCGTAAGACTTACAGTCTTAGAATTAATATGTCCATCTGGATCTGAACCTAGTGCTTGACTTAATGAAGCATAATTATAAGTATTTGACTCAGTGAATGCGACACTTGTGCCACCATAATATCTTTTTGAATAAGTCGTATAGGCACCTGAAGCAGAAGAAGTAGATCCAGCAGTGATTTGACCAGTAGGATATGGATTGCCTAAATTGTCGGTTTTCACATTTCCAGCACCATAATTAACTGTAACATTATAACTAACAGTACTTGTTATTGTACCTGGTGTATTGGTATTCACGCCAGTTCCCAAAGAGGCTCCACCTTTATTATATATAGTCAAAGTCACATTACCACCATCATTTTTTGTATAACTATTGGATAAGGAAACCAATCCAGGATTGTACCCAATTTCATAAGCACCAAATGCTGGACTAGCACCTATTGAAACTCTAGGTGCAACATAGTTTGGAGGAACTGATTTAGTTAGTACATCGTACAAAAATTCATCTAAAGTTTTTCCTTTTGCAGGTACGGTTTCCCCATTTGCATATTTACCAAAACTACCACCACCAAAATTAACGACCACATCTTTGGTGAATTTTTTTGCATACATCGACAATATAGCTGTAGTATCTACTTTTTGTAATAAATAGGTGGTATCTGATTTCTTTAATAAAAATGATGTATCAGTTTTCTTTAATAAGAAGGAAGTATCTGTCTTCTTTAATAAGAACGAAGTGTCAGTTATATTTAATTTTTTATTAATCCTATTGGATAAACTTGTAGTATCCTTTTTTTGTAAAAGAAAAGAACTGTCTGTTTTCTTTAATAAATATGAAGTGTCTGTTTTCTTTAATAAGAAGGAGGTATCTGTGGTAGTCAATTTTAAATTAATTCTATTCGATAAAATTGTAGTATCCTTTTTTTGTAAAAGAAAAGAAGTGTCTGTTTTTTTAAATAAATAAGAAGTGTCTGTGATTTTTAATTTTAATGCTAATTCATTTCTTGAAGCAAGTGAAACTGGCAAATCTTCCGAACTGTAATTATCTACATTACCTAAACCAATATCGGCTTTGGTTAAGGAAACATTTCCGCTATATCCATTCACTGATTGTACTGGCGGGGCTGGCGTTAAAAGCATGGTCCAATTGGTCAAAATAGTAGGATCACTTACAGCCAATATAAAACTTTTATTCACATCGGTTCTAACTGCAACACTTCCTACCACTGCCGAATTCAATCCTAACATTTCAGCTTCAGTATTTACTATTCTTACCGAAGAAAATGAAATAGCAGGTATTTGATCTGTAGGTATTTTACCTAATGCATTTAGACTTGCAACCCCGTTCGCTACTCCAGATTTATTTGCATCTAGTTTTAGATTAATTCTATTGGATAAACTAGCTGTATCTTTTTTTTGTAATAAATAGGTTGTATCTGTAATAAGTTTATTGCTTATAGATGTATATAAATTATTTACATCTATTGTATTGGCTTTTAAATTGATTCTATTAGATAAACTAGCCGTATCTTTTTTCTGCAATAAATAGGTAGTGTCTGCAATAAGTTTATTGTTTATAGCAGTATTTATATTATTAAGTGTCGTTGTATTAGCTTTTAAATCTATTCTATTGGATAAATTAGCCGTATCGTTTTTCTGTAATAAAAAAGCCGTATCTTTTTTCTGCAATAAAAAAGCCGTATCTGCCTTTTGCAATAAATAGGCAGTATCTGCAATAAGTTTATTGCTAATAGCCGTATTTATATTATTAAGTGTGGTTGTATTGGCTTTTAAATCTATTCTATTTGATAAACTAGCCGTATCTTTTTTTTGTAATAAAAAAGCCGTATCTGCTTTTTGCAATAAAAAAGCAGTATCAATGATGTTTAATTTTAGAACCAACTCATTATTAACATCCGTAATATTACCCACATTTGCCTTTGAGTCTATTCTACTTGATAAGCTTAAAGTGTCTGTTCCTTTTAGCCTTGTATTCAAAGAGTCGCTTAATTTTTGTTGGGTTAATAATCCCATAGCTACCCAACCATTATTACTTAAATCTGCTGTAGCTAATTTGTACAATGAATCATTAGCTTGCACATACACCATCATCCCCACTTTTCTTTGTCTACTCAAAATGGCATTTCTATTTGCTATAGTTTGTAAACTCATAAAACCACCTTGTCCCAAGCTATCTAAATGGGTTGGATATAAATCTCCTGGGCTGTTTCTTACAGCATAGGATCCTAACTTAACTTGCGCATTTGCATTTAAATTAAAAAATGCAATCACTGTAAATAAAATGATTAAATATTTCATGTAATTTTTTATTGAGTACTTATCCCTGTAATTCCAGCATCATAAGTTTCTGTCGATGTGAATACTTTGTAAAGTTGTTTATACCCTCTTGCGTTTTCAAACCAAACAAGGGATTTAGTAAAAGTATAGTCTAAAGAACCCCAGGTTACTTTAGTTATATCTGCAGCATTAGAAGCGAGATATGCAACAAAAATATATTGACGACCGTTTGGAGTGAAGTTGAAACTAAATCCTTTATTACTTCCATTTTGATCAGAACTTGGATTAAAGTCTTCGATTTTATAGGTTTGATTTTCAAGAAACGGTGAAGTAATTCCACCCCAATATCTTTTTGAATAAGGAGTAAAGTTATTGGTTGCAGAGATAGATCCAGCGTTTATAGTATTTGGGAATTGGGTGCCTAAATTATCGGGTTTTGTTCCAGTTCCCTTGGCATAATTCACTACTACTTTAAAACTTACTGTTGTTTTTAAGGTATCAAGTGTAATTGAGTTCCCCCCAGTCAATGGTGTTGACGATGCATCTTTATAATATAAAGCCGAGATCACAGCACCACCATTATTTGCAGTATAGGTATTATTTAAAGTAACTAAGCCTGGTACATAGCCAATTTCATAATTCCCGAACCCAGGGTTTGCTCCTATAGAAACAGATGGAAGATAAAATGTTGGGGGAATTGAATTTGAAACTAAATCTGTAAGAAATTCATCTAAGGTTTTTCCTTTTGCAGGTATGGTAGTGCCATTTGCGTATTTCCCTAAACTACCACCTCCAAAATTAACCACTACGTCTTTCGTAAATTTCTTTGCATACATAGCTAAAATAGCTGCTGTGTCGACTTTTTGTAATAAGAAAGCAGTATCAGATTTTTTTAATAAAAGCGAAGTGTCCGTTATATATAATTTCGTTCTTAATGAATCTTTTGTAGCGTCTGAAACCGGCTTATCCTTATCACTAGTATTGTCTATATAGATTAAGTCCGATATGTTTGCTTTTCTTAAATCGACAGAGCCTGTTAATCCATTAACGGTTTGTACTGGCGCGTCAGGGTTGACTAGTTCAATCCAATTGGCTCTATTACTCGCAGGTAAATTTGATAAAACAAAGTTTTTACTTGAATCTAATCTAACAACAATACTTCCTACTAATCTGTCGGTTGCTTTGTTAGTTCCAGTTGTGAAACTTAACATCTTTTCCATACTATTTACTACATCTACCGATGAAAATGAAATAGCAGGAATTTGAACGGAAGGCACTTTCCCTGTTGCATCCAAGCTAGCAGCACCATTATTAGCTCCCACTTGAGATTTTCTGAGTAAACTAGAAGTATCTGTAGTATTTAATTTTAAATTAATTCTATTTGATAAAGTAGAAGTGTCGTAAGTATTCAGTTTTAAATTAATACGGTTCGATAATGTAGATGTATCTGTAATGTTTAATTTTAAATTAATACGGTTCGATAATGTAGATGTATCGGCCTTTCTTAATAATAGAGCAGTATCGGAAATATTTAGTTTAAAATTAATTCTGTTGGATAAACCTGTGGTATCAATAGTGGCAACCCCACTTGAAAAATTATAGCTTGCCAACTGCGTGGGTGTAACATAGGCCTTAGTGCTATCCACTATATTTAATTTAAGATCTAAAGCCGATTGTATTAATTTACTAATAGGCTTAAGCGTATCTGCTGTATTGTTTACTTTATCTAAAGACAAATTAGATTTAAGTATTGAAAGGCTGCTTGCCCCAGTGCCCCCCCGGGCTACTGGAACAACACCTGATATATTTTCAGCGTTCACACTGTTCGCAAACTTTGCATAAGCAACGTATTGAAACTGTGTGGTACCCATACTAATAAAATTATTTCCAGCAAAAGGGTCAATTTCAATTTTCAAAAACTTAGGACTAAGCTTCCAATCAATATCTGCAAAGTTGCCTAAAGTAATTGTTGTTTCTGAATCGCCTATAACGGCAGTAAATAAACCCTGTGCATTGGTTTTTACTTTTCTAACTTCTATATATTCTGGTATACCCGTTGCACTTCCTTGAAGAATACTTAATTTTAAACTAATGTCTTGAGAGACAATAATTACATTATTACTTGTTCTTGCTACACCCTGAAAATTTAAACCAGTTTGCGCATTTGCATTATTTATATATAATACAAATAATAGCATACATAAATATTTAATTAATAACTTATACTTTTTCATAAAATGTTTATAATAATGTATTTGACATTATTTAAGAATTATTTATAGTTTAATAATTTTATAAATACCCGTTTTAGTATTTCCAGTACTAGGTTTGAAATTGACTCTCATATAGTAGGCTCCAGAGGGTAAATTTTCTAAGTAAAGGTCTTTTTCGTATCTACTAAAAATGGTTCCGCCATTATAGTTTAAAACATTGTTTGATTTACTATTAAACATTTGAAATGAAATTTCTCCCAGTTCATTAAAGCTTGCTTTAATATGAAGTAGTTTGCTAGTGGGGTTGGGGCCCATTATAATTTGATTGCCAAATACCACAGGGCCATATTCTTCAATTGATGTTGTAATAGTGGTGCTAGGTTGTAATACACCTGTATTTAAAGAATATCCAAAACTAGTAAAATGAGCAATAGATACAGATTCTCCTACACTCCAGTCCAAAGTATTACTATACCCCCCACCATTATTAAAAGTAAATGGGCTAAGTGATTGAGCATTTGTTGTAGAGGGAAATAAAAATGTAGCCAGTATAATTATACTAAACTTGTTTATACACCTCATACAATTCAATTAAGTTATTAGTCTTTGTTTTATAAAAAATAGATTTCTTTATAGTAGATACAGTATTGCACTTTATATTTAATAACTCTGCAATTTTATTTGTACTGCTACCAGTTAATAATAAATTACAAACTTCAGTTTCTCTGCTAGATAATTTTATGGGATCAATACTCATTGTAATTTCCATTTTTATAATTTATTAATTATTCAAATTCATTATTTGTTTCATCGAAGGCATTAACACAATACGTATACGACGGTTGTTTGAACGACCCGCTTTTGTATTATTGTCACCCATAGGCAAATACTCACTTCTTCCTGCAGCAATCATTCTTTTTGGATCAATCTTGTATTTAGTTTGTAAAACTTTTGCTACTGCTGCTGCTCGGTTTACACTAAGCGTCCAGTTATCATTCGTCTTATTAGCTTTAAAGGTTTTATTATCGGTATGGCCTTCAATTAAAAAATTCATTGAAGGTTGTGTATTTAATAATTTTGCAATTTCGCCTAACATTTGAATTGATTTTTTATTGAGTGAAGCACTTCCACTAGCAAACATGATATTAGATGGAATATCTACAAATACAAAACCTTTATTTAATTTAATATCGACATCAGCTACTGCATATTTCTTTACGTCGGCTTTGAAGCTTTCTAGCCAAGCATTGTTTGCATTATTTGATGTATTAGCGGCTTTAATGTTAGCCAATTCCGACTTACTTAATAAAGAATAGCCAAGCATTTGATTTAAAAAAATATCTCCCTGCGTTTGTGCAGGAGTGGTTGATACTAAACCACGGTAATAGCTTACACTATCTTTTAAATTATTAATACTGCTTTTTAAATTACTTAGGCTTGCACTAAAACTAGCCACAGTATCATTTAATTTATTATTTAATGTATCGTACTTTTTAGTAAGTAAAGTATTAGCATCTAATGACTCATTAAGCTTTCCCGGAGGAATGCAGGCAGCAAGAGAGAATATTATAATAATAGGTGTGATGTATTTTTTCATAAAAATATTTTTACAGTTTATAAACCGAAACGTGATTTGGTAAGATTAAAATGATTTGTCACCTCCGTATCAGTCAACCCCTTATTTTTAAACATCTTAACAATAGAGATATTTCCTGAAAAGCTATAATAGCCTAGTGAACCTCTTAAATCACCTATACGTGTTTCTTGTTGCGCTAATAAAGAACCCGGTAATGAATAAGTCGATTTTATATCGCTATTTAGATATAGTTTAACTGACCCAGATATTCTGGATACCACAATTTGCTGCCATGAATTCAAAGTAAATGGAACACTAGCTCCAGTTACATGACTATTGCCATCATAGGAATGGAAAACAATTAAGTTGTTATTCCAATATTCTATTCGTATTGCTGCGTACGTGGATGCATTTGCATTAATAGTAATAAAATCGGGATGAGCATTTGCAGTTGTTGTGTAGGCCCACATTTCTAAAGTAAAATCTCCCGTTCCAAAATCAAAATCAGTTGATTGAGGCAAACTCACATAGGGATTCATTCCTCCTTGTGCAATACCATTCCCATTCGCATTAAATATCAAATAACCAGGATTAGCAGTATTATGTGTAATTGTATTTACTAGAGTACCATTGTTTCGTTTGTCAGATAAATCCAACCAAGTAGTTCCAGTGCCATTATAACTTGAAGCATTGCCTGCATCTAAATTCAAGACTAGGCCAGCCGTTACTAAAGCGGGTGGAGCAACAACCACCGGTGCAACATAATTATTCTGCCCACCAAACATAGTACGCTGCGCATTTGAAATAAATGCAGAAAGAAGAAATAGTATGGTAAAGAGTTTTTTCATTTATATATTTTATAAACCAAATGAAGCTTTTTGTGCGTTATATATTGAAGTAATATCTTCCAGCGACAATGCAGTACTATATACCATCGCTGTTGCTATTTTACCAACCATGGCCCTTGTGTTAAAATCTAAAGGATCAGTACCTACATAAAATTTTAATCCAGATACAGTGGGATGGGAAACTGAATTAATTGACGATACGATTCCACTAGCATTCAATAGATAGGCAGTTGCGCTTGATGAATTAATGCTAACAACAATCATAGACCAAGCATTTAAGGGTACTTGAAGTCTTGAATCCCAGCTCCATGTATTTCCATTATCATTCCAGGAATAACCAACTGAATTATTGCTAAAAAAGTTCATACCTGTTGCTGGCGCTGTTGCCCCAGCATTTGGACCCCTACTAAATATTACGCCAGTATAGTTTACCTGTGTCTGAGATGGATTCACCCAAGCAATAAATGTTGCTGACGAAAATGAACTAATTAAATTTGAGGTTAAGGCATATTTATTACTGGAAAGTGTAAAGCTTTTTGGGCTAGAAGAAAATGTTGGGTTACCCGTCAGCGATGCATTGTTATTTTGTGTACTTAAATCCGACCAAGTATTTCCAGAACCACTATATGAGCTTGCATTTAAATATAAAATCAACCCATTTGTAACAGGGTTAGATCCGGTAGTTACTACAGTAGGATCCACCAGCGCCACGTAATTATTCTGCCCACCAAACATAGTGCGTTGCGCATTAGAAATAAATGTTACTAGAAGAAATAATATTGTGAGCAGGTTTTTCATACTTATTTTTAGAAAGTACGAATTGATCGTAAAACAAGCCTTCCATCATTAGTCCAGTTTCCATTAGGATACTCAATAACGTTATCTACAAACCTTAAACACGTAAATTTAAATGTATCCCCAGAATCGGTTGTTGTACTTATATAAGATACATTACTACTTAAATTCAAATTTAATCCAGGTGTATTTCTAGCAGCACGGAGAAGTTTTAATTGACTAAATGTTGGTGCTTCCCAATCTATATACAAATTCTCACCATTGGTGGTATATCCATGATAATCAGGGCTAGTCGCCCTATCAATAGCTGTAATAGGACTTGTCATGATATCAGTTGAAGATGCAATCAACCCATGATAACCCCCAGTGGTTACATAAAAAACTATTCCACCCCCATATACTTCCCCAACATAATGTCCAGAACCTGTCCCGCCGCTCGAAGGCGTTGCCCAGCTTGCTGTTCCAGTAGCATTAATTGTAAGCACCTGTCCAGCAGTTGCATTATGAGCATTTGGATAGGTTACATCTTTGGCAGTTATTGTTCCACTTGTTTTTACATTGGTTACACTTGTATTACCTAATTGTATAGTGTTACTTGTACTCACACTTGCACCATTTCCGATAGCTGTCGCATTCGTTAAGTTATTGGAAGCAACATCAGCCTGATGACCAATAGCCGTGTTATATGAACCAGTCGTATTAGCAATTAAAGCCTGACGGCCATATCCTGTATTACCGTTTCCTGTAGTATTTTCTTTTAAAGCATTTGATCCCACAGCAGTATTTTGACTTCCTCCTATATTTTTGGGCAATACATATTCACCAAATGCATTATTTTCTGTACCAGTAGTATTCGCGGTAAGTGCTTGATGACCAAATGCATTGTTATAATTACCAGTTGTATTCGCAGAAAGAACTGCGTACCCAAATGCATAGTTATTGGTCATTTTCAAGTTACCTCGACCCACCGTTACCCCATTCACAGTTAAATCATAGCCTCCTAAATTCACTGCTCCTGTTGCACCTGAATAAGGTACACCTTGCGCAGCTGTAGTTGTCCAGGTTAAAGTTCCACTGCCCGTTGTACTTAATACTTGACCACTTGTTCCATGTATTTTTGGATAGGTAACTGTTCCTGCCGTTAATATGCCACTTGTTTTAATATCAGTTGTAACACTTATTGTTCCACTTGTGATAGTTCCAACCGTATTTAAACTTGATAAAGAAATTAATGTTCCATTACTAGTTGCTGTTATATTTCCGGCTGTTGTAGCATTAGTAGCAAGCGTAGCTGTTGCAGCATTACCAGTTGTATTTTGATTTAATGTTGGAATGTCTGCAGCTTGAATAGAAGTTAATGTTGCATTGGTTCCATCACTTCTTAAGTATTTACCTGAAGATTGTGTTCCCGTCAAAGCATTAATAGATGCTTGTTGCGTACTTGCACCTGTTCCTCCATTAGCCACAGCAATTGTTCCAGATATACTTCCTGCATTTACAGTAGATGAAACAGATGGAATATTTAAAGTAGTGCCTGATAAAGTAGCAGCACCCGTACCTGTTGTAGTTAAAGTTAATGGCGCTGTTGCTGCACTACCATATCCTTGTCCTATATTCCAATAACAGTTTGTTCCGTCGTAATAAAAATTTAAAATGTCATTAGCATTTGCTGTTGTAGATAATGCAATGGTTGTGCCTGATGTAGAACCCAATACTTTATTGGTAGTTGATGGTAATGTAATTGTTCTACCACCTGTAGCATCTTGCGTTACTACTAAGGTACCATAAGAACCTGCTACAGGAGTAGAAGTAAAACTTAAAGTTCTATTTCCAGCTAAGGTTACACTTGCATTTAATCCATTTGCTGGATTCCAACTAATGATTGCACCATCTGTTAATGCTTGTGGTGTAGATGCATAGATAGGTGTATTAATAGTACTTGCATTTATTGTTCCAGCTGAGAAATTACCACTAGCATCTCTTTTTACAATAGTGTTTGCAGTATTGCTATTTGTAGCAGCAGCAATTGTTGTATTTAATGAGTTAATACTTGAAATATTTGATACTACATTCGTATTTAGATTATTAATAGAAGTTGTATTAGATGTAATACTTGAGGTATTTGATGCTACATTGTTTGTAAGCGTTAATTCAGCAGCTCTTGCAGTTGTTGCTTCAGATGCGATTGCATTTGTATTTGCAGTTATACTTTTAGTATTACTTTCAACATTGGTATTTAAAGAATTAATCGCAGCAGTATTAGCACTTAAATTATTAGTAATTGTTAATTCTGAAGAACTAGAAGTTGCAACTTGTCCTAAAACGAAGGAGCTTAATGAAGTGATACTTATAGTATTTGAAGCAATATTGGTATTTAAACTATTTATGCTAGAAGTGTTTGCAGTTATACTAGCTGTGCTTGAAGCTAGATTATTTGTAAGCGTTAATTCAGCAGCTCTAGCTGTTGTCGCTTCTGCAGCTATAGCAGAATTATTTGTAGCTATATTAGAAGTATTAGAAGCTACAGATGTATTCAAACTGCCAATAGCTGTTGTGTTAGTTGCTATGTTGGTTGTATTAGAAGCAATATTATTTGAAAGTGCTAATTCAGCAGTTCTTGCAACGGCAGCTTCGGAAGCTATTGCCGAATTCATATCTAAAACATTTGCCTTTAGGTTAATTCTATTAGACAAACTTGTGGTATCAATAGTAATAGTAGTTCCTCCACTTGAAAAGTTATATCTTGAAAGCTGTGTAGGAGTAACATATTTTGTGGTACTGTCAGCAATGTTTATTTTATTCCCTAAAGATGAAGTCAAACTAGTTAATTCAGTAGCATTCGCTTTTAGATTAATTCTATTTGACAAATTTGAGGTATCCACAGTGACTCCGCCTCCTCCACTTGAAAAATTATAGCTCGCTAACTGTGTTGTAGTTACGTACTTAGCACTATCTGCTATAGATAATTTGGTAGCTAGTTGTGTTCTAAAGAAATTTGAATCAATGGTGTAAGCAGCCTTTGCATAGGGCGCTAACATTGTAAGTGTATCGGCTGCAGTTAACTTAGTGGCTAAAGATGTTTCTAATGTTTTTACCGACATGGCCTTGGCGTATACTGCCAACATCTTAGTAGTATCGTTAGCATTTAACTTATCATCTATTTTAGCAGAACTTGCTGAATAAAATGCAAATGGCACAGCACCAAAACTTGTAGTACCCATGTCTACTAATTCTTTAGAGTAGTCCCAACTATCACTAGCACTAAATGGCGTAATGGCAATTTTTAAATTTAAATAAAAAGGGCCCTTAGACCAATCAATGGCAGCAATACTGGTAGCAGCACCGCCGGTTCTTTGTCCATTACCAATAGTAATATTAAAAACGCCCATGGCGTCGGTACTAGACTTATGTATCTCTATTAATACTTTAGTACCCGTTGTGGTGTTTTGTATAATGGTTGACTGAACGTAGATATTTCTATCCTTGGCTGGATTAGAAAAATTATCTCTAGCCACGGCTTGGAAAAATATTCCATTACTGCTTTGGGCAAAGGACTGACTAGTACATATACTTAGCAGAGCTACAATTAGAATTTTTTTTATAATAGTAATCTTTTGAGTCTTCATATTGAAATGGATGAATTGTAAATTTTAATTATTAATTAGCCTTGATAAATTTTATAGCATCTATATATTTTTCTGATTCTATTTGAATCACATAACTACCTACAGACAATGAAGCAAAATCAAGCTGTTTGCCTTGAAATATTTCAAATCCTGTAGCTTTTATAGTTCCCACTTGAATGCCTTCAGCGTTCCAAATTGTGATTGAAAATTGATCGTTTAAAGGAGGTGCATTCATAAACTTAACCTTGGTATTGACTCCCACTGGATTAGGATAAAGCTTAATACCTAAACTATTAAAAACAGCATTCACCTCGCAGTTAATAGCAAAGTTGCCCGTTCCTCTGTCGCCAGTTAAAACAGCTGTTCCGTTTTGTACATTCAAACAAGTGGCGCTACTATTAAAAGCAATTGCCATGCTGTTGTTGGAAGCATTTTGTATACCACCTACACTGCTCATAATAAAAGTCCCAGTAATTTGCTGCGCTTTTAAGCTTTGGGGGAAGGCTACCACAAATAATAAAATACTCAGAGGTAGTATGATATATTTAATAATTCTTTTCATTTTTCTCTAATTGTTTAATTATTTATTTGGTAGTAAAATATAATTTAGTATTTGGTCCCGATACTACTTTAGATAAAACCATATTAGACTCCCCTACTGAAATAATATTATAAATAACTTCAAAGGGGTTACCATTTCCTGTTTTTAGTTGCTTATGTATTTGAGATTGGCCATTGATAAGTTCAACGGTATAAGTACCCGTGATACCATCGGAGTCCTTGGTGTCGCCATTTTTTAAATAAGTTATAAAGTAGGTGGATTGACCTACATATGATTTCACTACCACTGGTGTACTTGAATTTGTGGCTTCTGTAATACTATAATCTAAGTACCAATTTTTATTGGTAAGTAAATTATTCATGACATTAACCTGTGTGGTAGATGTTTCTTTACTGCATGAAAACAGGGTGAATGCACTTATTGCTATGAGTAGGGTATAAATTTGTTTCATTGGCTATTAGTATTGATGTACTTATTGTATTAAAGATTTTAGAATAAATCCTTGGTTTTAATGCTCATTCCTATTTCAAAACGGTTTAATTGAATGGGTACTGATGAGCTTTTAATATTCACACCATATTTATAATGAGCGAATAAAATATAATAGCCCTTATTATCAAACTCTGCTCCAAAATCTCCATTGATAATAGCTCTATTGCCAGCACCATTAATTAAATTCTCTTCACTAATGCTTGAAATTTTATAATCAAAGCTGGGGCCTATTATAGCATAGAACTTATACTTGTTCGTATCCCCAATAGGTAGTAATTTTTTATAATGCGCGGCTATATTGAAAGTCGTAAATACATTGTCTGCTTTAAAATGAGTAAATTCATCAATAAAGGGAGTTAACTTATGTAAGTTCTTATAATTATTACCTGTTGCAATTCTATTAATACCAAAATTGAATGAATAGCGGTGTTTTTCATTGTAAATACCATCAATTCTAAAACCACCACTAAAGCCAGCTTCATAACTATTGCTATTAAGACTATTATATAAATAATTAATGGGGGCTGTTATGCCATTATCGTTAATGTTCTGCTTAGATAAATTCAATGACCCATACAATGAAAGATCATTGCCTCTAAAATTCACAAAGGTTTTAGCTAATGATTTTTTAATTTTTCGAATGCGCTCCTGTCCTGGATGAAGTAAGAAGGCACTATCCTGCTGCTTCTTGGTTAAAGTTTGCGCATTTACTGCACTACCTAAAAAAATAGCAAGTATAAAAATGCTTAAAAACCTATATGATAATGTATTTACTGTGCCCATTATATTTTCTTTGTAATAGTTTAAGGCACAAAGAAAATACTCTAGATATTATTCGACGTTAAAATACTTTAACGTTTTAGCATTAGTCGAAAACGTTAAAATATTTTAATAGAATTATCAAAATAATTAATAACTAGAAATTTTTCTAAATATAGTATTAAAATATTTTAACACTATTATTTAAAATAATAATTTGTGTAATAAAATTAAATGAAACTGCGATAAAAGATTAAACTACTCTTCTATAGTCTTCCTTCTCTTTTTCAAATTAGACAAGTGAACAGGCGTTATACCTAAGTATGAAGCAATCATATATTGCGGAACCCGTTGGTGTATATTAGGAAAACTTTTATCTATGCTATCTAATCTTTCAATGATTGTCTTTGTATCTCTTTGTAATACATAATGTAGCATTTCTACAACATGGCCTTCGGCCATATACCTACCCAAGCGGTCTCCTAATTTCATAGTATTCACTACGTAATTAATAGCATCAAATGGAACTTGTATTAGCGTGCAGTCTTCTAGACACTCTACATTGACTAATGCCTTTAAATTATCTTCATAATTATATGGCGCATAGCCAGTAACGGTCATGTTTTCAGACCTGAAATTGTAAATTTTTATTTCACCTTTATTATTTTCAACATAATTTCTAATAATGCCCTTTGTAATAAAATATAGGCTATTTTGAACTTCGCCATACTTCATTATTAACTCTCCTTTAGAAAAATTTACTTGACTACATTTTTTATTAAAGGCAACTAATTCATCTTCTGTAAACTCTACATGTTTAGTAATAAATTTATTAAACATTTCAAAATGCGTAGGCATATTACTTTAATTTTTTAGATTACTTAGAATTCATTTTAAATTAATTTTATAAAGTAAATGAATTTTTTAGTAATTATTCTACTAAACAGAAAAATTATTATTTAGTTTAATGATATAGAAATTTTTCGAAAAAGAATAATGTTTAAAAATTAATTTTAAACTATTTAATTTCATTATTCTGTAGAAATTTTTCTACTCTTTTTTAAATTTGACAAATGAACTGGTGTAATACCTAAGTAAGAGGCAATTAAACGTTGAGGTACACGTTGATGAATATTTGGATATTCTAGTTCTAAAAGATCATATCTTTCAATGATAGACTTTGAATCTCTGTTAATAATATAATTAAGCATTTCAACTACATGCCCTTCTGCCATACCTCTTCCCAAGCGCTCCCCAGATTTTATATTCTCTATTACAAATTTAATAACTGAGAAAGGTATTTGTACCATTATACAATCTTCAATACACTGAACACTCACAAGCGCCTTTAGGTTATCTTTATAGTTATAGGCAGCATAACCTGTTATTTGCATACCTTCTGTTCTGAAATTATAAATTTTAGTCTCTCCGAAATCGGTTTCAATATAATTTTTAACAATACCCTTGGTGATAAAATATAAGTACTGATGTGCTTCACCCGCTTTCATAATTATATCCCCTTTTGAAAATTCAACTATCTTACATTTTTGATTAAATGCCGTTAATTCAGCTTCAGACATTTCAACATGTCTTGTAATGAAGCTATTAAGCATTTCAAAATGGTTAGTCATTTGCTATAAGTTTTTGATTATTATATAAATTGAATTCTAAGAAATATTTCTATGAGATGTAATATAAATATAATTCTACATATGTCACATTCCTGTTGAGGAATTATGAACGAAAATATTTGCAGGCTTACTCACAGTCACTTTAAGGTTAAACAAAGGCGGTGGAGTTAAAATAAATGAAGGTGAAATAATAGAAACCACAATTGATAGAGAACATAGTTTTACAGTTTCAAAGCCCTAGCTTTACAAAAACTAGCCAACCAGCCATAAATTATGCAAAAACCCCTATTGCTATTATTATCTGTTATTATTGTTCATACAAGCAGCGCTCAAAAAAAAGAAAGAAAAGGAGAATTCTACATTTCTTGGGGATATAATAAAGAATATTATACGCTCTCCAACGTAACTATTAATCAACCTGAACTAAAAAATAATTTTACTTTTAAAAATACTATGCTGGTAGATAACCCAGGATGGGATAAAGGTATATTCAAGAAAGCATTAAGTATTCCACAATACAATTATCGTTTTGGATATTTCTTTGATAAAAACAAAGACCTAGCCTTTGAAATAAATTTCGACCATACCAAGGCCTTATTCAAAGACAATCAAATAATTCGTATGACTGGTACTTTTAATGGTGCGAAGGTAGACTCTAGTTTTATTTTTACTAAGTCCGGACAAGGGACTGCTGAAAACTATTATTACTTAAACAACGGCGCAAATTTTTTACTTTTTAATATTGTAAAAAGAAAACGATTCAAAAAAATATCCAATGATATTATAGCAATAGATGGTTTAGCGAAAGCTGGAATTGGTCCCTTAATTCCACATGTAGAAAATAAATTGTTTGGTCAAAAAAATGATATGGGATTTCAGTTCGGTGGTTGGAATACTGGACTTGAATATGCATTGAGAAGCATCTTTTATAAAAAGTTATACCTTGAGTTTGCAGGTAAATTAGACTACGCTTATTATTATAACTTAGATGTATATAAAGGAAATGCCAAACAAGGCTTTGGAACAATGGAATTTATTTTGAGTTTGGGTTATACTCTTCCTATGGGGCCTAAACTCAATAGCGCTAAATAACAATAAATAGCGCTGTAAAAAAGAAAATTAAGCAGGTAAGGTTTTCTTGTACTTTAAGTACTCCTTTTTGGCATCTTTAATAAAGGCCTGCTCCGAACTAGCATGGGTTAACTTATAAGAAACCCTATTTTTATCTACCGTTTTACCCTTAACCTGGTTAGGATAATGTTGCATTGAAAATTTCATTAATTCTACAATTAAAGGAATAGTACTTATACCCTTTTCGGTTAATGTATATATAAAAACTTTTTTATTAGTAGGATGATTGTTCTTTTCAATCAAGCCATCCAATACTAATTTTTTTAAACGATCGGCTAAAACCCTAGTAGCAATTTTTTCACGATTATCCATTAATTCTTTATAGGTACACTTTTTTAAAAAAAGCATATTTCTAATAATGATAAGTGACCACTTATCGCCTAATACATCTAAGCCAGTAGATATAGCGCAAATGGATCGAAATTTAGTTTTAAGCATTGGGGAATATTTTAACGAAGATAATTCAATAAACTGCTTAATCGTATTCTTGTGGAGGCATTGACATTAATAATTGAGCTATGTTCATTCATTTTACTTTTATTTAAAGTTTAAAAATATAATTATCAATTATTTACACAATTCTATGATAATAGTCATAGCTTAAATAAGCTAATAAATAAATTATAATCTATAGTAGGCTAGGCATAAGTTGGTCTTAATTTGTATCTTCCATCTTGATACTTGCTAAAAGTAAAATAAAAAATCTTCGCCATGAAAATTAGAAACTATTTGCCCTTTTTAATCTTAACATTATTTTATAGCCTTTTAATAAGCTGTACTTCTAGCACCAGTAGTCCAAAGGAAGGTTTTATAGATGTTAAAGGCGGTAAGGTTTGGTACCGTATTAATGGTACTGGCAATAAACCTGCACTTCTTTTACTACACGGAGGGCCTGGCTCTTCTAGTTATGGCTTAGAAAATTTAAAAGAATTAAGCAATGACCGCCCTATAATATTTATTGATCAACTAGGTTGCGGCAGGTCTACAAGAATAACCGATACCTCTTTAATGACTATTGAAAATTATGTAGAACAACTAGAGCAAATTAGAACAGCTTTAAAGCTTGAAAACTTTTACTTATACGGCCACTCTTGGGGCACTATGCTAGGCATTGACTATTATATTAAGTACCCTAAGCATATAAAGTCAATTATTTTTAGCAGCCCTTTATTTAGCACAGAAAACTGGACCAAGGACGCAGATACACTAATTGCTACTCTTCCCGACTCTATTCAAAAAAACATTAGAGTGAACGAAAAAAATAAAACCTATGACAACCCAGCTTATCAAGATGCAGTAACCCTTTATTATAAAAACTTTTTAAGAAGAACTGAAAGAACAAAAGGGCAGGACGATACTGCTAAATTATTTTCAGGTTCCAATGTATATGAATTTATGTGGGGGCCTAGCGAGTTCACAGCCACTGGGAATTTATTAAAGTATGACCGCTTAGCCTTTCTTTCTACTATAAAAGTGCCTACCTTATTAGTAGCAGGTGAGTTTGATGAAGCAAGGCCTAGCACCATTCAACATTTTCAAACCATGATTCCAGATTCGGAATTTAAGATGATTAAAAATGCAGGTCATGCCACCATGCAAGATAATAAAGAAGAATACTTAGCAACGCTTAAGGCTTTTCTAGATAAAGTAGATAACTTTATGGCTCATAAATGATTGACTAATTAATGGGCTAAATAATTAAGTAAATAAATTATCATGAATTTTCGCAATATTTTATTTTTCATTTTTGCGCTTACTATAAGTTTAAGTGCTAAAGCACAAACTGCATCAACGGGCTTTACCATTATTCCCCTAGGTGTAAAAGGCGGACTAGATGAAGCCAACCTGTCTTCCTATATGGTGGCTGCAAAAGGTTCCAGTAATTATATATGCTTAGACGCAGGTACCATTCATGCTGGTT
>JBILDC010000027.1:0-19699 GCA_044352855.1 Sediminibacterium sp. | reverse complement strand
ACTGCTGCCGACTCCACTACAAATAATACCTGGGTGATAGGCTATGAGGAAGAAAATACACATATTTACTTCTTTATTTTACATACAACGAGTAAAACAGCGGTAGCTAGTAATAATTCGGTAGCCTTATTAAAAAAGATACTATTACAGCAAGGTTTTTTACAAGGCCTTCGTTAATATTTTAGACATTACTTCAATTAAATAATTATCTTTACGGTAGTTAATTATGGAACAGTACTGCAATTCTATTACGTCATATAATCGTTTAATTACGCGCGAAGTAAAAGTGGGTAACCTCATCATTGGAGGAGGGCATCCTATTAGGGTCCAAACTATGACCACGACCGATACCATGGACACTGAAAAAACAGTGGAACAAGTGATTCGTTGTATTGAAGCTGGCGCGGAATTAGTTAGAATTACAGCCCCTAGTAAAACAGAGGCAGAAAATTTAGCAGCCATTAAAGCTTCGCTAAAAGAAAAAGGATATACTACTCCTATTGTTGCCGATATTCATTTCACACCCAATGCTGCAGAAATTGCTGCCACTATTATTGAAAAAGTAAGAGTGAATCCAGGCAACTATGTGGACAAGAAAAAATTTGAACAAATTGAGTATACGGATGAAGAATACATAGAAGAAATTGAGCGTATACGAGAAAGATTCAGTCCCTTAGTACTTATTTGTAAAGAACATGGAACGGCCATGCGTATTGGAACCAATCATGGTTCTTTAAGTGATCGTATCATGAGTAGGTATGGAGACACCGCCATTGGTATGGTAGAAAGTGCTATGGAATTTTTGCGTATTGCAAGAAGCTTGGATTATCATCAGATTATTTTAAGTATGAAATCCAGTAATCCACAAGTAATGGTGCAAGCCTATCGATTACTCATTCAACAAATGCAAAACGAATTCAATGAATGCTATCCTTTGCATTTAGGTGTTACGGAAGCGGGCGATGGGGAAGATGGTCGTATCAAAAGTGCAGTAGGTATTGGCACATTATTAGAAGATGGCATAGGAGATACCATTAGAGTAAGTTTAACCGAGGATCCAGAATTAGAAATTCCAGTTTGTAAAGACTTAGTAAAAAGATATCCTGGTAATAGAGTCAAAGGCGTTGACATGATTCCTCCTTTAACAAGCCTGCCTTATAGTCCCTTCGAATATAAAAGAAGAGAAACCATTCAAGTAAGCACCATCGGATCTAAGTCGGTGCCAGTTGTTATAGCTGACTATTCAAATAAAAAAGAACTCTTACCGGCGCATTTAAATGCGATTGGTTATATATACGATGAGGCTATTGATAAATGGACTATTACCGACGCCGCTGCGGATTTCATTTATAGCCCTAATGAATTATTGTCTTTTGATTTGCCTGGCACATTACGCGTTATCACTTCGCCTGCACTTTGGGAGACTGCTACAGATACTCAAAAGTATTTACCCTTATTTAACTTTAAAACTTATTTCCAAGCAGCTAAAAAAAGTGAAAGCATCAATTTTGTAGAAGTAGATTGTTATGGAAGTAAAAATGGAATTAGAGATGAACAATTAGTTTCTATATCGAAGGACCCAACCGTAGTATTTTGTTTAAGTAGTACGCTTTCACATGCCATGCCTGCTGTTAGAAGAATGATGATGCGCATGATGGAATTAAAAATTCAATCGCCTGTAATTTTAGTAACTGATAGTGCTTGGCAAAGTACAGACGAACATTTAATACATTTTGCTACTGAAGCTGGAGCACTTTTATTAGATGGTTTTGGAGATGGCATTTGCATTGGCTTACAAGGCAAACAAGTTGAAGCAGTTTCTATAGAAAATGAAGCAGACGCCGATTCAGGCAAGGTTTCAGGTAGAAATTATTATAATAATAATTCAGTAGAACAATTTTTAAATTCAACCGCTTTTGGCATTTTACAAGCGACACGTACTAGAATTTCTAAAACAGAATATATTTCCTGCCCAAGCTGTGGTAGAACCTTATTTGAATTACAAGAAACCACTGCAAAAATTAGAGCCGTGACCAGTCATTTAAAAGGCTTAAAAATTGCTATCATGGGTTGTATCGTCAATGGTCCTGGAGAAATGGCTGATGCAGATTTTGGTTATGTAGGTAGTGGAGTGGGTAAGATAACTTTATACAAAGGGAAAGAGGTCATGAAGCGTAATATTGATAGTGCTGTGGCAGTGGATGAACTCATACTTCTTTTAAAAGAACATAATGCTTGGATAGACTTAGTTTAATATGCTTGACTAGTTTTCTTATTTAATTTTAATCATGTATTTACTTATATATATTTTTGTTTATTTAATCTCCCTGCTGCCTTGGAGGCTGCTCTATTTTATAAGCGATATTATTGCATTGCTTTTACAACATGTTTTTAAATATCGTGTAAAAGTAGTGAGGCAAAATTTGGCCATTGCCTTTCCTCAAAAAACATTAAAGGAAAGACAGATAATTGCCAATGAATTTTATCAGCAATTCGCCGATTCATTCATTGAAACCTTTAAACTTATTTCCATTTCTGATAAAAATTTCGATAAAAGATTTACCTCTAATGTAGAAGTTCTAAATAAGTTGCATGCATCGGGTCAGTCTGTTCAAATTATGGCAGGGCATTTTTTTAATTGGGAATTTGCGAACTGGGGTGTAGCTAAATATGGCAAGTATCCCTTCATTGCAGTATATATGCCTTTGAGTAATCCTCACTTTAATAAAATTATTTTAAAATTAAGGAAGCGTTATGGTAGCATCATGATTGCTGCTACTAATTTCAAATCACAGTTTCATAAGTATGCCAGTCAAGGTGCCTATGCAATGGCTTTGGCTGCTGATCAAAATCCGGGCAATCCCTTATCAGCCTATTGGATACCTTTTTTTGGCAGGCTCACCCCATTTGTAAAAGGTCCAGAGAAGGGGGCACTCTTAAATAATACAGCTCAAGTATTTGTTCATTTTTACCGCGTAAAAAGAGGGTATTATCATTCTGAATATGAAGTCATGACTACTTCTCCTAATTATTTCAAGGACGGACAACTCACTGCTTTGTTTGTGAAAACTTTAGAGGAAAAAATTAAAGCCAAACCTGCTAATTATTTATGGACTCATCGTAGATGGAGGTGTGAATACGATGCAAAGCAGCATGAGAAACTTTTAGTTCAGTAAAATATCCTCATCACTAACAGGCTTTACTTTAGTGACTTCGAAACTAAATTTATCTTTCAAGGTTTGCACTGCCTCCCAGCCACCTACGACTATTCTAATATTATGTATGCCTTGTTTTTTTAAAAGACTGGCAGCAAGTGTGCTATTGTCTCCATTTTCAGTAAGTATATAAATATTAAAATGTTCGTCTAATTCAGACATAGAGCCAGGGTCTCCCATATCGGCTAAGGGCAGAGAGACGGAATTTTTTATATGACTTTTATCAAAATCGGCTTCAGTTCTACAATCCAATACCATTAAGTATTCATCAAATGGAATATCCATGGCCAATTCATCTACTTCTACGTCAATAATTAAATCGTATCTTTTATCGGCAGCCCAAGTGGCAAAGCCACCTTCTAAATATCCTTTGATGCCTGTGAATTCAGCCTTTGTAAAATAAGCCAATGTTTCAGCTGCAATGGACTGGTCTAAAATAAAAACAAGGGGACTATCTTTTCTAATAATGTCCATGGCAATGGCATATTTTGCTGTAAGCGGTGTAATATGTATTGCATTAGGAACATAGCCAAGCATTAATGCTGCGCTAGGCCTTGCATCAATAATGATGACCGATTCATCTTCAATGATTGTAAGAAATTGGGCTAACGCTAATTGCATACTATCCAACAAGTTGTTCTACAAATTTATTGATTTGCTCTAAGCGGTTATAATCAACTGCGTAATAAATAAATTTTCCTTCACGAATAGTAGTTACAATACTAGCTCTTCTTAATATAGCTAGATGTTGTGAAGCCACAGATTGTTCTAATCTTAACTTTACATAAATTTCTGTAACAGTTACTTTTTTATGTTCGTCAATTAATTTTACAATTTGTTGACGAAGCTTATGATTTAAAGCGCGCAAAATCATAGCGGCTTTTTTGCTATGTAATAAATCTACTTTCAATGGACTTATGCCATTGGCTAATTGTAGTTGTGGTAATGACTGATTCATATTCTTTTATTTGGGGGTTAAATGCTAGTACAAAATTACAATTAAAATTTAAAATATAATTTATATTTTATATGTAAAATGGTAAAGACATGTGTTTTGTGTATGATATTTGCTAACATCTTAGATTTTCTTCTACAAGAAAGGTTTAAAACCACTCATCACAATTTTCAGCTAAAAATATTATATAAGAGGTCTATTTTTTAAAGAAAAATTCTTTTAAATAAGAGGGGCTGCTATAGGCAGTGTCTTCAAATAGGTCGCGCTTAAATGCGTCTTCTGCTAACTGAATGTTATCCAATATATTATAAGACTGCTCCGCAAAAAATATTGCGGGGTCTTCCAATAATGCCTTGGCCTTGGTGGCAGCCGATCCTATACAAATTGTTGGATGCTTCGTAATTAAACGGGAGAGATAGTCTGCATTTATTTCTAAAGCCTGCTCTGGTAAACTGGTATTTAATTTGCTATCATAAATGGCGCCAAAGACTTCCATTCTTTTAGCGTCTATCATGGCAAATATTTGCACTGGCTCTTTTTTATCCGTAAACCATGGCAGTTTTGATGCTGCATTGGCTAAAAGGGCAAGTGTGGACAGACCAATGATTGGTTTATTCAAAGCATAAGCAATGCCTTTGGCACTAGATAGGCCCACTCTTAAACCTGTATAAGATCCTGGACCCATGGTCACTGCAATGGCATCCATCTTATTTAAGGGTAAGGCAGTTTTGGCCACTAATGCTTCAATAGCTACTTGCAAAAAGGAAGCATGTGTTTGGAATACCTCGTTTTCTTGAATAGCCAATAAGACCCCATTTTGGCTAATGGCAACCATGGCCTTTTCGCCAGCTGTATCAATATGTAATAGGGTTGCCAATTTCTTTTAAATGTTTTACAAAAATAGGTGTGGAATTGCTAGAAAAACAAGAAATTGCAATCTTAATTCAATATTATGCCAAAAGAAATCATTCAAACCAGTAAAGTGCCTGCGCCTATTGGCCCCTATAGTCAAGCAGTTATTGCTAACGGATTTTTATTTGCTAGTGGTCAGGTAGCATTTGATCCTGCAACAGGCGAATTAGTTTTAACCGATATCCAAGCTGAAACAAGGCAGGTAATGGAAAACATTAAAGCTATTTTAGAAGAAGCGAAACTAAGTTTTGCCCACGTAGTGAAAACTAGCATCTTCTTAAGTGATATGCAATTGTTTGCGCAAGTAAATGAAGTGTATGGAAGTTATTTTACGGCTAATTTTCCAGCGCGTGAAACAGTGGCTGTAAAAACATTGCCACGTAATGTAAATATAGAAGTAAGTATTACAGCGGTAATTGCTTTATAATAAACTGATAACTTGTTTTCAGTAACAAATTTTGATGGGGCTTCATTAATTGAAGCCCTATTTTATTGTTAAAACAATTGGGTATGCCGCTTAAATTTTCAATAGCAATACTTTTTCTATCTGAAGGTGTGTACAATTGTAAATAGGGGTAGTTCATAATAGGCTGTACTATTATTTGATACTGGTCATTTTCAAGTAGGCAGGTATTTTCACTAGCATCTACTAAGTAGCAATTGTCTAAATGTAGGTCTTCTATTTTTTTACTAATTGTAAATTCATTTTCATCTTTTAATTTTCCTGTAGGAAGTAAGTCTTCATCGTATTCAATTTTACCTTTTGCTTTTAATGTAATAGATGTATCATTAATACTTGAATCTAATTGAAAATAAGGATGCCATCCGTCCATCATTGGAATGGTTGACTCACTTAGATTAGTGATTATCGTTTCCACTGTCACTAGATTATTTTTATGCAATTGCCATTTGATAAGCAAGCTATAATCAAAAGGAAAACCCTTATCTGTTCCTTTGTAATGATATGCTAAGTTTATCATTGCACTTTCTGCATTGGCATCAGTTGATTGAATAGTAAATACAGCATCATATAATATTCCATGCAGCGCATGTTTATCATGGTAAAACTTTTCTAAGGTATAGGTGGTATTGTCTATTGTATACTGTCCGTTTTCAAGTCTGCAAGAAAAGGGGCTCATTTTACCGCCTCTGAATCCGTTATTTTCAAAATTCACCCAACCCTTTGAAAAATCATTGCCTCCCACTATTTCTAGTGATTTTGAATGACCCATTACCTGCCAGCTATTTAATAAGGCCCCCTTGGTGGCTATTTCTATAACGGTATTGCTGCTTGTATCTATTAATCGAACAAGTTCAAAATGGCTAAGGGGGGCAATTTGAATTTCAAAAGACATAGTGAATTGTTTGAGTGGAAAATTAAAACTATTCTATTAACTTTGGATAGTAATAAATAAAATATGTATAAAAATTTATTTTTCGCATTCTTGTTAATTTCTATTGCCAGTTTTGGTCAAAAAGCAAACAAGTATGATAGCACTGTTAAAATGGGTAAAGTAGGTTATCGTATTACTTGTATGAATAGAAATTTGGATCGCAACGCCTTAAATATTAGACCCATTGGTTTTAAATCAGAAGTAAGAGAAGCGAGTCTAGAATTAAGGGGCAGGGTGGTTTCTACTGAAATTGATGATTTAAACAATGATGGGTTTCCTGATATTATCATTTTAGTTATGGATGCCAGTGATAAATTAAGCCTTTTTAGTATTGCGTCAATAGAGAATCAAAGGATGGAACCTATCTATTTTCCAGATATCACCAATGATATCCAATTAAGTAAGGGCTATAGAGGTAAGGATGAATATAAGTTGTTAGAAGGGGTGCTTTTTAGAAAGTTTCCCATTTTTGAATCAGATACAACCATTAAAACGCCCACCAATAAAGTTAGACAAATATTGTACCGAGTGATGCCAGGAGATCAAGGGACATGGAAATTTAAATCTTTCAAGACTTTTGAGATGGCGGCGAATTAATCTTACTCACCTTTTGTAATGACTATTTTACCTACTGCCTTTTCGTTGCCGATATCATCTCTTACAAATACGAGGTAAATGCCGGTGGCCACTTTACTACCCGCAAGAGATTTACCATTCCAAATGGCCTGGCCACCTAAAGCGCGTGTTTCAAATACTAAGCTTCCACTAATATCTGTAATTTTTACAAGTGCATTTTCAACAAGCCCTCTAAAGGCAATGGGGCCATTATAATTAGGAGCTACGGGGTTGGGGAATATCTTAATTTCAGTTTGGTTGGTAGTTCCTTGTGTAGCAAAGCCTCTATAACTTACCATTTCACTAGTTGTATTAAAAAATACATTTCCATATTGAGGTTCAATTAAAATTTGCAAAATAGTATCGTTAGGAAGGGGGCTATTATTTTTGGTGAAATGTTCAATGATGGCAGTTCCATCCGCACTTAAAAGCCAGGCTCCATTTTGCGTACCCACCCATTTTCTATTCGCTCCATCTACCGCAATGCAATTCACGGACTCTCTTTGTAGTAATAATCCCACAAATCCATTTGTATTTTTTATAGTTGGCAGGTAGGCATCACATATTTCTTTAATAATATCTCCACAATTAAATATACCAATACCATTATCCGTGCCCACCCAAACAGCGCCTGCATTGTCTAAGGCAACACTTAATACATTGTTGCTAGGTAAATTTCCTGAAGACTTTGAAGTATTTAATTGTTTCCAACCTGCAGTACCAAAATATTTATTGGATTGATATACATATAGCCCTTGATTGGCAGGTCCTGGCATCCAGGCTTGCCCTTGATGATTCACCACCATATTTTTCAAACCATTTTTTAGAAAGTTTTGTGGAAGGGGAATACTTGTCCATTTATTATCTTGCTTTTGAACAAGTCCTTGACCATCTTGTAAAGCCCAAAAAACACCATCTTTTGAAAATTGTATTTGAGTAAAATTTGCATTGACTGTATTAGGGCTAATGGTTTCTATAGTATTCGAAGCTATATTGTAATGCAATAAAGAAGCTGCGGATGTAAACCACCAACTATTATCTATAGGGTCTATGCCTGCAGCTGTAAGTGCAGGTAAATTAATGCCGTTTAACTTAGTATAATTTTTCCAGCCCGCACCACTATAGCTGCTAAAGCCCCCTTTATTTGCTCCAAAAGGGGCCAGTAAATAATTACTATTGACGAAACCAGTACCTTTTATTTTTTCAGAAGGGCCACCTAAAAGGATATTCTTTGTTTCTGTGTTTTTTATAATTAATCCATTCAGGCTATCTGCTATCCAAATATTGTTTTGATCTATTGCTAAATCAATTGGTATGGATAAGAAAGTTTTATCAAGAATATTAGTAATGGAATTATTAGTATTTAGATTCAATAAGCTACCGTTAGTTCCATCTGATTTTATTATATACAAACCCTCTTTATGTGCGTATGCGTTACGAATAGAATCAATGCTTGACTGGTAAATAGGATCTATTCTTGGCAATTGATAAATATTTTTACTACCAATGGCGTATACGATATTATTATAAGTACTTAATTTTTTAATACCAGTGTATCCATTTATTTTTTTCCACTGGTTACTATTGATATAATAATTTTTTAAAGCAGTACTAAATAAACCCTCTTCTGTCAATGCATAAAGGCTATCGGCAGTACTTATTGTTTGATAGGTAATAGTGGCCTGCCTATTATTATTAGCAAACCAAGTATCTTTTATTTCATATTTGATTAAGTCCACTACCACAATTCCAAAATGAGTAGAAACTAAGGCCCAGGGTCCAAGTATTTGAATGGAATTTATTTTTTTATTCGCGTATACTTTAGATAAATAAATATCGGCAATAGAGAAAATTTCATCTCCTTTAACTATGTCTATATTACTATTCTTATAAGCAATGATTAACTGCGACTGAATGGGGTCCCAGGCAATGGAAGCAATTTCTATTTCATGTAATCCATTCGACTTTCCTAAAAATTGAATATCATTTTTCGCATCTATACCAAATACTTGATTAGTAGTTGCGCCGTACAAGTTATTGCCTTTTACTAAATATTGTACACTTTTATTATTGTAATGCTCTCTCCATTGTCCCAGCGGCCCTATTGACGTTTGAGAAGAAGCGTGCAGATAAATGGTTAGCCAACATAAGCCTAAAAAACATTTTTTAAACATGTTTTTAATTAAGTGAGGCATAAATGGCATCTTGAATTTTAGCTCTTAAATTTAACTCACTAAAAGCTTTATTGTCTCTAGTAGGATACACTCTATTGGATAGAAAAATAAATAATAATTCTTTTTCAGGATCGGCCCATACACAAGTGCCTGTAAAACCTGTGTGACCATAAGTACTAGGGGAGGCACTTAAACAAGGATAGGGATCTTTAGAAGTTGCATTATTTTTTTCGGGTTTATCAAATCCTAAACCACGACGACTATTATCTGTATTATAAGCAGTGAATAAATCAACTGTACTTTGATTGAAATAATTTTTTCCATTCCAAGAACCTTTATTTAAAAGCATGAGATATAATTTAGCTAAATCGCTTGCGTTGCTAAATAAACCTGCATGACCTGCAATGCCTCCCATGACAGAGGCGCCTTCATCATGCACCGCGCCTTGAATTAATTCATGACGGAAATAGTTGTCTACTTCAGAGGCAGCAATATTATGTAAAGTTGTTTTTGTTAAAGGTAAAAATCCAGTAGACTGCATTTCTAAAGGTGCATAAAATTGTTGAGTTGCATAATCTTGTAAACTCATTCCTGTTACTTGTTCCACTATCATTCCTAAGAATATAAAATCGTTGTCACTATATACATATTTACCTGGCGTGGTCACTGGACTTATTAAAATTTTATTTTTAATACTGTCTTCCCAGTTATCTAATAAATACTTAGAAGGAGTAATCATTTTATGATGACTATTATCAGGTATTTTTGTAATGAGCCCATCAAGGTAGCCCCCTGTTGGGGTTAAAAATGCTTCATAAAATTTGATATAAGGGTATAGACCTGCTTGATGCAGTAGTAAATCCTTTAAAGTAATGGATGCTTTAGGATTCCCCTGTACCCAGGGTAAATAGTCGCCAATGGTTTTATTAATATCTACTTTTCCTTGCTCTACTAATTTCATAATTGATACAGTAGTAGCACTTACTTTAGTCAATGAAGCTAAATCGTAATAAGTGTCTAAGCTAACAGGTGCAGAACCTTCACCTGCAGTATAACCATAGGCCTTATTGAAAATAATTTTATTATTCTTTGCCACTAATATTTGACAACCAGGTATGGCTTTTTTTTCAATAGCCTCTTGTACCATTGCGTCAATAAAAGATAAATTCGGTGCAGTAGGTGCTATGATACCTGTACTAGATTCCAAAGGATGACTACCTGTACCAAATGGTAAGTCCTCGCTTACTGTAACGGGAAGCTCGCCTGTAGCTTGTATTTTACCTTCGATCCAATGAAGTACAGCTTCTTGTGTAAAGGCATTGTCTTCGTAAGCAAACAAAATATTTTGAATTTTATTAAAATCTCCTACTGCATAAGGGTTACCAAAAATTAAATGAAACCAATTGGCAGGATGTGCTTCATTTAAAAATTGAATAAAGGGTGCAGGTATTTCAAAATGATTAGCCGGCTTGCGATTATAATTATGTAATCCCACCATAACCTGATCAAAACTAGGTAGAGATTTTTTTACTGTTTCAAGTGCAGTGCTATCCTTGGCGTTGACATAAAATATTTGAAAACCATATTGACTACTAAGCGCTTGAGTAAGTAAATTGGGCTTTGCGAGGTTCAAGGCAATATAGGCTGTCTTTTTTTGAAGACCCATACTAGCCTCTGGGGTAGGTTTTACAAAACTAAGTGACTGCGCAGCCATCTGTGATTTTAAAGCTGCCACCGATTTATTTAAATCTGCTACGATATTTGTGGTGTCAATAGATTGAAAATTACTTAAGCCATATTTATATTTTGCGGCTAATATTTTTTTAACCCTTGCGTCAATTTCTTTTTTAGTAATACGCTTTTCTTTAATAGCTAATTTTATTCTTTCAATAGACTCTCCAATATCACCAGGTAAGCAAAGCATATCATTGCCTGCAAGTATGGCTTGTACATTCGCTTCTCCTCTAGGAAAATAATTACTAATCGCTTTCATGTCTAAAGCATCTGTTACGGTAATACCTTTAAAGCCTAAATCTTTTTTAAGTAAATCATTGATGGCTTTTGAAGATAAAGAAGTCGCATATTTAGGTCGGTTGTCAATAGCAGGCACCGATAAATGCCCTACCATCACCGATTCAATACCTGCATCAATCAAGGCTTTGAAAGGAGCTAACTCCATTTCTGTTAACTGCTCCATAGTTTTGTTAATCATAGGAATGTCAACATGAGAATCAACCGATACATCTCCGTGTCCTGGAAAATGTTTAGCGGTGGCCATTACGCCATTGTCTTGCATGCCTTTCATATAGGCAATCCCATGTTGAATGACTCTTTGTTTATTTTGACCAAAACTTCTTTCGTTAATAACAGGATTGCTTGGATTATTATTAATATCAACATCGGGTGCATAGTTCACTTGTATGCCTAATCTTTTACATTGTGCTGCCACAGCAACGCCCATTTGATATACTAAATTATCAGAGGCAATGGCACCTAAAGAAAGTTGTCTTGGAAACATTTCAACACTGTCTAAACGCATACCCACGCCCCATTCTGCGTCCATGGTAATAAGCAGTGGTGTTTTAGCAATAGATTGATAAAAGTTGGTTTGCATAGCTTCTCTGACAGGGCCTCCTTGAAAAAAACATAAACCACCTACATTGTATTTTTTTATAATTTCTGTTAGGGTATCTAATTTTTTAGCATCCCAATTACTATGTGCTCTAATTATCATTAATTGAGCAATCTTCTCATCTAATGACAATTGTTTAAATTGATGCTTAATCCATTTTTTTTCTGCCTTGCTTTGCGAAAAGACCTGTGTAATAAAAAATAAACAAAGCGTAAGGATGACTACTATTTTTTTCATGTGTAATTTTTTATGCAATTGCTATTTATAGCCATTGGCGGTATTGCAATTTAAGGATAAAAAAAAACTTACCCTAGGTTAGGTAAGTTTTTTATATAAGTTAGGAGAGGTAAATTTAAAGAACTGTTACTCTTTCATCGCAAAAGGCCTTTGCCTTTTGCTCTTATCAGAAAAGGCCTGATAGTTTTACTCTATCATCAGCAAAGGCCTATGCCTTTGCTTCTTCTTCTTCGTCATCCGCCTCAGGCAAGGTAGGTTCTACCTTATGCTTTTGCAGTTGTGCAAACCATTTTATCATTTTCTTCATATCACTTGCATACACTCTTGTAAAGTCCATATTCGGATAAGTCTTTTTAAAGTAGGCTTCTACCGATTTGGGCTCTTTCTCATTAGGTAAGGCTTCCTTAGATTTACCCATGGCAATAAATACTTCTGCTAAAAAGACATTTTCGCGGGTCGTAAATACCTCAATACTCTCTAAATGAGAGAACTGATGCGCTCTTGAGCTAATGAATTGAGTGGCATCATTTTCTAGTGATTTAGCTATCGCGCCATCGCTTTTGCTGGTCAATAATTCAAATAATCCTGGTAGGCCAGAAACGGCGATTAGTTTGCTGTATTCCATAAATTCGGTGTAGTTTTTTTACGGCCGCAAATTACTGAAAAACACCCAATTTTCGTTTTTTAAACTACCTTTGTTTATCAATAAAACGAAAGGGTATGCCAGGTTTTGAAATGTTTGGAGCAGAAGAAAAAAAAGAAGTGAATGAGGTCCTAGAGACCGGTATTCTAATGCGTTATGGTTTTGATGGTCCTCGAAAAGGTATGTGGAAATCAAAAGAGCTAGAACAGGCTATTTGTAGCCGTTTTGGCACTCAATATGCACAATTAACCTCTAGTGGTACTGCAGCTTTAACCACTGCGATGGTTTCCTTAGGAGTTGGCGTAGGTGACGAGGTTATTATGCCCGCCTTTACTTTTGTGGCAAGTTTTGAAGCCATTTTAAGTGTGGGTGCCGTGCCTATTTTAGTAGACATTGATAGCTCACTTACTTTAGACCCAGCAGCAGTTGAAGCGGCTATTACGCCTAAAACAAAATGTATTATGCCCGTACATATGTGCGGATCTATGGCCGATCTAGATGCCTTAAAAGCCATCTGCGATAAACATAATTTAATTTTATTGGAAGATGCTTGTCAAAGTATCGGAGGCACTTATAAAGGAAAACCATTAGGCAGTATTGGACATGCAGGTACTTTTTCATTTGACTTTGTAAAAACAATTACATGCGGTGAAGGAGGTGTGGTGATGACGAATAGCAAAGATGTATATACCAAAGCAGATGCATACACCGATCATGGACACGATCATGCAGGCGTAGATAGAGGAGCAGACTTACATCCTTTTTTAGGATATAATTTTAGAATTAGTGAATTGCACGCTGCAGTGGGCCTTGCACAAATAAGAAAATTAGATCAGTTTTTATTGATCCAAAAAAAGAACAATCAAATTTTAAAATCTTATATAGAGCAAGTGCCTGGTATTGCATTTAGAACAATTCCAGACCCTGCAGGAGATAGTGGTAGTTTTTTAACTTGGTTTTTACCTTCACATGAAGCCACTGAAAAAGTAATAGAGGCCATGAAGCAGGCTAATATATTAGCAGGTAATTTTTATTGGTATGCCAACAACTGGCATTATATTAAAAAGTGGGCACATCTTAAAAATGTGCAAAGTCTTTCTGCCTTAAATGAACCGCAACAAAAAGCACTAGCTGCATTAAGTTCAAAGTCTTTTGAAAAAAGTGATGCCATTATGAGCAGGTGTATTTCCACTGCCATTAGTTTAACATGGACTGAAGCGCAAGTGCATGAAAAAGGAGCTGCATTTTTAAATGTGATAAAAAAAGCAATTTCTTAAAGCAGCGATTATGTCATTAGGCCAATCCTTGCAGCAAAGACAATTACAAAGATTGTCGCCACAGCAAATACAACTGATGAAGTTGTTGCAAATTCCTACTGCCCAAATTGAACAAAGAGTCAAAGAAGAGTTGGAAGAAAACCCAGCCCTAGAAATGAATGCCGATTTATTAGAGGGAGATATGGAAAAGTCGGTAGAAGAAATGCCGGATGATTTATTGCAAGGTAGTTTGGAAGAAGAAGAGGCGATTCCAGTGGATGAATTTGAAATGAGTAATGAAGAATTAAGTGATTATAGTTTTGATGATGAAGGAGATGTGGCTGATTATAAAACCAAGGACGATTATTACCCAGAGCTAGACAATGACAAAGTTATTCCCATTAGAGCAGAACAAAGTTTACATGAATTATTAATGGACCAACTGAGCATGTTGGATTTGGCCGATCATGAATATAAAATTGCAGAACAAATTGTAGGTAGTTTAGATGATGACGGTTATTTAAGAAGAGCCTTGCAATCTATTGCAGATGATTTAGCCTTCAAACAAAGCATGTGGGTAGAAGAAAAAGAAATTGAAGCCTTATTATTAAAAGTGCAGCAGTTTGATCCGCCGGGTATTGGTGCTAGAAACTTACAAGAATGTTTACTCATTCAGTTGAAAAGAAAACAATCGGAACAAGGTTCTTCATTTTTAGAAGGTTCAATATCAGCACAAGAGGCAGCTTCTAATGAAATAAGAAAGTTGGCCACTACTGTAATTGAAAAACATTTTGAAGAATTTACGCGCAAGCACTATGATAAAATACAAAAGAGTTTGCACTTAGAGGAGGCACAAATGAAAGAGGTGCTTCATCAAATTATTTCTCTTAATCCAAAGCCTGGGGCTGAGACGGGGCATATGAGTGAGGCCGATAAATATATTATTCCAGACTTTACTGTGCTTATTAATAATGGACACTTAGAATTAACCTTGAATAGCCGCAATGCGCCACCCTTGGTTATTAGTGATGACTATAAATTAATGTTAAAAGAATACGAACGCGGTAATAAGCAAGATAAATCGCAGAAGGAAGCTGTATTTTTTATCAAACAAAAAATTGATTCAGCTAAATGGTTTATTGAAATGATTCAACAAAGGCAACAAACCTTGTTGCATACTATGAAGTCCATTTTATTGCATCAAGAAGCATTCTTTATGACGGGCGATACCACTAAGTTAAAGCCCATGATTTTAAAAGATATTGCAGAAAAAACTTCTTTAGACGTCTCTACAGTAAGTAGGGTAGCTAATAGCAAGTATGTACAAACGGAGTTTGGCACTTTCTTATTGAAATATTTTTTCAGTGAATCATTAACCACGGATTCTGGAGAGGAAGTAAGTACTAAGGAGGTCAAAGCTATCTTAGAAGAGCTCTTGGAGTCTGAAGACAAGCATAAGCCTTTTAGTGATGACGAGTTAACAGAGCAGTTGCAAGAAAAAGGCTATAATATTGCTAGAAGAACTGTTGCTAAATATAGAGAACAATTAAATGTACCCGTTGCTCGATTGCGTAAAGAATTGTAGCAAAAAAAACAGACTAATGGAAAATCAACCACCGAAGTTCTTAAAAATATTGGCTCATTTAGTGTCTTATGTATTACACCCTTTATTTATCCCTACTTATTTCTTTCTTTATTTAATGCAAGTAGTGCCTTTTGAATTTGCTAGCATTACCGACTGGCAATTGAAATTAAAATTATTTAGTGTTTTTTGGTTGACGGCTTTTTTCCCAGCCTTTGCGGTTTTTTTATTATGGAGATTAAAATTTAGTGATAGTATTTTTTTAAAAACACAGAAAGATAGAATTATCCCATATGTGATTGTAATGTTTTTTTATTGGTGGATGTATTATTTAAGTAGAAATTTTACAGACCAACCCTTGGCTTTAAAATATTTTTACTTTGGTATTTTTATTGCTAGCGCCATTGGACTTACGGCAAATCATTTTATAAAAGTGAGTTTGCATACAATGGGGGTAAGTGGTTTATTAACGGCGGTCGTACTCGTAAGTTTTACTTATCCTATAAATAATTTACCTTGGGTGGTGGCATCTGTTGCAATAGCTGCCATCGTATGGAGTGCCAGAATGATAGTATCTGATCACACGAATAAAGAGCTAGTAGTGGGTTTTGTCATTGGACTTAGCACGCAATTAGCAGCGTTTCTATGGGTGAACTAATTTTAAATTATAGACTATGACTTGGCTTCAATTAGGAAAAAACATTGTAAAATATAAAATAGCAGCTTTAGCTTTTTTAGCATTGAGCACCCTGTTCATGGGCTATTTTGCGATACAAGTTAAGCTTAGCTATGAGTTTACCAAGGCCATTCCTGAAGACAATCCCAAATTTGTTATTTATAAAGAATTTGTAAAAAAGTTTGGAGTGGATGGTACTACCATGGTAGTGGGATTTCAGACCGATTCATTTTTTACAACCACTGTATTTAATCAAGTAGCCGATTTACAAAAAGACATAAAAACTATTCCGGGCGTCACAGAGGTAGTAAGTGTGCCCAGCGCTTATACAATTATTAAAGACAGTGCATCTAGTAAATTCATTCCACATAAAGTTTTTAATGCCCCCTATGGTTCTGACAGCGCTCTAGCTGCGGATAAAGCAATTTTAGAGAGCCTGCCTTTTTATAAAAATTTAATGTACAACCCAAGTAGTCATGCTTATATAATGGCTATTAGTTTTATACCTGACTCTATTCATAGTGGAGCGCGTTCGGGAATAATTAAAAACTTACAATCTAAACTAGATGCTTTTGTAGCAAAATCAAATTTAAAAGTACATATTAGTGGCTTGCCTTATATTAGAACCATAATTGCAGATAGAATTAAAAAAGAAATGCTATGGTTTTTAATAGGCTCCCTTTTATTATCTGCCATAACTTTATTTTTATTTTTTAGATCTATTTCTGCCACCTTACTTAGCTTGTCTGTGGTAGTAATGGGCGTTATATGGAGTTTTGGAACCATGGTTTTATTAGGACAGAAAATTACTTTACTCACTGCACTGATACCTCCTTTGATTGTGGTGATAGGTATTCCTAATTGTATTTATTTTTTAAATAAATACCACACTTCTTATAAGGAATCAAAAAACAAACAAGAGGCCATTGAACAAATGGTAGGTAGAATGGGCATTGTTACTTTGTTTTGTAATATTACCGCAGCCATTGGTTTTTTTGTTTTTGCGCTTACCAAGAGTCCTTTATTAAAAGAATTTGGTTGGGTATCGGGATTAAATATTATGGCCTTGTTTTTAATTAGTCTTTTATTTATACCTCCTGTACTAACTTTTTTACCTCCGCCTACTACAAAACATGTAAAATATTTAGAAAATAAATTTTTAGAAAGGATATTGATTAAAATTGAAAGGTGGACATTTCAGCATACTAAATGGGTCTTTGCTATTACTAGTATTTTGGTGGTAGTTTCAATCATGGGCTTGATGCGTATTAAGAAGGAAGCCTTTATTGTAGATGACCTGCCTAAAAAAGATAAATTATACACCGATTTAAAATGGTTTGAAAAAGAAGCCGGTGGGGTAATGCCTTTGGAAATTGTGATTGATACCAAGAAAAAAAATGGTTTAGTTCGGTCCATTAAACCATTAGAAGCAATAGATGAATTGCACCAGTATTTAGTAGCGCAACCAGAGTTGGGAAAACCATTGGGTTTACTAGAGGGTATTAAGTTTGCAAAACAAGCTTTTTATGATGGCGACTCAAACACCTATACGGTGCCTACTGGAACAGAAATGGCATTCATGGCACCTTATTTAAAAACAGATTCTCAAAAAACGACGAATAGCACTGGTGCGAGTCCCACACAGTTATTATCGAAATTTATTGACTCCGCTAAAAGAGAAACAAGAGTGAGTGTGAATATGAAAGATATTGGTAGCGCCGAGCTTCCATTGTTTTTACAAAGACTAGATAGTGCAACAAAGGCTATTTTTGATACTAGTAAATACAAGGTGGAAATTACAGGATCTAGTGTCACCTTTTTAGAAGGAAGTAATTTTATTGTAAGAGGCTTGGGGGAATCTATATTTTGGGCATTTTTATTAATTGCTATTTGTATGATTTTCTTATTTAGGTCCTTTCCTATACTTATGTGTTCTTTAGTGCCCAATATTGTGCCCTTGCTTATGACGGCAGGATTAATGGGATGGGTGGGCATTTCTTTAAAACCTTCAACGGTACTTGTATTTAGCGTAGCCCTAGGTATAGCCATTGATGTGACTATTCGTTTTTTAGTGAATTATAAGCAAGAACTTCCACGTTTAAGTAATAATGTGCATGCAACACTTATTCAAACCATTAAACATACCGGTATTAGTATCATTTATACCTCTTTAGTATTGGTGGCAGGTTTTGTCATCTTTTGCTTTAGCGATTTTGGAGGTACCAAGGCTTTAGGATGGCTAACTTCACTCACTTTAGTGGTAAGTACATTTACCAATTTAATATTGTTACCTGCTTTAATTAAAACATTTATTAAGCAGCGTTAATGCTTATTATTCTTATTGTAAAATAGAAGCTAAGGTTTCTTGTAAGGCAGGACCTCTAAGGTCTGTAGCAATTATTTTTCCAGTAGGGTCAATTAAAATATTAAAAGGGATACCTTCAATTTGATAAGCACTCACTACAATGCTTTCCCATTTTTTGAGATCGCTAATATGTTGCCAATTTAATTTATCATCTTGAATGGCTTCTAGCCAACTATCTTTATCATCATCTAAAGAAACACCTAAAATAGTAAAATTCTTTTTCTTATGCTTTTCATAAGCAACCACTACATTAGGATTCTCCCCTCTGCAAGGGCCACACCAGCTTGCCCAAAAATCTACTAGTATATATTTACCTCTTAAGCTAGTGAGTGAAATTATTTTTCCATTGGCATCAGGTAATGCAATTTCAGGGGCCATACTTCCAATAGTAATGGCGCTTGTTTTTACATTGGCCTGAACTTGTGTGCTTAATAAATTGGCAAATTGTGCAAGCGGTTCAGCTTTTAATTTTTCTGCAGCAGCCTTGGCTAAAGCCAATACCTGCGCCGATTCCATGGATCTTAAGCTAAGTCCTAAAGTATAGTAAACGAAAGCGGGGCTGGTAGAATTACTAATGATATTTTCAACCAATTTATTTATATCGTTTATTTTGCTTACGCGTTGTTTTTGTAACCAGAAGATGGTGCTATCTTTTCCGTTTTGTTCTTGTAAGGCGTCTAAATTATATATCGTAGACATTAATGAAGAATCTTTTTTGCGGTACTCTATTAAAAAATTAATCAAAGCTTGACTTGTTGCAGATCCTTTAATGGTATAAGATTGATAATTATTTGCATCTGCATTTATTTGTATATTTTCTTCGTCATTGATAAATAGTATTTCCATTTCTTTTTCAATAGCAATACGATAAATACCTTCTTGTTTAGCGATGAACTCAAATGAATACTTGCCATCCTCTCCTAAAGTGATAGAATCCATGGTAATAATAGGTAAGCCTCCATAAGGCACTTCTTGCAACAATAGCTTTTGCTTAGCAACGTGTTGTATGGTTCCAGAAATAGTATAATTTTTTTCGTTGGAAC
>JBILDC010000032.1:0-6273 GCA_044352855.1 Sediminibacterium sp. | reverse complement strand
AGGGAGAAAAGGGCTGTGAACATTGCCAGATAGGCGATTATTAATTTTGGATCAAATAATTTGGATTATAAGGTGGGTTCTCCTACCTTTGCCGTCCGCAAAAACAATGTATTATGAGCGAAGCAGTAAAATTTGTACACGAGCAATTGACCGCAAAAAAAGACTATCCAGCCTTCAAAGCTGGTGATAATATTACCGTAAACTACAAAATTGTAGAGGGTGGTAAAGAGCGTATCCAAAGTTTCCGTGGAGATGTAATTAAAACACAAGGAACAGGCGCAACTGCCTCTTTCACAGTGCGTAAAATATCAGATGGAGTGGGCGTTGAGCGTTTATTCCCTTTCTTATCACCTAATATCGATGGTATTTTGTTGAATAAGTCTGGTAAGGTACGTCGTGCTAAATTGTACTACTTACGCGATAGAAGCGGTAAGAGTGCTCGTATCAAAGAAAAAAGATTCTAAAAAGATAGCTAGTAAACCACTAGTAAACTATATAAGCCCCGTTTTCATACCTATGAAATCGGGGCTTTTTTGTAACAAATAATTGGCTATTTATAGGTTTAATTCGTAAAAAATAGTGCTTTTCTATTTTATAATTACCTTACCTTTAAATTCTAAATTTAAGATTATGGGCAACTTAGGATTTCAAGAATTATTAATTATCGGAGTAGTTATTTTAGTAATGTTTGGCGGACGTAAAATTCCTGAATTCATGCGTGGATTAGGAAAGGGTATTCGCGAATTCAACGATGCTAAAAACAACGTGAAAAAAGAAATTGAAGACGGAATCAAAGAAAAAGACGAAAAACCTGCTTAATTTATAAGCCTTTGTTTCGGTTCACTTCCATCAATGATTACCATGCTGCATTAGTAGCAGAGCATACAACTTGTACCCAAGCAGTAAAATATTATTTGGATCAAATCGCTGCAAAAAAAAACTTAAATGCATATCTAGAAGTATTTTCTAAAGAAGCCTTAAGTCTGGCAGCGCATTTAGATGCCCAGCGAAAAGAAGGTAAAATCTTAGGAAAATTACATGGTGTGGTCATTGGCATTAAAGATGTACTTTCTTATAAAGGACATAGGTTAACTGCTGCTTCTAAAATCTTAGAAAATTATACTGCTGTTTATTCGGCCACCGCTATTCAAAAATTAGTAGACGAGGGAGCCATTATTATTGGACGCCAGAACTGCGATGAATTTGCCATGGGCTCGAGCAATGAAAATTCTGCTTATGGTCCTGTAAAAAACGCCATAGATAGTTCAAAAGTACCTGGTGGTTCTTCTGGAGGTTCTGCCGTTTCGGTGCAAGCGGGTTTATCCATGATTAGTATTGGATCTGATACAGGAGGTTCTGTAAGACAACCTGCAGACTTTTGCGGAGTGGTGGGATTAAAGCCAAGTTATGGAAGAATATCTCGTTATGGTTTAATTGCCTATGCCTCCTCCTTTGATCAAATAGGTATTTTTTCAAAAACCATCGAAGATGCTGCACTTGTTTTAGAAGTAATGGCTGGAGCAGATGAATTTGATAGCACAGTTTCAAGTAAACCAGTTCCTGCTTACAGTAAATTAATAGAGCGTAAAGAAATAGAGAATAAATTAAAAGAGAGTAAATTAAAAGAGAGCGAAGAAATAGAAAAGGAAAATAATCCTAAAAAAATTGCCTATTTTAAAGAAACACTATTTCATCCTGGCCTAGACGCAGAAATTAAAACAAAAATAGAAAGCTATTTAAATGACTTGACGGCGAAAGGCTATATCGTAGAAGCCATCGATTTCTCTTTATTATCTTATTTAGTGCCCACTTATTATGTACTCACTACGGCGGAGGCTTCCAGTAATTTATCAAGATTTGATGGCATTAAGTTTGGTCATAGAACCAAGGAAAATATTGCCGATTTGAATGACCTATATAAAAAAACGAGAACTGAAGGTTTCGGCGAAGAAGTGCAAAGAAGAATTTTACTAGGTAGTTTTGTTTTAAGTGCGGGTTATTATGATGCCTATTTTACCAAGGCTCAACAAGTAAGACAAAAATTAGTGGACTTAACGAGTACAGTGTTTTCAAAATATGATTTAATACTATCACCTACAGTACCTACTACTGCTTTTAGCTTGGGTGAAAAAAATCATAGTGCCACGGAAATGTTTTTAGCAGATATTTATACAGTGTATGCGAACTTGGTAGGCATCCCTGCCATATCTATTCCCTTATTTACGCATAGTAACGGTATGCCATTTGGCTTACAGGTAATGAGTGCAAGTTTTAATGAGGTAGGCTTATTAAGCTTTTCGAAAGAGCAGATGGCCTCTAATAAAAAATAGCTATCAGCTATTAAAAGTGTAGAACGTAGTGTTATTGAGTTAAACTTATTAACTACTTAAAATTGAACTACTAAAAATCGTCTTCTAATTCATCTTTATCGTCAAATAAATCATCATCGTCAATATCTTTGAGATCATCATTCAAATTAAAGTCATCGTCTTCGTCTGATGGTTTAAACTTACCTGGTTTTTTGGAAGCTTTTTTAGGCAGATCAAATTCTTCGAAGTCAGGATCCCAGCTTGTATCTTCTTCTGTCTTTTCCCAATCATCGTTCACATCCTCCTCATCCTCCAAGTCGTCTTCGTCTACATCTTTTTTCTTCGCAGTTGATTTACTTGCTTTATCTGCTTTCACAACACCATTTTTAGGTGCAGCAGCCTTTTTTTCTTTGATAGTTTTTAATGCCATAGGTAATTACAAAATTAACAATGTAAAATTTCAACTCAAAATCGTATTTACCAAAAAAAATGAGTCTTTTTTTAAAAAATAATTGAAATAAATTTTAATTAAATATTACTTAGTTTAAATATAATTAATATTAAACATGTACGATTTGATCTCTTCCTGGTCCATTAGAAACATATTTCACAGGAACGCCTAAAAATTTATTAATAAAATCTATGTAAGTTTTCATGGTAGCAGGTAATTCTTTCTCAGATTTCATTTTAGTTGTATCTATATTCCATCCCTGCATTTTCTTCCAAATAGGGGACACTGGAGTACCTACTAACTGAAAAGGAACATAATCTATCTCTTTACCTTCCATTTCATAAGCGATACCTAATTCTAATTCTTTAAATGTATCTAGAATATCGGCCTTGGTCATAATAATTTGTGTTACACCATTGATCATGCAAGTATATTTAAGCGCCACTAGGTCAATCCAGCCACATCTTCTTGGCCTGCCGGTAGTAGCTCCAAATTCGCTCCCTAGTTTTCTTAATTCTTCACCCACTTCATTATGTAATTCGGTTGGGAAGGGACCGCTACCAACTCTTGTACAATATGCCTTTGTAATGCCAAATACCTCATTGATTAATTTAGGCGCAATACCTAAGCCAGTACAAACACCTGCAGAAATAGTATTAGATGAAGTTACAAAAGGGAAGGTACCAAAGTCAATATCTAACATAGAGCCTTGTGCGCCTTCAGCTAGTACTTTTTTGCCTTTTGAAATTTGATCGTTTATGAAATATTCGCAATTAATAATATTCATGGTTTTTAGAAACTCTAAGGCTTCGAAAAACTCAGTTTCCATTTCACTAATATCTTCGTTGAAATTAAAGCTATCTAAAATTTTCTGATGCTTCATTCTTAAAGTAATATACTTGCTAATGAAGTTCTTGTTTAATAAATCACCTACTCTTAAGGCATTACGACCCGTCTTATCCATATAGGCAGGGCCTATTCCTTTTAAAGTAGATCCAATTTTACTCTCACCTTTGGCTAGTTCAGAAGCTTTATCTAATGCACGGTGTGAAGGAATAATAATATTGGTTCTCTCAGAGATAAATAAATTCTTTTTTACATCTACACCCATGGCAGCCACCGCATCACATTCTTTTTTTAATGTAACAGGATCAAGTACCACTCCATTGCCTATAATATTAATTTTGTCTTGGTGAAATATACCAGAAGGTATTTGATGCAAAACCATTTTAGTGCCATTTACATATAAAGTATGACCTGCATTCGGGCCACCTTGAAAACGCGCAATGATGTCGTAGTTAGGAGCGAAATAATCTACAATCTTTCCTTTTCCTTCATCGCCCCATTGGAGGCCTAAAATTACATCTACCATATTTGAGTATTTGAGAGAGCAAAAATAAGTCTTGGCAAGTTTATTACCTATTTAAACCCAAAATAATTAGCTCAACTTTTACACAGTTTCGGTGTCAAATCGCATAACTTGTTGAATACCGTTTAATGACTTAATTCTAGTCACTAATTCTTCCAATTCGTCCTTATCGTGGACATACACTTTAATAGTGCCTTTGAATAAGCCTTCTGTGGATTCAATCGTAAGGGCGGCTATATTAATTTTTAACTCTCCGCTTATAATATTGGTAATTTTATTCACCACCCCAACATCGTCTAGGCCAATGATACTAAGACCCGTTAGGAAGGAGATCTCTTTATTTTTAGCCCACTTGGTTTTCACCACTCTATGACCATAATTCGCCAAAAGCTGGGTGGCATTGGGACAGTTGTTACGATGAATAATTAAGCCCTTGCCTGTACTCACAAATCCAAATACATCGTCTCCGGGAATAGGGTTGCAGCATTTACCTAAAGTGTATTTAATTTTATCGCTGGACTCTCCGAAAATAATTAATTCAGAATCCTTTTTGGAAGCTGCTTTAAGGGCTGGATTTTCCGAGTTTATTTCAGGACTCAGATTCACTGGCTTAGGCGCTTCAATTTTATCTCCAATAACTTGAAATAATTTTAATTCTTTTAGGTCAATGGTTTTAGTCGCTATTTTAAATAAAAGATCTAGTTGACTAGATAATTTATAATAGTACATGACTTGGTCTATATTGTAAGGGTTGTAGAGTGCACCTATACCTTCTAATTTTCTTTGTAGTGTATACTTACCTTCTTCTGCAATAATTTTTTTCTCTTCTCTTAATGCATCTTTAATACTATTTCTTGCCTTGGCCGTTACCACACTGCTTAACCAGTCTTCCGTTGGTTTTTGCTTGTTACTTGTAATTATTTCAATTTGGTCTCCGCTTCTTAATTTATGGCTAATAGGCACTAGCTTATGATTCACTTTAGCACCAATACATTTAGAACCAATGGCCGTATGTATATAAAAAGCAAAATCTAATGCTGATGAGTTAATGGGTAACATTTTTACATCCCCTTTGGGCGTATACACATAAATTTCTTCCGCTAAAAAAGAGGTTTTAAAGTCTTGTAAAAAATCAATGCCTTCTTCTTGTTGATTGCCAAGGGCTTCTCTAATTTGAACAAACCATTTATCGAATCTATCTTCATTTTGAGAACCTTCTTTGTATTTAAAATGCGCAGCCAAACCTTTCTCAGCAATCTCATTCATTCTTTTGGTTCTAATCTGAACTTCCACCCATTTTCCATGAGGTCCCATCACTGTAGTATGCAGGGCTTCATATCCATTGCTCTTGGGATTGCTTAACCAGTCTCTTAATCTTTCTGGAGAAGGGCTATATTCATCTGTGATCATGGAATACACTTTCCAACAATCTTCTTTTTCTTTATCTAAGGGCGAATTTAAAATAACGCGAATGGCAAATAAATCATACACTTCTTCAAAGCTTACTTCTTTCTTTTTTATTTTATTCCAAATAGAGTGAATGCTTTTAGGACGTCCTTGAATTTCAAAGTCAAAACCTGCAGCCGATAATTTTTCTTTTAAAGGACGAATAAATTCATTAATGTATTTTGTGCGTTCTCTTTTTGTTTCTGCTAATTTTTTGGCAATTTCTTTATAAATAGCAGGCTCCATGTATTTCATGGACAAATCCTCTAATTCTGTTTTCACATTGTATAAACCCATACGGTGTGCAAGTGGAGCGTATACCCAAATGGTTTCAGAGGCAATTTTTAATTGCTTCTCTTGTTTCATGGCATCCAATGTGCGCATGTTGTGCAGCCTGTCTGCGAGCTTAATTAAAATGACTCTGGGGTCATCGGTGAGGGTGAGTAGAATTTTTTTGAAATTTTCTGCTTGTTGACTGCTATTGGTATCCATCACCGTGGATATCTTCGTTAAGCCATCTACAATTTTAGCAATCTCATTTCCAAATTCACTTTTAATATCGTCCAATGCAATATTGGTATCTTCTACCGTGTCATGTAATAAAGCACAAATGGTACTTCTTACTCCCAGGCCTATTTCTTCTACACAAATCATGGCCACCGCAAGAGGGTGTAATACATAGGGTTCTCCACTTTTTC
>JBILDC010000011.1:0-78353 GCA_044352855.1 Sediminibacterium sp. | reverse complement strand
AAGGCAACTACTGCAAAATTTTGTGCTAATAAATTTTTAGACTCATCCGCACTGGTTTTCATATCCATAATACCTATACGCCAATTCTTATTCACTCTACCACTCATTCTAGCACCAAAATCAATATTGGTATTCAAGCCAATTCTTCTAGAGAAAAATGGGCGTACATTTTCAAAACCTAAATTAGAAAATAAATCTGCGTTCTCTAAAAAAAATTGTCTTCTCTCTGGGAAGAATAATTCAAAACGACTTAGGTTGGTTACTTGTCTATCTACTTCTACTTGAGAGAAGTCGGGGTTCACTGTTAAGTCTAAATTTAAAGAAGACGACAAACTTATTTTTGCATCTAAACCGTAAGCATTTCCATTTACAGAAGCTTGGTTAAGTTTTATACCATCATTTGTCGCAAATTCTTTTGAAACACTAGACCTAAAATAAGGAATGAGCGAAAAATTATTTTTTTGTGCTGGAAGTGGCGCATCCCAAACCAGCGATCCAGTATACGCTAATGCGGCAGTAGGGAATTGTCTTGGCACAGGTGCCCAGCTAGACTTCTCTGTTGTTTTTAAATCGTTTCTACTAAAGTTTACTCCCCATTCTTGAACACCTGATTTATACCTAATGGATTTAAAAGGAATGGCTGCTTCCAAAACATATTTTGAACTGTCATTATAAATAGCAGAGGTCCATTTATTATCCCAGTTTAAATCTACAGAACCTCCATCAAACATAGTACCATCCCATTGGGCACCCACTGCACTGGCGCCAAATGCAAAACCATTGGTTAAATCACCATAGGTGTCCATGAACAAAATGAAATTATCATTTTTGCCAAAGTTCCAATCTCTTTTCAAAGACTCTATCATATCCGCTCCATCGCCCACCTTGGTACAAATAGCAATAATGTATAAATTATTTTCATCGTAAGTCATTCTTACTTCGGTGGGTACATTAGAAACACTAGTGTCCATAGGCAGCACCATGGGAAATTTATCAACCGATTGCGCCTTTAACCAGGACTGCTCATTCATTAGACCATCTAACTTTATGGCATCCGTTGCTTTGTGAATATAATATTTAACATTGGCATTCTTTTTTTGTGCCTCTGTTCTTTGAAATCCAAGTAGTAATAATAATAAAAAGGGGAGTCGAAATAATTTCAATGTGGTCTGGTTTTGATTAAAGGTTAAATTTAAAGTTTTAATTATTAAAATGTAATATCTTTATTACCACTTATGTAAAACATTTTAAATTGTATACTATGTCAGTCAACAGAAGAAATTTTTTAGCAGTATCGGCACTTACAGCCGGCGGTTTAGGTTTGAGCAGTTCTCTATTTGGTAGACAGCTTGAAGAAAAAGAGGCAGCAGGCTTGCCCGAAGCTATACGTAGTCTAAGTCCTCAAGTGAATGGCATAGTGCCCATTACGGTGGCGGAAAGAAAATCAAGAATTGCCAAGGCACAGGAATTGATGTCCCAAAATAAAATGGATGCTATATTTTTAGAGGGCACCCCTTCTTGTTTTTATTTTACAGGCATGCGTTGGGGTCAAAGTGAAAGAACTTTTGGAGTAGTGATTCCTGCCAAAGGAGCACTTGTCTATGTATGTCCGAAATTTGAAGAAGATAGAGCAAGGGAATTAATTCTACCAGCCTTTGGAGAAGAAGTACGTTGTTGGGAAGAACATGAAAGCCCTTATGCAGTAATTGTAGGTATTGTCAAAGACAGAGGCGTTCAATATCGTAGTATTGGAATGGAAGAAAGAGTAAGATTTTTTATTGCCAATGGGGTAAAAAAAGAAGCAGCAGGATTTGAAGTAGTAGATGCCACGCCAATTACAGCAGGATGCAGAATGATAAAATCACCTGCAGAAATTGCACTGATGCAAAAAGCAAGTGATATTACTATTGAAGCCTATAAAGCAGCTTTTGCAACCATTGTTCCAGGTATGTCACAAACTACATTAGGTAATAATATTTCCGCAGCTTTTAGAAAATTAGGTTTTAGCGGTGGCGCTTCTGTTCAAATTGGAAAATATTCGGCACTGCCTCATGGAAGTATAACACCTCAAACGATTAAAGAAGGAGATGTGGTAATGATTGATGGAGGCACTAGTTGTGAAGGGTATGCTTCAGATATTACTAGAACCATTGTGGCGGGTAAACCTACACAAAGACAAATTGATGTTTGGAATTTAGAAAAGAAGGCACAAGATGCTGCCTTTGCTGCTATAAAAATTGGAGCCCCATGTGAACAAGTAGATGCTGCTGCAAGAGCGGTGATTGAAAAAGGAGGCTTTAGTACTAATTATAAATTACCTGGGCTTCCTCATAGAACAGGCCATGGCATTGGATTAGAAGGACATGAGTGGACTAATTTTGTAAAAGGAAATACAACCCCTATTGAAGTGGGCATGTGTTTTAGCGATGAACCCACTATTTCTATTCCAGGAGAATTTGGAATTAGATTAGAAGACTGCCTTTATATTGCTTCGGATGGTCCAAAGTTTTTCTCGAAACAAAGTATTTCAATTGAAAAGCCTTTTGGATAATTTTTGTGGTTAATTATTAATTTAGTTTTTGTAAAATGATATAAGCGCTTGGTGTAGCAGGCCGCGAGGGACTTGCTTGCGTAGTGGTACCAGTTAGGATGCTATTTGTATTTTTAACACTAAAATATAGTTCTATATAATCGTTGTCGCCAAGATCCACCAAATAATTTCCTGTAAGTAAATTCTTTATTCCGCTTCCTGAAATAGTAAAATTAGTATTGGTATTTAAATAAGCCGATCCATTTCTTCTTATCCATACACTTACCTCATCTAATCCAATATCTGGTTTTATAATTTGTATGGCATAGCGAACATTATATACACCTGCATGCAGTACTGTAATTTTAGTGGGCTGCCCACTTGTATTAGGAAGAACGCTTATATTATTTAATAGTCCATCATAAGCAAATTTAAGAGCAGTAGCGCTGGATGTAGCGCTGGCAGCTTGTTTAGCGGTATCATAAAAACTACCATAATCATACTCTATAGACATTGAAGCTATATTATTAATTCTATTAGAAAGGCTAAGGGTGTCTTTACTATTTAATTTTAAATGAATGCGGTTGCTTAATGAAAGGGTATCTGCTTTTTTTAATTTATCATTAATAGCTGTAAGTGCTAAATTACTAATGGGCTTACTTGAATCGGGGGTATTATTTATTTTATCAATATTGAATAAGACTTTTACGTCTTTCAAATTATCTAGTCCTGTACCACCTTGCTTAATACCAATAATGCCGTTAATATTTTCGGCACTTACATTATCGGCATAGAAAGAATAAGGCACATAATTTATTTTTTGCGTGCCCATATATATAAAAGATAAATCTCCTACTGTATCTATTTCTATTTGTAAATATTTATTTGCTTTTGACCAGTTAATATTTTCAAAGGGGCCTGCTGATACAATTTTATTGTTTTCAGTAGCGCCTACCACAATGTTGAATAAACCAAGTACACTAGTGGTAATGGGTGTAATTTCTTGGTATTCAATTTTACTAGAACTCGTATCGGTTATAATGGATATTCTAATATTGATAGATTTATTGGGAAGTATATAGCCATTATTATCTCTAGCGATGCCTTGAAAGTTAATGCCCTTATTATTTTGCGCGAATGCATGATTTGTGATACTTCCTATGAAATAAGAACATACTAAAATAAATAAACGATATCTTTTCATTTTAGATTTTTATAATTTTAATTATTTTCATTTGACTAAATTTATTAGCCACAATATAATGAAGGGCAATAAAGTAAATGCCCGTATTTACCGAAGCAAAAGGTATTTGTTTTGAAAAATGAAGTCCGGAAAAAGGCCCCTTTATATTTTGTATTTTATTTCCATAGTTATCCATTATATGAATACTCATAATATCAATGCCAGCTTGTTTGCAAGAAAGCCATACAGTAGTAGATACTGGGTTGGGCCCCCATACTAAATCAAAATTTGCCGGGTGAGTGAATGCAGGGTTTAGCATTAATGTGGGTTGTAAAAATCCTGTAGAGTAAATAAGCTTATTTTTTAAATGCCAAGTATGAGTGGCTAAGGATTCACCCAAACTCCAATCAAGCGTCCAATTAATTTTTACTTGATTTGTTTTGGCATATATATTTATATTTCCTCCAGCAGCATTTATAATAGTAGGATCCAAGATTTGTGCTTGCGAAAAATAATTTATAAATAGAAGGCAAAAAAGAAAATATATTTTTAACATCTAATTTTTAATAAGCTTTGATTGGAAGTCCCTCAAAACTATTTTAATAAAAAGGCTTTAAGCTGTTTTATCTAATTGAAAATGGGCTCAATTTTCAGCGCAAATAAGCGTCATGTAAGCTTCCAATAATTGAATGTTAATTAAATAACAAAATATTGTAAATCAATGCTTTAGATTTTATATTTCCCTTCACCCACCTTTTTTTGTAACTTAAATTCAAATTATTATTATGAATAAGTATTTATTTTCAGTCAAAAAATTTTTTGTACTCGCCATTGTATTATTGTGTTCAATGCAAACGAAGGCACAAAAAAAATATACCGAAAAAGATTTAGCTGCCTTAAAGCAAACCCTTATGCAGACTGTTGCAGGGAAGTCAAAGGAAGTACAAGTGATGGTAGATCAGATTTTTAGTTTTGCCGAATTGGGATTTCAAGAAGTGGAAACTTCCAAATACATCACATCGGTTTTGACAAAAAACGGATTCACTGTAGAAAACGGCATTTCAAATGTACCTACTGCCTGGATGGCAAAATGGGGCTCTGGTTCACCAGTGATTGCACTGGGAAGTGATGTGGATTGTATTCCTAAAGCCTCTCAAAAACCAGGCGTAGCTTACAAAGCACCAATAGTGGAAGGCGCACCAGGTCATGGGGAAGGACATAATTCAGGACAGGCTGTTATTATTTATGCAGCCATTGCAATGAAAGAATTAATGGAGCGTGAAAAATTACCAGGTACCATTTTAATTTGGCCTGGTATTGCCGAAGAATTAGTTGGAACAAAAGCATGGTATGTGCGTGATGGTTATTTTAAAAATGTCGACGCTTGTATTTTCACGCATGTGAGTGGTGATTTTAATTCCAGCTATGGTGATAATGGAGGCAATGGACTTGTGAGTGTGCGTTTTGATTTTGAAGGAGAAGCCGCACATGCTGCTGGTCAACCATGGAGAGCAAAAAGCGCATTGGACGCAGTAGAATTAATGAATGTGGGATGGAATTTTAAAAGAGAACATCTTAAGCCAACCAATAGATCGCATTATGTGATTGTAGATGGAGGTGATCAACCCAATGTAGTTCCAAGTAAAGCAAGTGTATGGTATTATTTTAGAGAGCGTACTTATGAGGATATTAAAATGAATTATGAATCAGGTATCAAAATTGCAGAAGGTGCAGCAATGATGACGAATACCAAAGTGACGCATCAAATGTTAGGTACTGCATGGCCAGGTCATTTTAATAAACCACTTGCAGAAGCGATGTATGCGAATATTAAAAAAGTAGGTATGCCTACTTGGGATGAAAAAGACATTGCATTGGCAAAAGGAGTGCAAGCCTTGGTAGAAGCGCCAAAGAAAGACCAACAAGGCAATCCAATTGATGGATTAAAAAATACGATTGATTCATTAAAGGGTTCAGTTGCATTTTCTTGGGGTGGAGGCTCGGATGATATTGCAGATATCTCATGGAACTTACCAACCATTGTATTAAGGTATCCAGCCAATATTCCTGGAACAAAAGGACATCATTGGGCAGATGCGATTGCAATGGCTACACCTATTGCACACAAGGGATCTTTAGTGGGTGCAGAAGCCACCGCCATGACTTTATTAGACTTGTTTACCAAGCCTAGTTTAGTCGCAGATGCTAAAAAGTATTTTAAGGAAGTACAAACAAAAGAGACTCAGTACATTCCTTTCATTACTAAAGACGATCCTCCTGCCATTCATTTGAATAAAGAAATACAAGGTGCCTATAGAAGTCAACTTGAAAAATTCTATTACGATCCAAGTAAGTTTGGAACTTATTTAGAGCAATTAGGCGTCACTTATCCAACGGTTAAAAAACCATAAGGCTAATGACTTACTAATTGACTAGTAAAAATTTAAAAAGTAGTTAAATTAAAAAGTCCCCCGAATATCGAGGGACTTTTTTTATGCTCGTATTTATTTAAACTTCACTACGCTTTCTTGGCAATTTTTTCAATAGCGTATACCAACTTATCTAAGTCTTGTAGTCTAGTATACACATGTGGTGTAATACGCACGCAACTAATATTTTCCCATACAATACCTACGGTATGAATTTTATATTCATTGAATAAAGCATTGTCTAAAGCACCCGGGGTCATGCCATCAATACTTACGCCACAAATAGCACAAGAGTAAGCATCTTTTAAAGAAGTATTAATTTTTACTTTAGGAATATTTTGAACGCGGGTGGCCCAATAATTTTTTAAATAACGAATACGTTCTTCTTTTCTTTTGCTTCCTATAGCTGTATGAAAGTTAATGGCTTCTCCAATACCTTGTTCAATAGGAAAGCTTCTAGTACCAAGGGTTTCAAACTTTCTAATATCGGGTCCTTTCGGGTTATCGTTACAAACAAGTGGCCAAATTTTTTCAATCTTTTCTTTTTTAATCCATAACATACCAGATCCAATAGGCGCCGATAAAAACTTATGAAGTGAGGCGCCGAAATAATCACAACCTAAATCGGGAATCGCAAAATCCATTAATCCAAAACTATGCGCACCATCTACAATGGTTTCAATATTATGTTTTTTCGCTAAATCGCATAATTTTTTAACAGGCATAATTTGTCCTACCCAATTCACCACATGCGTAATATAAAATATTTTTGTTTTAGGGGTAATGGCTTTTTCAAAAGCGTTTACAATTTCTTCATCATTTTCAATGGGGTATTTAAAACTAAGTTGTGTATATACAATACCTTCTCTGGAAGCTCTCTGTCTCCAAGCGTTAATCATATTGGGATAGTCTTGCTTGGTGCCAATGACTTCATCACCTGCTTTTAAATTCAATCCGAAAATAACGGTATTCAAAGCCTCTGTTGAATTTCTATTAATAGCAATTTCTTCAGGATCGCATCCTGCTAGTTGTGCTAGTTTATACCTCAATGGTTCTCTTCCTTGATCTAGTATGCGCCACATAAAAAAGGAAGGACCTTCGTTGGTCATTTTATTAAAACCTTCAACCGCTTCTTGCACGATTTTTGGACTTGGACTTACACCGCCATTGTTTAAATTAATAAGTGAAGGGCTTACGGTATAGCCTTGCTGAATCACCGACCAGTAGTCTTCATCCATGGCTATCTCCTTGGGGCTGAGCATTTTCTTTTGCAAATTCATATGCGCAAATTCAGCTGCATGCGCTTGATTGAATAAACTATTTGCTGAAAAGGCACCGGCCATTAGGCCTAAGTGTTGGATAAAATTGCGTCTGTTTGCCATAACTGTATATTGAATAACTAAGTTAACTAATTAATAGTATATTTAAAGTATAAATTTTTATTATATGAAAAGGATAATTTTTACTTACTGTTTGACAGTCATTTTACTTATTTCAAGTGTACCATTGTTTGCATAAACCAAGTTAGACAAACGTTTTGTAGGCATTGAAGCTGAAATCAATAAAATTCTAAAAGACAATCATGCTGCGGGAGTGGCTGTGGCAGTGGTGCAAAAAAACAAAGTTATTTTTGCCAAAGGATTTGGTTACCGTGATGTAGAAAATAAATTACCTGTAACTGCGAATACACAATTTGAATTGGCCCCTTCGTTTTATTTTCTGATGTAATAAGTTATTCGCAAGTCGGTAAAATTAGGATCAGTGGTGTGGGTAAGCACACTAAATCCTATTGAAAAGTGAGCGGGTGTATAATAACTTACTCCTATTCTTTGGTATAAAGTATTAAAATATTTTGTTTCATTGAACAGGTAATAACCCAATTGCTGGTTTACAGAAAATTTACCAAACAAAAATTCGTGACCAACGAGTAATCCTATACGCATGCTGCTTTTATTTAGTTGATCTCTTTGTAATCTAGCTTCTGTTACTTGATCAGCAATTATTTCAATTCCACCCGTTAATGCATTAATGCTACTTACTTGTTTGCTATAATTTGCCATGGCACCAAAAATAAAATACCTCGTTTGATCATTCACTGCAATGTTTTTATTACTTGCATATAAACCAACATCTAATCTTTTTTTCAGTATTAGTTTCTCTGGTTTTCTAGTAAATTTCTCTAAATGATTGTCAATTGGATTATAGCTCAATCTTACATTAAGCGCAGCCATATTTATTCCCTTATTTGGTTCTTGCGTGCCACCATTTGATATATGAATAAACTTAGCCAATAGGCTCAATTGAAAGTTTGTATTCAATGGATACTCCAATCCTGCTCCAAAGGCCAAATATGCACTAATAGGCAAACTGTAATATGAATTAGTTACATTATTATTTTTGTTATAAGGGTTACTTAAAAATGTTAAACCTAAATTTGCGCTTCCTATCATTTTTAACTTTTTTCCTAATTTTACTTGAGGCTCAAAAACATAAAAAATTGCCATCGATTGACCCAATAATGCATTGTTATAATTGAAATAGTTTATACCCATTCCTGAATTAAAATAAGAAACATTTTGCTGCCAACTTTTTTCATCTCTGAGCTGTTTGGTATATTGTAGTTCAAAACCAAAAGGATAGGAAACATTTAAATCATTGGCGCTTTTATTAAGTTTAAAAGTGCTGGCCGAGAATAAACTAGCGGTAAAATAGGGCAGTTTAGCTTGATTGTTATCTGTTTGCGCATTTACAGAAAATGGCCATAATAGGATAAAAAAATACAAGCAATATTTTAAGCTATTGGTGAGGCTTATCATTTATAAAGCATCTATTGAATAACTAATTTAACTAAATAATTGGTATATTTAAAGTATAAATTTTTGTCATATGAAAAGACATATTTTTACTTACAGCTTGACAGTCATTTTACTTATTTCAAGTGTACCATTGTTTGCACAAACCAAGTTAGACAAACGCTTTGTAGGCATTGAAGCTGAAATAAATAAGATATTAAAAGATCACCACGCTGCAGGGGTGGCAGTGGCCGTAGTGGAAAAAAATAAAGTCATTTATGCCAAAGGATTTGGTTATCGTGATGTAGAAAATAAATTACCAGTTACCACCAATACACAATTTGCAATTGGTTCTTGTACCAAGGCCTTCACTGCTGCTGTATTGGGTATTTTACAAAAAGAAAAATCGATTGATTTTGATAAACCTGTTACTACCTACTTACCCGATTTAAAATTTTATACCAGCGATCTAACCAATCATATTACGCTTCGTGATATGATGAGTCACCGTACGGGCTTACCTAGGCATGATTTGTCTTGGTATATAGCACCTGATACCAGAGATAATTTAGTAAAGCGAATTCAATACATGGAGCCATCTGCTGAATTAAGACAAACATGGCAGTATAATAATTTTATGTATTTATTACAAGGTGTGGTGGGTGAAAAATTAACGGGAAAATCTTGGGAGGCAAATGTTGAATCTACAATATTTTCAAAAATTGGCATGACGAATTCAAATTTCTCTATTAAAGATTTAGCCAACTATAAAGAACCCGCTTTAGGCTATAATGTTATTAAGGATTCTGTTATACATAAAACACCTTATTATGATATTGCAGGCATGGGCCCTGCAGGAAGTATTAATAGTACGGTGATGGATATGTCTCAGTGGTTAAAGGTTTGGATCAATGGAGGTAAATTAGATACGGTGGAAATTATTCCAGCATCTTATATTACAGAGGCTATAAGTTCACAAATGATTATGGCGCCAGGTACGCCTACTACAGAGAAACCCGATATTCAATTTAGCAATTATGGATTTGCTTGGATGATGGCTTCTTATAAAGGACATTATAGAGTAGAGCATGGAGGAAATATTGATGGCTTTAGTGCTAGCACTAGTTTTTTCCCAACGGATAGTATTGGTATAGTAGTATTAGTGAATCAAAATGGGTCAAGTGTTACTTCTGCAGTTAGAAATACCATTACAGACAGAGTATTAGGACTTAAATATTTTGATTGGAATGCTGATATGTTAAAAACAAAAGCAAAGGCGAAAGAAAAAGCAAAAGAAGCTGAAAAAGCAAGTACTAGCAATCAAGTAAATAATACCAAGCCTTCACATGCATTGACTGAATATGCAGGTGTGTATAGCAATGAGGCTTATGGAAAATTTGAAATTATTCAAAAAGGAGATTCATTATTTGCTAAATTAAAAAATCAAAATTGGTGGATGGAGCAATTTCATTATGATATATTCAGACCCTATGACACCGAGGAAGGTATTGATACCGCCGATAAAAGCCCTATACGTTTTCAATTTAACACAGGCTTAAAAGGAGATATAGAATCGGCTTCTTTATTTAATTTTGAACCTGCAATACCTGCGCCCATTAAATTTAAAAGAACCAATGCAGCGAAGGAAATAGCAACTGACGATCTTAAAAAATATGTAAGTAGTTTTTCTTTAGCAGGCGCTGATATTAAAACCTATTTAAAAGAAAATATTTTATATGTATCTGTCCCAGGCCAACCAGAATACGAGCTGGTTCCTGTAGGCAATCATAAATTTGATTTCAAAAAAGTAGCAGGCTATGCGGTTAACTTTGAACTGAATGATAAAGGGGAACTATTATCGTTAACCTTTGTGCAACCTAATGGTAATTTTAAGGCCGCTAAAAAATAACTAGGATCTAGAAATTAATTATAGATATAAAAAAGGTCCTCCATTTTCGGAGGACCTTTTTTGTAAAAAGCTAAATACTATTCAATCTATATCTATACAATGTATATTAAATAACTAAGTTTAAATTTTAGGAAGGCTGTATCCGTTGTGATACGCTTTTGTAAAATATTCTTTATTGATTGCATCATCGGTAAATAAATTTTTACTTTCATCCCAGTTCACTTTTTGTCCTGAACGGTACGCAATATTACCCATTTGTGCAATGGTGGCTATATGTGCGCCTTCTTCAATAGGGCAGTGTAAACTACCTGGTGTATTATTTCTAATGGCATTTATAAAGTTAAGCCAATGCAAGTTCACGCCATTGTCTTCGCTTTTATGTAATTCAATAGCTACTTTATTTTTTGCCTGTCTTTCTTCAATTACTTCCCAACCACTTCTATCTAAAATAAGGGTTCCGTTATTTCCTATAAAAGCAATACCATGATCACGCCCATAAGAACCATTGTCAATGCCCATGGCAGAGTCCCATACTAAATTGAAATTATCAAATTCGTAAAGCGTAGTTAAAGTATCGGGCGTTTCTTCGGCTAGTTCTGGATAAGCAAATTTTCCTCCTAAGGCACTTACACTTTTCGGATTACCTGCCTTCATACCTAGAATACCATAATCTAATAAATGCACACCCCAATCGGTCATCAGTCCTCCTGCATAATCCCAGAACCATCTAAAATGGAAATGAAATCTACTTGCATTAAAATCACGCATCGGTGCGGGTCCTATCCAAGTTTTATAATCCACTCCTGCTGGTACGGCACTATTAGGCACCACAGGTTGAGGACGCATCCATCCTTGATAACACCAAACCTTAGTGGTACGTATATTTCCTAGTTGTCCTGAATGCACCATATCTAATGCATCTTTAAAATGTTTTTGACTTCTTTGCCATTGACCTACTTGCACCATACGATTGTATCTGTTTTTAGCAGCAATCATGGTTTTACATTCTCCAATAGAATTGCCTGCTGGTTTTTCTACGTATACATGTTTGCCTGCAGCGCAAGCGTCAATCATTTGTAGTGCATGCCAATGATCGGGTGTACCTACAATAACAATATCAATATCTTTTCTTTCCAACATTTTTCTGTAATCGCTATAGGTATCTATTTTTGGAACACCCGGTTGCTTTACTAATAATTCAGCCTTTCTTTTATTTAAAACCGATTCATCAACATCACATAAGGCCACTACTTCTACATTTTTTACAGATAGGGCGCCAAGGGTATTCGCCCATCCCATTCCATTAACACCAATGGTGGCTACTCTTAAGGTATCGGTATTAAATATACTGCTGCTTGCAAATAAATTAGAACTCATCAAGGCTCCAGATGTTAATGCTGCATTTTTTAAAAAAATACGTCGGCTGTTCATATGAAATTATTTATGGTTTAAAATATAGGGCTATGCTAAATATAATTATTTTTTCATTCTATGCTTATATATAATAGACATTCAAACTAGCCAATCAGTATAAATACCCATTGTTATACTCAATAATATAAAGTCTATAAAAATAGTAGACTTAATTAAATTTTATGTATATTTGCCTATAGTCATGTGGCCGAGTGGCGAGGCAAGGGTCAGCAAAACCCTTAACGATGGTTCGATCCCATCTATGACGACTTTCTGGTTTTATAGCAAGCAATCGTTAAATCCGGGCGGTGTGTCTACACTGCCCTTTTTTTATTAAATTTAGTCATTACAATTTCAATTAAAAAGTTTTGAAAATTAAAATAATTCAATGAGAAAAATGATAAAAATAGCTGGGCTTAGTTTTTTATTAAACACGGCACTCGTGTTTTTTGCTACGGCGCAAAATACAAGTCTTCAAAATATAGGACCTAATGATATTTATAGAATGTCCACTATTTCGAGTCCCAAAATTTCTCCAGAAGGCAATTGGGTTTTATACTCTGCCTCTTCTATAGATTCTGCCAAGGATAAATTTTCAAGTAAGCTGTATATGGTAAGTGCGGATGGCAAAGAAACTGTTACACTTACAGAACAAACCAAGGGCACTTCAAATTATAATTGGAGTCCTGATGGTAAATACATTTCTTTTCTAGCGGCTGGTAAAGAAGAGGAAGAAGGGTCTCAATTATATTTAATGGACAGAAGAGGAGGAGAGCCCATTCAAGTAACGCATATTAAAGGAGAATTAGAAGCCTATTATTGGTTTAAAGATGGCAAGCATTTAATTTTTACCATTAAAGATTTTAATTATGCAGATACGGCTAAATCTAAAAATAGAAAACCTTACGAGATAGATAGGTACCGTTTTAAAGCAGACTATGAAGGGTATTTAGATAATAGAAAAACACATTTATATAGTTTTGAACTAGCCACTAAAAAATTAGATACAATTACTAGAGGCAATTATAATGAGTCAGATCTAAGTATTAGTAGTGATGGCAAAACGATTGCTTATGCAAGTAATGTAAGTGCAAGCCCCGACCAAAATGACAATACTAGCATTTTTTTATTGGCCTTAGGTGCTGCGCAAAAACCTATCAAGCTTACTACTTATAAAGGATCAAACCGCTCGCCTAAATTTAGTCCCGATAATTTATCTATTGCTTATTTACAAGCAAGTTCTGAAGATGCTTATGATATGTATGATATAAAACAATTAGCAGTCATAGATATTAAAACCAAGACTAGTAAAGTAATTACTAAAAATTATGACCGTTCTATAGATAATATTATTTGGGCGAATGATAGTAAATCTATTTATGCCCTGGTAGAAGATGATAGAGCGCAAAATATAATGCAAATAAATGCAAGTAGTGGTGAAGTCAAATCCTTTACAAGTGAAATGGCAGTCTATAGTGCGCTGCATATAAATGAAAACGGAACCATGGTTGCTTTATATAGTAATACAAACACCCCTGATGAAATTTATATTGCGAGTAGCAATAATAATTTTCAAAGAATAACGCGTTTGCAAGACGCCTTTTTAGCACCGCTTAAAAAAGTTGTGGTGAAAGGTATTTCAGCCATAGCCTCTGATAAAAATAAAGTAAATGGTATTTTATATTTGCCCGATTCTAATTCCAAAAAACTACCTCTTATATTATTTATTCATGGAGGTCCGGTGGGACAGGATGATTATTCTTTTGACATGAGTCGTCAAATTTATGCAGCCGCAGGTTATGCAGTAGCTGCTGTTAATTATAGAGGAAGTAGCGGACGCGGTGCGAACTATACGAAAAGCATTTATGCCGATTGGGGGAATAAAGAAGTAAAAGATATTATAGGTATCACGAATGAGTTAATTAAACAAGGTATTGCAGACTCTAGTAAATTAGCCATTGCAGGCTGGAGCTATGGAGGTATTTTAACCAATTATACCATTGCTACCGATACTAGGTTTAAAGCAGCGGTGAGTGGTGCGGGTAGTTCTTTAATGCTTTCTTTTTATGGAACCGATCAATACATTACACAGTACGAACCTGAATTAGGCAAGCCTTGGAATAATTTAAAAAAATGGTTAGATGTTTCATATCCTTTCTTTAAAGTAAAAGAAATTAAAACACCTACTTTATTTATGGCAAGTCAGGACGACTTCAATGTTCCTGTGGTAGGGGCAGAACAAATGTATCAAGCCTTTAAGTCGGAAGGTATTCCTACGCAGTTAATTATTTATCCGAATCAAAATCATGGTATACGCGTTCCCTCTTATTTAGTGCATAGGTATAATAGTCATCTGAACTGGTTTAAAACTTATCTTAAATAAAAAGGAATAATAAGTGATGGCTAATAAATAAGTGTAAATAGTAAGTATGAAAACAATTCGTTGGGGCATGATTGGTTGCGGTTCTGTTACAGAAGTGAAAAGTGGACCCGCTTTCAATAAAGCACCTCATTCGAAACTAATAGCGGTGATGAGAAGAGACGCTGAAAAAGTAAAACAGTATGCCCAAAGACATGAGGTCCCTTATTTTTTTACCGATGCGAATGAACTAATTCATCATCCAGAAGTGGATGCAATCTACATAGCCACGCCTCCTAAATTTCACGAAGCTTATGCGATAGCAGCAATGCAAGCAGGCAAACCTGTATATGTTGAAAAGCCCATGGGGCTTGATGTGGCAGCCTGTGAACGTATGGGGGCCTATTCAAAACAAACGGGTGTTCCCCTAGTGATTGCGCATTATAGAAGAGCCCTTCCTTTATTTGTAGAAGTAAAACGATTAATAGATACTAAGGCCATTGGTGATATTATTAGTGTTCGTATTGAAATGTTAAAATACGATAGTGGTCTTTTAGATCCTATTGAAAATTGGAGAATTGATCCTAGTTTGTCAGGAGGCGGTTATTTTTATGATTTAGCGCCCCACCAATTAGATCTTGTATTTTATTTTTTCGGTAAAGCAAAATCCTATAAAGGGAGAGCATTTAATAAAGCCAACTTATATAAAGCAGAAGATACTGTAAACGGTGAAATAGAATTAGAGAACGCTATTGTATTTAAAGGCAATTGGTGTTTCTGTGTTGACAAAGGAGAAGAAATGGATGTTTTTGAAATTACAGGCAGTAGGGGGAAAATTTCTTTTCCTGTTTTTGGACATACTATTAGATTAACCACTGGAGATAAGCAGGAGCAAATACATTTTGACCCCCCTAAACATAATCAACAAAATTTTATTGAAAAAATAGTGGCTTATTTTAATGGAGTAGGCGAAAACCCTTGCTCGGCTGAAGATGCACTGCAGTCCATGCGCGTCATGGAAGCCTTTGTATATGGGTCTAATGATTCGAAATAATGAATTTAAATAAACCAACTATACTAGCGTTCTCATTATACTAACACTAATATAATTATTCTAATTAATATAAAAGTTATGACAAGATATTGTTTGGCACTAGATTTAAAAGAGGACCCCAAATTAATTGCTGCTTATGAAGAGTATCATGCTTCTGTTTGGCCAGAAATAATTGCATCCATTAAAGAAGCTGGCATAAAAGCCTTAGAAATTTATAGAGTAGCCAATAGATTATTTATGATCATTGAAGCCGGCGATGATTTTAGCTTTGAAAAAAAAGCAGCTATGGATGCTACAAATGAAATGGTGATACAATGGGAAAAGTTAATGTGGGAATACCAGCAAGCCTTACCTACTGCTCAGCCCGGAGAGAAATGGGTCTTAATGAATAAAATATTTAGTTTATCAAATTAGAAAAGAAAAACTGTTCTATGAGGATAAACAAGGACATGCCCAATACAAATAGCCCAAATCCTTTTTTAAGTTTAGCGCCACCGAAGACGCTTCTTTTATAAGGATTTACTGCATTTTGCAAGGGTTTTTTCTTAATTTAAAGGATCATTGAGTCCTTTAAATTAACCTCTATGCAATATCATTTTCAAAAACCTTATTTGCTTTTTTCATTTGCTTTTATTACTTGCTTAATGTTTTCAAATAGCATCAAGCTGTTCGCGCAAGAAAAAAATACATTACCATTAAAAGGTTTACAAGAAAAAGTAGAAATACTAAGAGACCAGTGGGGAGTAAATCACATTTATGCGAACAATGAACATGATTTATTTTTTACACAGGGCTACTGTGCAGCAAAAGATAGATTGTTTCAATTTGAAATTTGGCGTAGACAAGCTACAGGCACTGTAGCTGAAATTTTAGGAGCAAGAGAATTGAAAAGAGATATAGGTACCCGCCTATTTAAATTTAGAGGAGATTTAAAAAAAGAATTAGCACATTATCATGAAAATGGTCAAGCCATTATTCAAGCCTATGTAGATGGCGTGAACGCTTATATTACAGAGGTGAATGCTAAGCCAGCCCTGCTTCCTATTGAATTTAAAATTTTAAAAATTCGTCCAGGGAAGTGGACGCCTGAAATTGTTATATCAAGACATCAAGGCTTACTTGGCAATATTACGCAGGAATTAAATATGGGAAGAGCGGTATCAACAGTGGGTGATAAAAAAGTAAAAGAATTAATTTGGTTTCATCCTAAAGACCCTAAGCTACAATTAGACACTGCTATTAGAGGTGATTTATTAAAGGCAGACATTTTAGCTCTATACAATGCTTACAGAAAAGAAGTAGAATTTACAAAATCGGATATAACAGAACAGGATGAAGACGATGTATCGGCTTTAGATATTTTAAACAAAAGAAAAGAACTTGCCGATTTTTTACCTGAACAAGAAATGGAGGGAAGTAATAATTGGATTATTAGTGGTCGCAAAACGGCTAGTGGTTTTCCTATGCTTGCCAACGACCCGCACCGCAAAGTTGCTGTACCTTCACTTCGCTATATAGTGCATTTAGTAGCACCAGGTTGGAATGTGGTAGGTGGCGGAGAGCCTGAAATACCGGGGGTTTCCATAGGACATAATGAATACGGAGCTTGGGGCTTAACCATTTATGAAACCGATGGAGAAGACCTATATGTGTACAATATTAATCCCCTTCATAAAGATGAATATTGGTATAAAGGGCAGTGGGTAAAAATGAAAACCATTACAGAAAATATAAAAATAAAAAACGCCGCTAGTCAAACGGTACAATTAAATTATACTATACATGGTCCAGTTACTTTTATTGATTCTGTAAACAATAAAGCCTATGCTATTAAATGTGCATGGATGGAAGTAGGCGGCGCTCCCTATTTAGCTTCCTTAAGAATTGATCAAGCGAATAGTTGGGAAAGTTTTAGAGAAGCTTGTGCGTATAGTCATATACCTGGAGAGAATATGATATGGGCCGATAAAAAAGGAAATATTGGTTGGCAGGCAGTGGGCATTATTCCTATTCGAAAAAATTTCAGCGGCTATGTTCCTATACCGGGTGATGGTAGGTATGAATGGTCGGGTTATTTACCCATTAAAGAGCGACCCCATTTACTGAATCCAAGTAAAGATTTTTTTGCCACAGCGAATCAGCATGTGACGCCAGATACCTATGAACATTGGGATGCAGTAGGCTATACCTGGGCCGATCCATTTAGAGGAGATAGAATTAATAAAGTATTAACGGAAAAAAATAATATTAGTATGGAGGACATGGGAAAATTACAAACCGATTATTTTTCTATACCCGCAAGCACTATTGTACCCCTACTTGAAAAAATTAATTTCGAAGATTCTTTTACAAATGCAGCGAAACAATATTTAATGGACTGGAATTTTGTCTTGGATAAAAATAGTATTGCTGCAGGTATTTATGTAAGCCTAGAAAAACAATTAGCCATTGCAGCGCAAAAATATTTTGTACCTGATGAAATTAAACCATGGATTAATTTGCAATTAAAAAAAGTAATTGAGCGTTTAGAAAATCCTGTACAATATTTTGGAGAGAATGCATCAGTGGCCATCAATAATAGAAATGCCTTTATAAAAAAAGCATTTGAAGGAGCCACTCAAATTTTAAAAAATAAATTGGGTAATGATATGAATGCTTGGAACTATGGTCAAGAAAAGTACAAGCATATTTATTTCGAACATCCCTTAGCCAATTTGGTAAGTCCCGCTTTAAAAGCCAAATTAAACATAGGTCCCCTTCCAAGAGGGGGTAATGGGCAAACCCCGGGTTCAACTGGGGGTGCTGATAATCAATTAAGTGGGGCTAGTTTTCGAATTTTGATGGATACCCGAGACTGGGATAAAACATTGATAATCAATACTCCAGGTCAATCTGGAGATAGTAATAGCCCTTTTTACCGCAATCTTTTTTCCACCTGGGCCAATGACAGCTATTTCCCTTCCTATTATTCAAGGGCATTAATAGAGAAAACGGCGGTAGAAAAATGGGTGGCTAAGCCCTGATCGAAGCCCTTTAAAAAAATAAGGTTAAATTACTATTTACTTAAGAGCATTTATTGTTTAAAAATTATTCCCTATGAAAAAAATATTTTTCTTATCGATTCTGTTTGCCTTATCTAATGCAGTACATTCTCAAAATATAGCCGACTATCTTGCCCCGGCTTTTCCTACCGACCTAGTGGCTAATCATAAGGGTGACGCAGTCGCCTGGGTATTTAATGATAAAGGTAGTAGAAACATTTATTATGGAAATCCTGCTACTAATAATTTTAAAGCCATCACCGAATATAAAGGGGATAATGGAATAGAAATAGGAAGCATTGTATTTGCACCCAATGACGATAAGATATTTTTTGTAAGAGGTAATGGCACTAATTCAAATGGAGAGCCTGCGAATCCTGCACAATTACAATATACTACAGAGCAAAATATTTATAGTTTGGATATTGCATCTGGCAATATTAAAAAATTGGCCAAGGGCACTGGACCTGTCATTAGTCCCGATGGAAAATTATTGGTATATACGCAAGGAGGTAAGGCATGGAAAATAAATTTAACAGAAGAGGCTTCAACTGTTCAGCCTTTATTATTTAGCAGAGGAAGTATAACTAGTTTAGCATTTAATGCAAGTGGCAAACAAATTTTATTTGTTTCTAATAGAGAAGAACATTCTTTTATTGGCGTCTATGACTTTGCAAGCAATCAAGTTTCATTTATAGATGCTTCTACTTATAACGATTCAGATCCCGTATGGAATAAAGAAGGCACACATATTGCGTTTATAAGAAATGTCAATATAAAACATGAAATTGGATTCACGCCAAGGCCTACTGCTGATCAACCTTGGGAGATTCGACTAGCCGAAGTAGCTACTAATAAAGCTTCTACTTTATTTAAAGCCGATTTAGGCCAGGGGTCAAGATTGGTAGGAGATTTACCTGCAGTAGCGACTCAATTAATTTGGACTCATGATAATTATATTGTTTTTCCTTGGGAAAAAACAGGATGGATGCATTTGTATAGTATTGAACCCAATACAAAAAAAATAAATCATTTAACACCAGGTATAGGAGAAGTTGAATCGATGCGTTTGGGTAAAGATGGTATAACTATTTATTATGTGACTAATATTAGTGATAGTAATAGAAGACATATTTGGTCAGTAGATGCTTCCAAAGCAAATGCGACCATTTTAACCAAAGGCAATAAAATTGAATACAATCCAGTAATCGTAAATAATGGTTTAGTGTATTTACAAGCAAGCGCTACCAAGCCTTCTTGGCCTGTGTTTCAGACAAATGGCAATGAACAAGCTTTAGTAGCTAATTTATTTCCTGCTAATTTTCCTACGAACTTAGTAAACCCTAAAACTATTTTAGTAAAAGCTACGGACGGCTTTGCTGCACCAGCTCAAATATTCTTGCCTGCTAATTATGACGCAAGTAAAAAATATCCAGCCATGATTTTTTTACATGGAGGAAGTCGTAGACAAATGCTGGAAGGATTTAATTATAGTTCTTATTATTCAAATGCCTATGCGCTGAATCAATACTTTGCTAGCCAAGGATATATTGTAATGGCTTTAAATTATAGATCTGGTATTGGATACGGCTTACAATTTAGAGAGGCTGCCAATTATGGGATGGCCGGCGCTTCAGAAGTTAACGACTTAATTGGTGCTGGTGAGTATTTAAAAGCTAGATCCGATGTAGATGCTAAGAAAATTGGACTATGGGGAGGTAGCTATGGTGGGTATTTAACTGCACATGGTTTATCTAAAAGATCTGATTTATTCTCAGCCGGCGTAGATATTCATGGGGTACATAATTGGAATGATGAAGCGCCCACTTTTGAGCCATGGTATGATAGCTTACGCTTTCCAGCAGCTGCTCAGGTAGCCTATAAAGCTTCACCCGTATTTACTGCCAAGGGTTGGAAAAGCCCCGTATTATTTATTCATGGAGATGATGATAGAAATGTGCCCTTTACTGAAACCATTCATATGATTCAACAATTAAGAAGACAAAAAGTGAGTGTGGAAGAAATTATTTTCCCCGATGAAATTCATGGCTTTTTATTGCACAAGACTTGGCTCAAAATAGATGAAGCTACTTTTGAATTTATAAACAGAAAATTTAATAAATGAGAAATAAAATTATCTTACTCAGCTTTGTATTGAGCATACAATTAGTAAACCCAACTGCGCAAGCGCAAACGCCTGCAAACTTTACACCCGCAAGGTATCAGGATGCTGAAAGAGATAAGCGTATAGCTACTACTTTTTCTGTTGCAGAAGAGATGATTAAAAAATATGCAGAAAAACATCATTTTCCAGGCTTTGCCTTTGGTATTGTAGTAGATGGTCAATTAGTTTTTAAAAGTAGCGGAGGCTATGCAAATTTGGAACAAAAAATTCCAGCAAGTTCTTCTTCCATGTTTAGAGTGGCCTCCATGTCTAAAAGCTTTACTGCTTTAGCTATCTTACAATTAAGAGACCAGGGTAAATTGCGTTTAGATGATCCTGTTGAAATGTATATTCCTGCTATGAAAGGGCAAGGCTTAACCAAGGATGCGCCTGTTATTACCATTCGTCATTTAATGAGTCACAGCGCGGGTTTTCCTGAAGATAACCCTTGGGGGGACAGACAATTAGCCGATACAGAAGCAGAACTTTTAAAACTTATTAAGGATGGCATTTCTTTTTCAAATGCAGCAGGCATAGAGTATGAGTATTCTAATTTAGGCTTTACGATGTTGGGTTATATCATTCATAAAGTATCGGGCTTAACTTATGACGCCTATATTAAGAAAAATATTTTAGCGCCTATTGGCATGAATGAAACTACTTATGAATTTTCAAAAGTGCCAGAGAAAACTTTAGCTAACGGTTATAGATATATTGACAATAATTGGAGAAAAGAAACTTTATTGCACGATGGTATTTATGGCTCCATGGGTGGCATGATCACATCTATTGATATGTTTAGTAAATATGTAGCCTTACATGAAATGGCTTGGCCAGAAAGAAATGATGCAGAAACTTTACCTATTAAAAGAAGTAGCCTTAGGGAAATGCATCAGGCTTCTAAATTTATTTCTTTAATGCCTAACTATAAATATCCAAGTGGACGCGTACTAGCTGCTACCGATAGTTATACATATGGATTAACTTGGATACAAGATGCCTTAGGCAGAAAAAGTGTGGGCCATAGTGGCGGCCTGCCTGGCTTTGGAAGCAACTGGCGTTTTTTGCCTGAGTATGGTATTGGGGTTATTCTATTTGCCAATGTTACCTATGCGCCTACTTCAGTGATTAACAATGCTGTCTTAGATACCATTGTACAATTAGCAAAATTAAAGCCGAGGGTCATTAGCATTTCGCCCATTTTACAAAAAAGAAAACTACAATTAGTTTCTATGCTGCCTAACTTTTCTACTAATGCCTATATTTTTGCAGAAAACTTTTTTGAAGACTATCCCATTGAAACTTTGAAAAAAGAAGCAGCAGCCATATTAAAAGAGGCTGGAGAAATTATATCTGTAGGAGAAATGGTAGCAGAAAATCAAATGAGGGGTTATTGTATTATCCAATGTCAAGAAAAGAAAATAAAATTAGCTTTTACTTTAACACCTGAAAACCCAGGTCTTATACAGGAATACAATTTAGAGATAATTCCATAATGATAGTATGGGTCGATTAAAAATCGGCGTAGTCGCGTGCGCTCATTAATATGGTTTCATTTCTATTCACTGAATTTAAATATTCAGGTGCTACTGAAATCTTTTTCCAAACAGGAGCTTCTCTAAATGATTCCCAATGTGCATTGCGGTCTTCCATACTGTTAAAGCTAGTCATGTAAATTAAGTTAGGCATTCTACTTCCTGCAATTACTTTAGAATAAAAAATAGCATTAAAATTAAGGCTGGCAAATAGTTTTACTTCTCCTCCTTCATTAAACATATGTACTTTTTTTAAATGCATTGCTTCTGTAGGGCTTTCATAACTTCTATATTCATAAACGCGACTACTCGATTTCGTAAGGGTAGATGTAGTGGCATATTGAGGCTGAAACTTAAAGGCCCTTGTTATTATTTTTTCTATTCTAGTATAAGGTAGGCTACCATCCGCAGTTTCTAAATGTATAATAGGTGCATTACCCATAGGGTCCAAGGCTTCTATTTTTTGATCAAGTTCATCTAGTTTTTGAATGTTTTTAAAAGGCACCCATACATATAATTTTTTATCAGCAGCAGTATCGTTATTAAGTGGCGCAAATACACCTACTTTTTCAATTCCATTTTGATGTAAATAAGGAAGAAAGGTATTTTTTAAAAAGGCGTCTATATTTTCAATTTGTTTTGTAGTAGTACAATGATATACTTGTATTAAGTAATAATCGCGGGCTGACGCTTTTTCAAATCTGAAAATAGATTTTTCAATATTTGAACTAGTTGCATTAGATATATTTGCGAAAGTCATAAGACTTACGAATAAACAAGTAATACTTAGTAATAATTTTTTCATATATTTTTATTTGCAAGGTTAGAGTTTTATTAGCCTTTGTTCTGTTTGAATTGTATTGTAATCTTATTTGAAACTTCTTCAAAAGTAGGCCTTTAGCTTCTTTTATTGCCATTCTCTTAGCTTATTTTTTGCTTAAATGTTTTGGATAGATTATATTTAAATATAATTAATTGAGCTATGCAAAAAACCAAATCAGACCTAATACCTTTTATATTAATTACTTGTTTGTTTTTTTTATGGGGCTTTGCACATAATTTAGATCCCATTTTAATTCCGCATTTAAAAAAATCCTTCACTTTAACGACTACTCAATCCACCTTGGTGGACTCCTCGGTTTTTCTAGCCTATTTTTTTATGGCCTTGCCTGCAGGGTATATTATGAAAAGATGGGGTTATAAAACAGGTATCATTGCGGGTCTTTTATTATTTGCCATTGGCTCTTTCTTGTTTGTACCTGCTGCCAATAATCAATCCTATAACTACTTCTTATTTGCTTTATTCGTGATAGCCTGCGGTTTAACTATTTTAGAAACCGCGGCAAACCCTTATGCCTCTTCATTGGGCGACCCAAGCACCTCTACCCAAAGACTGAACCTGGCTCAATCCTTTAATGGTTTGGCTGCAGCACTAGCACCTGCTATTGGTGCAAGAATTATTTTAACCAAGGGGTATTCTGAAGAACAATTAGGTGCTATGACGGCTGCTGCTCAAAAGGCGGCCTTAGCTGCGGAGGCCTATACAGTTAAAACGCCATATACCATTTTAGGTATGATACTTTTATGTATAGCTTTCTTGTTTTTTAAAATTAAGCTACCCGATATTAGAGAAAAAAGTGAATCCACAGCGAATCAAACTATTTTTAAAACATTTAGACATTCTCATTTAACATGGGCAGTCATTGCACAATTTTTTTATGTAGGTGCACAAGTATGTGTACTTAGTTTATTTATATTATATGCCACTGAGTCGGCGCAAATTTCTGAAATACAAGCTGCCGATTATTTAAGTATGGGAGGCCTTGCTTTTTTAGTAGGCCGTTTTTTAGGTACTGCTTTAATGAAATATTTCACCCCTCGTCATTTATTAACTTCTTTTGCTATTGTATGTGTGCTGTTATGCTTGGTAGCCATTTTTGGAAAAGGAATGATGACTATTTATGCCTTAATAGGAATATGCTTTTTTATGTCTATTATGTTTCCCACTATTTTTTCATTAGGCATACAGCAACTAGGGCCAGATACTGAAATGGCCAGTAGTTTAATAGTCATGTCCATTGTAGGTGGTGCTATTTTACCTCGCCTATTTGGATTAATTGGCGATGCTACTGGCAATATACAAATGGGCTATATAGTGCCACTAGTGGCTTTCGCAGTAGTAGCCTATTTTGGATGGAAGGGTAGTATAGTTAAAGAAGTATAATTAAAATGTATAGGATTAGTTACTTAATAATATAAGGTAACAAAATAAGGTAACTAATCCTATACTAGTATTTTAATGCTTGTATACTTTTCCGTCTTTCATTACAAAGTCAATATTTTGTAAAGCAGATATATCTTTAGTGGGATCTTTTTTTAAGGCAATGATATCTGCAAAAGCACCTTCTTTAATTTCACCAATTTTTCCTTGCATACCTAATAATTCTGCAGCAGTAGTAGTAGCCGTTTGAATAGCCTGCACAGGACTTAAGCCCCATTCAACAAAATAGGTGAAGTCTTTAGCTTGCGCTAAGTTCCAATCATAGCCACCAATATCAGTACCATAGGCTAATTTAACACCCATCTTCATCGCTTTTTTAAAGGTTGCTTGAATAGATTGTTTAAAATATAAATTAATAGGACTTCCTAATATTGCTCTTCCTTCGGCAACAAATTCATTCACAAATATAGTAGGACACCAGAAAATTCCTTTCTCTGCCATTACGCGCATACATTCTTCATCCATACCACTTCCATGTTCTATAGTAGAAGCACCTGCATTAATAGCAGCTAGTATTCCATCTCTGGTCATTGCATGTGCAGCTAATTTTTTTCTACTTAGAATGGTTTCATCTGCAATGGCTTTAAGCTCTTCAGTAGTAAAATTAGGAATAGATCTAAATGAGCCGTCTGCTAATCTAATATAACCACGGTCTGCATATACTTTAATCCAATCTGCTCCTTGTTCAATTTGTTGTCTTACTGCTCTTCTAGCTTCATCAGCGCCTGTAATTTCAATTACCCCTTTTGGTAATTTTAATTCCCATGCATAATCAGATGCTTTTATAGGGTAATGGCCAGTTGTATTCATGCCTAGCGTAGAAACAATCATTCTTGGCCCGTTAATTACTCCTTTATTGATGGCTTTTTTTACATCTACATCTGCAAAACCCGCCGCTTCTGTACCTAAATCACGAATAGTGGTAAAGCCATTCATTAAAGACTTCTCAGCACTTTTAGTAGCCCTGATGGTTCTATAGGGAATGGATTCTTTTAAAACTTGTACATCATAGTCCTCAGAAGTGATATCACCTTGTAGTAGCACATGCGTATGACAATCAATCATACCAGGCATTACAAAATAATTACTTAAATCTATGATAGAGTCGGCGGCACTCAGACTACTACTTATAGATATTACTTGATTACCTTTAATAAGAATATTTTGTTTTTCAGTAACTATACCTGTTTTAGCGTCTAATAATTTTCCGCATTTTATTAATATAGTTTTTTGTGCACTAATAGCAGTACAAAAAAATAAGCTAAGCCCAAGAATTAAATGACGCATCGTATATATTTTTAAGTTTAATATTTAATTTTTAAGAGATTTATTTCTTCCTCTAAATGTATAAAAACTTCCTCTAATTGTATAAAAAATTCTACTGAATAATATTAGTTTTCTGCATCCAGGTTTTCATGACGCTGGTCCATATAATTTCACTGGTGGGGTTTTTCATACCATAGCCATGGCCTCCTTTTTCAAATAAATATAATTCGGCGGATACTTTATGTGCTATTAAATTATCATAATAATGTATGGAATTAGCTACTGGTACTGCGTCGTCATCTTTTGAGTGTACTAAAAAAGCAGGAGGGGTATCCTTGGTAATTTGCTTTTCATTGCTAAAATAATCAATGGCCTTTTTCGTCTTTTCATCATTGGCTTTACCCATTAAATTAATTCTTGAACCTTCATGTCCTTCAGGTCCAAAACTAATAACAGGGTAAATAAGTATTTGAAAATCGGGTCTTAATGAAACTTTAGTAGGGTTATCAATTTTAATATCGTTATAATGAGTAGCCAGGCTAGCCGCCAAATGCCCGCCTGCTGAAAAGCCCATGATGCCAATTTTATTTTTATCAATGCCCCAGTTCTCGGCATTGGTTCTTGCTAATAGCATTGCCTGCTGTGCGTCTTGTAAAGGTGCTATTGATTTATCTATTTGGTTCTCTGCATTGGGAATTCTATATTTTAAAACTAGGGCGTTCACCCCAATACTATTAAAATATTTTGCTACATCGCTGCCCTCGTGTCCTGCAGCAAGAATAGCATAACTACCCCCTGGACAAATAATCACACAAGGTCTTTTTTGATTGTCATTAGCCACTCTAAAATATTGGTAACTAGGAATTGATACTTTTTCAATAATTAAAATACCTGCATTGCTAGATTCAGCTTCTTGATTCTTAGAAGTAATATTATTAGGAATAGTCTTATACAAAGGCTGGTATTGCGTAAAAGAGGTAGTCATAGCAAAGAATATTAAACAAACAAGTAAACCCATTTTAGTTAATACTTTATTTTGAACCATAGAATTATTTTATTTTGATCCTTGAATTAACAAAGTATAAAAACTAATACATTTTTGAAAGTCAGTGACTAATAATCTTTCATCAATACCATGATATCCTTTAGCATTGGTCATGGGTGTAAAATTTATAACTCCATCACTAATTTCTCTGTAATTTCTAGAATCGGTAGCACCTACCATTAACATAGGAGCCACAATAACATCGTCTACAATAGCATTGATAACCTGCTCTACTCTTTTAAAGGCCTTGCTATTAATATCGGTAGTAGGAGAAGGCATAGTGCTATAATTATTATAGTAGGTAATTTTAATGTTTGTATCATTAATGGCTTTTTCTACAAAATTATATACATCTTCTTGTGTCTCCCCTGGTAAAATTCTGCTATTGATATAGGCTGTGGCAAAAGTAGGAATTACATTATCCCTCACACCACTATTGAAAATGGTAGGTACTATTGTGGTTCTAACTAAAGCGTTTGAATTAGGAGACTCCGATAAATTATTGATGACTTGATTTTCAAATAACCACATATTAGAAAGCATCATTTTTTTCCAAAAATTATCTGTGTATCCACTTACTCTTTCTAGGTAGGCTTTAATAGGAGGAATTATTTTAGCAGGCATTTGATTTTCTCTAACCTTGTATAACCCTTTACTCAAAATATCAATAGCTGTAGTTTGCCCGGGAATGGAGGAGTGACCTCCTGCAATTTGTGCAGTCAATATTAATGTCACATAGCCTTTCTCACCCACACCAATAGAGGCGATAGGTCTTTTCACATCTTTCATATCTTCAGTAGAAATTTCTCCTCCTTCGTCTACTACTAAATCAAATCTTTTGTTCTGTGCTTTAAAATATTTTACCATGGCGGTGGCTCCTTTGCCACTGGATTCTTCATCTGCACCAAAGCATAGTAAAATAGTTTGCTTAGGTTGAAAGCCTTTGGCTAATTGCGCTTCTGTAGCTTCTAAAATACCAATCATACTTGATTTATCATCTAGCACGCCTCTTCCCCATATATAACCTTCTTTTACTTCACCCCCATAAGGAACCGCATGCCATAATTTAACGGCAGAAGCTTCTACAGGCACCACATCATAATGTGCCATTAATACCATGGGAAGTATACTTGAATCGGTTCCTTTCCATTCATAGATATAATTAAAACTATCAATTATGGTTCTAGGTAAATTTTTATGAATTAATGGATATGATTTTTCCATGAATTTTCGATAAGCAAGGAATGTAGCTGTATCAAATTGATATGCATCGTTAGGCGTTTCAGTTTGAAGTTGAATGGCCTCAGACATATGCGCAATGGCATTGGTAGGAACAGCTTCCAAAGCAGCACTTTTTTGGTGTGCACCTGGGCTATTAGTAAAAGTTTTTACGACTACAATGGTAATGATTACAAGTAGCCCAATGCCCAAGATGCTTATTAGTTTTTTCATATAAATACCTATTTAATTAGGTTCTGTAATATACGAAAACTAAGCTATAAAATAAAAGCGCCCCTATTTGATTAGGGACGCTTTTAATCATTATTTCAGCTATCCATAGAAGGACTTACTCCTTATGTTCCCAGCCTCTTCTTTTACTTACCTCATTTCGCATTTTATGTAAAAAATCTCTTTCAATACGTAAGGCCTTATTCACTCTTTCTTCTGTTTTTAATACTGGTAGTAAATCGGCTTTGTATTTTTTTCTAGCATTCAGCATGGCTTCTTGTAAAAGAATTTCATCATTCATTTTATTTTTTATAATTTCTTGCATTGCTTTTTTATGCGCTTCATGGACTGGCCAAAATCCCTCTGCTTCTTTTACATTAAGTTCTAAATTTTTTGTAATAAATTGAATTTTAAACATTTCAATTTTTTCTCTTTGTTCGGGTCTCATTCTTTCACCCTTTTTTGAGCCAGGTCCACGATGGTCGCCTCTTTCATGCTCTTTTGGCGGAGGCGTTCCTTGTCTTCTATCTGCATTAGGCTGTGCCATTACAGATGCATGTATAATCATACCCATCAAAAGCACGTAAATTATTTTTTTCATTGAGTTATTATTTTTTGAATTTCTTCAATTTGTTTTTCATCTAAATTGGAAAGCTTTGCATTTTCTTTTTGCATTTGTGCTTGTACATCTATCTCTGCTATCCATTCATTGGCATCTACATAGGTTTCAATTTCCTCAATACTAATATCTTGTAGGTTAATATTGTTAGCCACCATAGAAGCTTCTATATTTTTAAAAGCAGCATTATTTAGAAAAATAAAGGAGCCGCCTATAACAATAATGAATGCTGCTGCAACAGCCCATCTGTTCATTGGTTGCAAAAAGGCAGGCAAGAAAAATATATTTGCGTTCTTCTTTTCTAATTTTTCTCTTTTTTCATTTGCAATTCTGCTCATTAATTTATCAGGGAAAGATTCAAAATAATGAATAGGCGCCTCTGTCATAGACGCATTCACTTCACTTAAGCTTTGTTTATTCAACAAGCTTTCAGCCCAAGCGCGGTCTTGTTCTAAGCTGTTTCCAATCTTGTCTTGATTATTTAATTCCATCTCCTTTTCCATATCCTTATTTTGACTATTTTTTATACTATAAGTTTAAAGCTGCTTTATAAAACTCTCAACTTTTTTCACTGCCTGGTGATAATTAGCCTTTGCACCACCAATCGTTGTTCCAACAATAGATGAAATTTTTTCATAATCAAAGCCCTCGTAATAGCGTAACATAAACACAACTTTCTGTTTTTCAGGTAGTTGGCTAATGGCGCGGTCAAGCCCTATTTGAATTTCAGTGCTTTTAGGGCTATCTGAGCTGGCGGTGGCGTTCTCATAGTCCAATAAGTCGCTACTAGACTGGCTGGTACCCTTTTTTTTCTGCTTTTGTAGGTAGTTGAGGGTCTCATTATAGGCAATTCTAAATAGCCAGGTGCTGAATTCGCTTTCCATTTTAAAGCCATCTAATTTATCCCAAATTTTTATCCAAACCAGCTGTGCAATATCATCTGCATCGGCATGGTCGGTGACTATTCTTTTAATTTGGTAATAAACTTTTTGTTGATGCTTTTTCAGAAGGGCAGTGAAATTGGCTTCTCTATTGATAGATGCTTGAAACTGAATAATAAGTTCTTGATCACTTGCCATAATATGCTAATGTAACAAAAAGTTTTATGAATTTGCCTAATTTGATTATTTTGTCTTGCTTTAAATGCATATCTTTTAGAGCAAAACTTAAGTTTAAAAATTATTTTATGAAGCATATAAAAATTTATCTACTATTATTAGCAGTGGGTATAACTGGAAAATCTTGGAGCCAAGATCTATTGAATACTATTTCAAAAGCTGAAACAGAACGTATCGAAAAATATTTATCTTCAGATGAATTAGAGGGGCGTAAAACATTTAGCAAAGGTATTGATAAGGCTGCTGCATTTATTGCCAATGAATTTGCGCAAGCAGGACTTGCCACCTTTAAAAATAGTGCTAGTTATTTACAATCTTTTTCAAGAATGTCTGCTAGGTTTATTAGTGCTTCAGGTAATTTTGATGGAACAGCTATTGATCAAAAAAATATAATAGTGGTAACACCTCAGGCAAATTTTTCAATTACAGAGGCCAGTGGGTATGAGGTAGTGAAAATAAATAAGGAAGATAATTTAGGCATGGCTGTTAGAAAGTATATGGGTGCTGGTAAAAACTATTTAATTCTAATGGATGAATCTTTTGCACAGAACTTTAGCCGCTTAACTAATTTAAAATCTAATATCACTGAAAATCAAAAATCGGTAGTGTTTGTATTAAGTAATTTAACACCTTCTAAGTTTACAATAGAGGCTACACATAAAATTGAAAATCTTAGTTTAGCCAATGTGGTAGCGGTTATACCAGGAAAATCACTTTCAAATGAATATGTCATTTTTTCTGGACATTATGATCATTTAGGTATTAATAGTGCAAGAGCAGTGAATGGAGATAGCATATATAATGGAGCCAATGACGACGCTGCAGGTACTACTGCTATGATTATGCTTTCTAAGTATTTTAAAAAATTAAATAATAATGAACGCACTTTAATTTTTGCCGCCTTTACCGCTGAAGAAGTGGGAGGTTTTGGTGCACAATATTTTTCAAAGCAGTTTGACCCCCTCTCGGTGAAAGCCATGTTCAATTTAGAAATGATTGGTACAGAAAGCAAGTGGGGTAGAAACAGCGCTTATATTACTGGTTATGAAAAAACAGATATGGGTGCTATTTTACAAAAGAATTTAGCAGGTACGGCCTTTACTTTTTATCCAGACCCTTATACCGATCAAAATTTATTTTACAGATCAGACAATGCCACCCTTGCGCGTTTGGGTGTACCTGCACACACTATCTCTACTTCTAAAATGGATAGCGAGCCTAACTATCATAAGCCTAGTGATGAATTTCAAACCTTAGATATAGATAATATGAATGAGATAATTAAAGCCATTGCAAAAAGTGCACAATCCATTATTGCAGGCAAGGATACCCCTACAAGAGTAGATACAACACAATTAAAATAAAAAGTTCAGTTATTACCATAAAGGCGTACTTATTTAAATATACTTAGCATAATACAACCGAGCATGATAAAAAAAATACTTCTCACCATTTTCACAAGCATAATTATTTTAAATAGCTATGCTCAAGATACCACTGGAGTGAAAAGAGTTATTGAAAATATGTTTATTGCAATGAAAACGAGCGATACCATATTACTTAAGTCATGTTTTTCAACCAATGCCGTTGTTCAAACTATACTATCAAGCCCAGCAGGGGCAGAAGTGAAAGAAGCTAGTGTACAAGCTTTTATGAATAGTGTGGGGAAGCAACCAGTAGGAGCTATTGACGAAAGAATTGTTTTTGATAAAATATTAATCAATAAAGAATTAGCTAGTGTATGGACGCCTTATCAACTTTATGTTAAAGACAAATACATACATCAGGGAGTTAATTCTTTTCAAGTAGTGCGCACAAAAGAAGGCTGGAAAATTCAATACTTAATAGATACGCGCTATCCCTAAAACACTTAGGTATTTTTATAAAATAAAGTTTATTTAGATTGTTTCAAACTCGCCTTTATCGGTATTCTTCTTTACTTTATCTGCTTCAAATATTTTTCCATTCATGGCTATGTAGACGCCAGGGTTTACTACTTGTACAAAGGCAAGCGCGCTTCCTAAATTAAATAAACCATCAGAGCTACCAAATTTATAAGGTATCATGGCGCCCGTAAGCACAATGGTTTTGCCTTTACAATTTTTTGCTAAATAAGAGGCGGTGAGCGTCATGGTATCGGTACCATGGGTAATTAAAATTTTATCATCCTTAATTTCATTACAGGCAGCGGCAATCATTTGCCTATCGGCTTCAATGAATTCTAAACTATCTTTCATCATAAGTGTAGTAATCGATAAATCTAAATTACTTCTACCTAGTTGCAACATTTCATGTAAATGTGTTTCTTTAAAAAACAAATTACCATTAAGTTCATTGTACTCTTTATCAAAAGTACCCCCTGTAACAAAAACCTTTATTTTATTTGACATACAATTATTTTTGATGAAAGCTATCGCCAATAAAAGCTAAAGCGTCTATGATACCGGTTCTCCAATAGGTCCAGTTATGTGCACCATCCCTCATTCTAAATTCATGTGGTACATTCTTGTTAGTGAGTGCTATGTGTAACTGCGCATTACCAATGGTTAAAAAATCGTCATCACCGCAGTCAATCCAATACTTAACTGCGGATAATTCTTCCTTAGATTTTTTTTCAATAATACCCAATGGGCTATTGGCAAGCCATGTAGGTGTGAGGCGTTCAGCCCCTGTTAAATTCTTTCCAATAGAATTAATAAAATATCCATCAAATTGAGACTTTGACATTTCTTTAATTTGATCTGGAGTCCAAATGGCTGCACTCAGTGGGGCAGCGGCTGCAAATAAATGGGGGTATTTAAGGGCATATAATAATGAACCATAACCACCCATGGAAAGTCCAGAAATACCTCTAAATCTTTTTTCTGCCTTTACCTTAAAGGTTTTTTCAATATGAGGGATGAGCTCTTTAATAAAAAAATCTTCGTAATTGAAACTTCCATCAGCGGCATTAATATAAAAACTTCCAAAACCCTCGGGTGTTACAATAATCATAGGAGGTATTTTGCCCATTTTTGTGGCATCGTCTGCTAAGCGGTTCACTTCACCAAACTGAATCCAGCCATCATCTGCATCGCCATGACCATGTAGTAAATAAGTTACAGGGTAAGCGCGCTCGCTGGTATAATAGTCACTAGGTAAGTAAATAGTATAATGCACATCTCTTTTGAGGATAGCGCTTTTTATAACTTGTTTTTCTTTGACAATACCTTGCGCAAAACTGCCAATTATAAAACTAAAAACAAATAGCAGTATCAATTGAATTTTTTTCATAATTATCTAAACGTATTTATAATTAATAAGTATCATCATTTATTTCCAACCAATAACCATCTGGGTCTTGTAACCAAATTTGATGCACTCCATCTATTCGTGTGGTAATGGCATTTTTATTACCACTTACATCTTCAAAAGGTAAGTTTGCTGCTTTTAGTTTTTCTATAAAGCCTTTAAAGTCTGGCTCTGTATAACAAGTATGCTGGTTTTTATAATATTCTTTTTTTTCTGTGGCGCCCTGTATAACATGTAACATACTGCGCTCACCTGTCTTATACCAAATATGTTTTCCATCATGAAAAGGCTCAGCCACAGAATCGAGCCCAATTATTTTGCTATAGAAATTACCCGTTTTTTCTATATCCATCACAAAAATGGCAGTATGGTTTATATGAACTTTTGTATTTTTTTCTTGCGCATGTAATTGCAAGGAAACCATTACTAATAATACCAGTAATATTTTTTTCATAAGGGCTTATTTATAAGCCTAAGATACAAAAAACAAAGCGCTGATAAAAGAATGTTTTAATAGCTATTTTTTAGGTTTTATGGGCTTATCAAACATATCAAATTTATCTTGTATAGGATTGTCTGAAATGGAAGCTGCCTGCATTTTGTTGGCCCTTGAAACTGGGGTAAAACCGCCAATGGCATTGGCTTTATAAGCTACGGGGCCAATCAAATTGAGAGCTTTATTTAAATAAGTTTCATTAGGGTCTCCTAATAATTTATAAGGAAGAACATCGTCTTCAAGCTCATGGTCTGGTAAAAATCCATTCACTGATCCGTAATCGGATTGATCTTTGGAATTTAATATTTTAAAGGTGATGGGTTGTAAACCATAATTCCATCTTTTAGCATCATCAGTAATAGTAAAAGAACCCACATTTTTACCATAAGTATGTTGGCCAATTAATACGACAGTCATATCTAACCCCTTTAAATTATTAATAACAAGTTCGCTAGCTGAAGCAGTACCATTAGAAGTTAAAAAGAATACTCTATTTAAGGTACTGATATTATTAGCCTCCATTTTAAAATTGGTAAGAAGGGCAGCTTCTCCATATTGTTTTTTAATTTCTTTAGTTAAAGCATCGTTATACTGTCTTTTATTCATGACCGTATTTACTCTACTTGCTAAGTCCTTCGTCATTAAATTGGTTAATAAATCTGAATTAGCAACATAGCCACCTCCATTATAACGAAGGTCAATCACTAATTCGTTGACTCCTTTATTTTTAAACCTGCCAAATACAGCCCTTAAGCTATCATCAAAACTTGATAAGAATTGTAAGTAGGCAAAATAGCCCACTTTCTTGCCTGCCCAATTAATAACGGTGTCTTGTAAAATAGGATTGGTTTGCAATTCAACTTTTGTAACGGTTACAGATTTTCCTGTACTACTAAACACTTTATTACTATAAGCACCTAAGCCTAATTTCAAAGTTTGATTTTGTAACACTGAATTATAATTAGAGGAAGTGACTTTTTGATCATCTACTGATAAAATAATATCTCCTCTTTTTAGTCCACTTTTTTCAGCAGGACTTCCTTTTAATACATAAGCAATTACCAAGGCAACATTTACTCCTGTATTATCGGTCAAAAAGGGAGTCACTCGAATACCTAAAACGGTATTAATACCATTTAATTGGTTTATTAAATTAGTGGAACTACTATCTATCCATGAAAAACGATCGGTGTTAGGATAGTCATTTAAAATACTATAAAAATAATCCATGGGATTACTACTGGTATTTGTTTTGGCTAAAGCCGGCATTTTATCAGGCCATAAATAATTGTAGGTCATTTCTTCATGAATCCAGGCATTAATTTCGGCATTGGTATATTTTTTTACAGTCTTATTATCTGTTACAGGTGTAACAGCTGATTCTGGTATGGTTGTAACCGTTTTGTTACAAGCTATTGCCCCTATAATTAAAATACCAATAAGTAATTTTTTGAATTGCATGTTCGTTTGTTTAACAACTTAAAATTAAGAAATTTATATGGTTCTAGGCTCTAATTAACTTAATTTTGTTAAAAATAGAAATGGCTCTAGGTAAACAATAAATACAAAAAAGGGATGAAAAAAATACTATATATTTTACTGCTTTTAAACTTCTTTTTTTCAGCAAATGCCCAAAAAACAAATAGCTATACTAAGTCTATCAATGATTGGCATAAAGCCCGCATAGCGGATTTAAAAACGCCCAATGGCTGGTTAAATTTAGAAGGCCTTTTTTGGCTACATAAGGGAACCAATACTTTAGGGAAAAATGAGGGTAGTGATTGCAGGTTTGAGAATGCCGCCTTCCCCGCCTTATTAGGTTCCTTTATTTATGAAGGCGATTCTGTATTATGGATGAATAGCACAAACAATACTATTAAAGTGAACGGTGTATTAGTGAATGGAACAAAGCCCGTAAAAGTATTTTCTAAACAAGAGCAAGTTATAATTATGTCATGGTCTCATTATACTTGGACCATCATTAAAAGAGAAGATAAAGTTGGCGTAAGATTTAGAAATTTAAAAGCCAAGACCTTAACTGGATTTAAAGGCATAGAACGTTTTAAGATTGATTCTAATTGGCGCTTAAAGGCAACCATGGTGGCGCCTTCGCAAAATTTATTAATGATTACTAATGTGCTTGGTCAAACTACTGCGCAAAAAACAGCAGGCAAATTAATATTTGTCATTCAAAATAAAGAGTATTCATTAGATGTGATTGATGAAGGAGAGCCAAAATTATTTGTAGTGTTTGCCGATGAAACTGCAGGTAAAACCACTTATGGCGCAGGACGATTTATTGAAATACCTAGACCAGATGCTTTAGGGAATACAGAAATAGATTTCAATATTGCCTATAATCCTCCTTGTGCCTTTACTGCCTTTGCTACTTGTCCATTACCACCTGCACAGAATAGATTAAAAGTAGCCATTCCTGCAGGCGAAAAAAATTATGGTAATCACTAGTTGGTCCATTACCTTTGAAAAGAGATGAACCAAAATTCAACCATACCACCCAGCATTGCCATAGTAGGCCTGGGTTATGTAGGCTTACCACTTGCCGTCGCTTTTGCTAAGAAGTATACAGTCATTGGTTTTGATATAAATGAAACGAGGGTAAAGGATTTACAAAATGGGAAGGATATTACCTTAGAATGTAGTGCAGCAGAAATTGAAAACGCTGGTAATTTAATTTATACAACTTCTTTAAAAGATATTGCTTCCTCCACTCTATTTATTGTAACAGTGCCTACTCCGGTAGATGTAGAAAAGCGCCCCAACTTAAATCCTTTATTAGAAGCAACGGCTATGATAGGTTCGGTTTTGAAAAAAGGGGACTTAGTTATTTATGAAAGTACTGTCTATCCTGGTTGCACAGAAGAAGACTGTGTGCCAGTTTTAGAAAAGCAAAGTGGACTTGTTTTTAATCAAGATTTTTATTGCGGCTATTCTCCTGAAAGAATTAATCCAGGTGATAAAGTACATACACTTACTACTATTAAAAAACTTACATCGGGTTCTACACCAGAGATAGCGAATAAGGTAGATGCGCTCTATGCAAGTATTATTACAGCAGGTACTTTTAAAGTTTCTAGTATTAGAGTGGCGGAAGCTGCTAAGTCTATTGAAAATGCACAACGCGATATAAATATTTCTTTTGTAAATGAACTCGCACTCATATTTGATAGAATGAATATTGATACCCATGAGGTATTAGAAGCTGCTGCTACTAAATGGAATTTTTTACCCTTTAAGCCAGGCTTAGTAGGTGGGCATTGTATTGGAGTAGATCCTTATTATTTAGCGAGTAAGGCTACAAGTTTAGGTTATCATCCGCAGGTTATTTTATCGGGAAGAAATGTGAATGATCAAATGAGCAGTTTTGTAACTGGAAAATTAATTCAATTATTAAATACAAATGGCCTTCCTGTTAAAGGAGCGAAGGCCTTACTATTAGGAGTGAGTTTTAAAGAAAACTGCCCTGATATAAGAAATTCAAAAGCCTTTGAAATACATAGCCAGCTTAGCGCTGCGGGTATGGAAGTGGATGCTTTTGACCCTTATGCCAATGCAGTAGAAGTGAAAGAGAAACATAATATTCAATTAGTGAACGCCTTGGGAAAATATGATGCGATTGTGCTAGTGGTTGCACATGATTTTTTTAAATCATTAGATTATACTAGTCTTAAAGCTTCTGGTAAAACTATTATTTACGATACCAAGGCCTTCTTGGATAGAAGCATTGTTACTGCAAGATTGTAATACTTGCTCTTGTTGTAATACTTGATCTTGATTACTATTTATTTTAAATAATAACTACCTCATTATTGTGAATGTACTATTACCTACTGAGGATGATAAGTACGCTTCGCATTTTTGAGCACTTCGTTTTTATCTAAGCTCATTTTTTTCACTTGCTGCGCTTGATACATGGCACGTTGGTCCGCATAATGTGCATCTCCTTTATTAGAGCTTGCTCCAAAAGTATTCACGCTTTCAATTAAGGGCAAACTACCATCTTTAGGAAAACGAACAAATTCAATATAGGCATCACCGCTATTCATTTTTCTTTGTCCTTCACCATAGGGTTGAGTTTGTACTGCTGCAAGTACATCGGGCATACCACCTTGTGGCCAGTTCTCATCGCCTCTTACAAGTCTTTGCATTTCACCTAAACTTACATCTAGTCTATTATAATTTTTCATTAAAAAATCATAAATATATTGATAGGTAGCAATCGCTTCTTGTGTGGTTAGTTTATCATCTTTTCTTCCCTCCATTAATTTAGGAATTTCATAATAAGCTAAATTATAAATTAGCGCGCCATTACTTTCAGGATTGGTATTATGGTCCCAATTCTTTAAAGCTTTAATAAGTGGAGACAGTGTTGGATATTTATTTTCATCTATTAAAAACATAGTATCTGCTGTAAAGCCATAAGGAAATAAAATAGTAGATGGCAATTGACGATCAAATTTGATACGCTTTAAATCGGCATAGGAAATTTTTTCTAGAGGGTCTATTAAGTCCTTGGCACGGCGGCTTCTATTGTTGTGGTATAATTCATAACCATCTTTAGGATCAAAATTCTTAGGATCTAAATTTTCACTTTCTGCAGTCGCTAAAAAAGGAGAATGGTTCATGTTAATTAAATACCCACTTTTAGGATTGGTATACTGAGGAAACTCGTTTAAAGGTTTAAACTTTGTCCATAGCGTTGCCCTTGTATTGCCCGGTAGCGTTGAGTTCCAGTGGTAGCTGGTATCTGCATTACGATAAGGCATTTTTCCACTAGAGATATAAAATATAGTATCGCGTTTATCGGCATACATAATATTAAACATGGCTAAATGGTTCTGTGCCACCGCTGCTTTAAATTCTGTAAAATTCGTAGCCCTATTCATTGCATACCATTGTTGCAAAGCACCCGCATCCATTAAGGCAGGTAAACGCATTGAAAAATATTTTCCTTCAGGTGTTTTAGCAGTGGGTCCGTATATAGAACTGTAAGCCATTTTAGAAATAGGAAATGGAATGCCCTTGATATTTATTTTTATTTTTCTTTTTTCAAGTGCAAGCCACTCGCCATCTACTTTGTATTGTCCTTTATGTGCTTTGTCGGTTTCTAATTGGTAGATATCTATTTTATCTTGCAAGTTAACAGTATGTGCCCATGCTAAATTAGGAGTCGTACCATGAAAAATTAAGGGACCGCCTGGAAATAAACCTCCTAAAATATTCCAGCCTTCTTCACTTTGTAAATGTGCTTCATAAAAAGCAGTAGCGCCTTCAATGGGTTGATGCGCATTAATCACCAACATATTTTCACCACTGGTAGATTTACTTGAATGCACTGCAATGGTATTAGAACCTTCTCCAGTCATGCCTTTTAAATGTGCAATAGAGCCATTCAATATTTTAGGTAAGGTTCTATCCACTCCACAAAAAACAGCTACCGAAAAAACAGTTGTCGCTAAATAGTCTTCAATAGTAATGGGAAATACATTTTTATTTAATACTTTTTCGGGATGCGCTTTAGCAAAGGCTTCCAAGCCTGCTAAATAACCTTTCACCAGTAAAATTAATTTAGGGTCTAGGCTATTTATTTGAGCAAGTACAGTGGCCTTTGTATTTAATAAACCAAATACATAATCAACTGGTGCGCCCTTAGCACCTAAATAAGTAGCTAGCTTCCCTTTACCCGTTAAAATAAGAGTTTGAATGGTGGTAAAATCGTCTTCAGCATGAGCCCAAGCTAGGCCATAGGCTACTTCTGGGTCGGTGGGTGCAAATATATGCGGCACTCCATAAGTATCTCTAGCAATGGTAATTTTATCAACACGAATAAGGGGCTCATTACTTGATTGAGCAGTAGCGAATTGTTGTAATAAAATACAAACAGAGAATAGCAGAATACGCATGTAGGGATATTTAGGCTTAATTATAATTTCAACGGTGTAATTTATAGAAACTATCTAAATTTGCAATAGTTAATAATTAAATAGATAACAATGATTGAATCTAAAAGGTTCGGTTCTAAGAAAGCACTAATTGATATAGATGAAACCATCTGCTTTTATACTGATAAAAGAGTATATGAGTTTGCCGAGCCTAATTTTGAAAATGTGGCTAAGATTAATAAACTATACGAAGAGGGCTGGCATATTACTTATTGGACTGGCAGGGGAGAGAGTTCAAAAAGAGACTTGAGAGGCCTTACTTTAGAACAGCTCAATAAGTGGGGTTGTAAGTTCCATGACTTAATAACAGGCTACGACCCTAATGGAGGACCTACTAAACCTAACTTTGATTTAGTGATAGATGATAAGGCTAAGAGGATAGAGGAGCTTTAAGCGCTTGTTTATTTTTTTTAGCGAAGGGCAGGTATAAAATCCAGAAATGAATGAAGACTACTAGTTCTAATACTAAAATATAATAGGGCCATTCTCCTATTACTAAAGGATTACTTACTTCTGGCTTGGCCGATAAATACATATAATTAGCACCCACTGTATAATTAACAATGGCCACGCCAATAGCTACAATTTGCGTGTAACCTAATACCCATAACCATGATCTTGGTCGGGGTACAAAGTTCAAATGCACAATCATATATATAATAACAAGTAGCATACCACCATGGTCAATAAAGTAAGCATAAAAATTATAACCTTCCATGCCTACGGTAAATTCAGGCGTTAATAAAGATTGTATACCGCCGGCTAATCCCCAATAGTAAAGGCATTCGGCTAACCACTGCCTATAATTAATGAGTGTGATTATACATAAGAAATAACTAATACTACATAAGTGCACAGGTAGGTTTTGTTGTAAGTTCCAATAGCCTGTTGAATAAACGTAATAATTTTCTACTATATAATTGATGCCAAAAAATAAGGCAATAAAATTAGCGTAAGTTTTAGGTTCGATTTTTTTAAAATGTAAGGGGGCTCTTACTACAATCGTAATAATGAGTATGACCATTATAATACATTGCCACCAAAAAAGGGAGAAAGGTTCAATAAAAGCAGGCGGATGAAATTTTCCCATTACTATAATTATAAAATTATAAGTTGCGAATCCAAATATTTCTGTAACTAATTGGATTACCATCGTCTCCATGGTCTTGAAGCATTAATGGTAATCTAGCAGCATGCTTTTTATAAACAGGCTTCCTTACCCAGTCGGTAGGTCCTAAAATAGTTACATTATTTTGTATAAGCACACCATTATGAATAACAGTTACACGCGCAGGGCTTTCTAAATCGCCATTCTCTTTAAACAAAGGTGCTGTAAAAATTATATCAAAAGACTGCCACTCACCAGGTTTGCGACTTGCATTCACTAAAGGAACATGTTGTTTATACACCGCACCCGCTTGTCCGTTTGAATAAGTGGGATTATTATAAGAATCTAATACTTGAATTTCATATTTACCCATAATATATACACCGCTATTGCCTCTTCCTTGACCACTGCTTTTTACTTCAGCGGGTTCTCTAAATTCAATATGTAGTTGACAGCTACCAAAAGCTTCTTTGGTAATTAAATCACCAGCGCCTTTAATATCAGTAATAGCGCCATCTGCATCTATTTTCCAGCCAGCAGGGCTACCATCTTTTTTTTGAAAGGCTCCTAGGCCATTTCCATTGTATAAAATAGTGGCATCGGAAGGTGCGTCTGTATTCATTTGACCTGGTGTCACTACAGGTACATTCACCCATACTTCTAATAAGCCAGCAAGGCTATCTATATTTAATTTCTTTTGTGCTGATGCAAATTGGGTACATGCCAATAAGCAGACAAGTACAAGTAATTGTTTTTTCATAAAATAGTTTTAAAGTAAGCAATCGTTAGGATGAATATAATAAAAAAAACATTCTTAGGGGGAATAAATGGTATGAAATGACTAGAAATTCTAGGTTAAATCATGCTATACTATCCTATTCTAGGTAAATGCTAAATTTTATTACCCGCACTACCTTTAATAAGGCCGCGACAATTTGTAGCACCACAATTACAATTAAATGGTTCCATGGTTTCATCTAAAAAGGCTCCATAATCTAAGGTAAGCTCTTCTCCTTTTTTAACCGCTTTAGTAATCACTACATTTAAACCCATATAGCTGCAGTTCGCATCGCAGTGGTGGTTTTGAGGAGACCACTCTTCGGGTTGTAAGTCCCATAATATATATACATCCTTACTTATAGGATAGGCGTATCTTCTAAAATTTAATTTTTCTCTTTCATCCCAATTTTCATCCACAAATTTTTTGGTAACAATTCGTTGTGATTTTTCTTCCCCTTGAAATAATATAGTGCCTTTTGGTAAGTCCCATTTTGCATACATGCCATATCCAGAAATAGCATTGCCTTTAATTTTAAATACTTTTTCTTTTCTTCTATAACGTGCCATGCCTTCAATAATAATTCTTTCTAAGAAGCCACGTTGACCCGCGCCATCGTGTAGTAAAATATAATCGGCAGAACCTTCATAACCTTGGGCATAAAAAACTGAACAGGTAAAATTAATTTCAAGGAAAAATATTTCTCCTTTATCATTCATTCTAAAATCCATTCTTCCATAACCTACACCATTGAAAGACATAAATACTTGTTCTGCAATATTTTTTAATTTAGTAGCTAAGACGGTATCCGATACAGGAATATTCGCAGTGGGATGTAATTCAGAAGTTTTTAAGGCGTAGGTTTTAAAACTAAAACCTTCAGGGAAAATATATTCAACCGGCACAAAGCTGGTACAAGTTTTACCATCTGCATTGGCGCAAACTAAAACAGTGAATTCACGGCCATCAATATATTCTTCTACCAAGGCAGCACCAAATTCTACTAATATGCTTTTTACCTTAGTGACTAATTCAGTAGTATTATTCGCTTTAGAAGCATTGTCCACGCCTAGGCTATCACCCGCTTTAGCAGGTTTTACAAATAAAGGAAATTGCAAATTACCTGGAAGTTGGGTTATATCGGCTTCTGACTCTATATGAATATGGGCCGGTGTTTTGACATCTTCGCAGAAGGCCAAATACTTCATAATAGTTTTAGGCGGGTCATACAAATTGCTACTAGGTCCAGTATAGGGTAGTCCCAATAAGTCTAAACTCATAATAACATCAATAGAAGGCACTGTCCATTCCAAATAACCTTCACATAAATTTATATAGATATCGTAATTTTTATCTTTGAGTTCTTTTAATTGTTGATAGGTAGTAAGCTTATTTAAAAAAACATGATCGATATGGGCTTCAGGCATAATAGAAGAAAGATCTCTTTTAGGATCGTAGTATTGATAATCGACTTCTGAAGTGGAGTAGTCTGGTTGTAGTACACAAATTTTTAAATTTGTAAAACTTGCAGCATTATGAATAGTGGGAAGGGGGCGCATAAAATTATTTTTTTCTTCTAGCGAAAGCGTCATTAATAATATGAATGACGAGTTCTGTAAAACTTTGATTAGCATATTTTAAAATAGCACCAATAGAAGTATAGTTTTCATCTTCACTAATACCACACTGTGCATTTACTTCTAAAACATAAGCCTCACCTGTTTTATTATCTATACGAACATCTACTCTTGTATAGCCAGTTCCATTACAAGCCACATAGGCATCCCAAGAAACTTTTTGAACCGCCATTTGAATAGATTCATCCCCTAATTGATATTGATAAAAATTTTCATCTTCAGGCATAGGTGTTTCTTCTTCATAAATTTCCCATAATCTATCGAAGGATAAGAACTTTTCTTTTTCTGGTAAAGAGGCATGAAAGACTCTTTCTACCGGAGGGTAAATCTTTGCATACTCAGGATGGGTATGGCTTCCCACTATCATCACTGTATATTCAGGGCCTTCTACAAAGGACTCAGCTACAATACCATCAGAAGATAAATTCCATCCTCTGTATCCTTCAAACATTTTTGCCAATTGTATTTCTAATTCATGCTCTGTCTCCACCACATTTTTTACACCCACGCCAAGGCTTCCACCAGATACAGCAGGCTTCACAATTAATGGGCTACCTAATTTTTTAAATATTTCTTTAGCATTAATATTATTATCTCTAATGGCTTCCCACTTAGGTGTGGCTACACCTGCTTCATCAAAAGCTTTTTTCATGGGAATTTTAGAAGTAGTGATATCGTAGAAATAATCATTGGCACCTGTATACACTAATTGTTTTGCGTCTAATGCTTTAATAACAGAAACACCGGGTGCTCCATTAATTTCATCACCATCACATAAATTTAATACAACAGGAAAGTGAATTCCTTTTTCTCTTTCATGTGCAATTTCTTGCACAATCATTTTATAATTTTCTAAAGTAACGGGCTGCCATTTCCAAGGAAGATCTAGTTGTTCAAATACGCGCGTATATTCTTCTATGCTTTGACTAAAATCATAATAGTATGCTAAGTTCGGATCTGGATTATCCAAGGCGGGAGCTAAGACCCAAACTTTCAAATGTCCTACTGGAACAAAAGGGTAAAATAAGTTACGAATGTTTGTCAACGCAGTTGTAGAGGGTTAGTATAGGTTAGTATAATATTTAATGAAGTTATAAAATATATAATACTAGCAAATTATTATAGGTATTAATTTCATAACTACCATAGCGTATAAATACATACTACTTGATGCTCATTTCGAAAATACTTCAATGGGATAAATCACAATACAATTAAAAGCCTTTTGTATAATATAGTTACTTGTATATCAATGTGTTATACAATATTTACTTAATTGCTATTCAATTAAAAAGTAATAAAAATGCAAACTCAAGTAATCATTTGTGATAAACAAATTGTGTATGCAATGGGGTCTAGCTTACTTATCAAAGACAATCCACGGTTATTGGGCTATCATATCATCAAAAGTATAGAGGAGTTAACTGGATATATAGCCTATGATAAAACCAAACAGGTCTTACCCATGGTCTTAGTGGTAGATAGTGCCATGTTTCATTTCGGAGATGCATCCACTATGCAACAAATAAAAGAGATTAAAAAAAGAATGGGCGTGATGGTGGTCTTTAATGAAGAGGATGAGGCTTATTTGTATCAATTAATAGACAATGGTATATCGGTGATTGTAGCGCGCAATGTTTCAAAACAAGAATGGTCTAAAGCACTTGAAATGGCAAGGCTTCAAAAAATATATTTCTGTAATCGTACCGCTGATAAAGTATTTAATATGGTGAACCGTATGGATAAAATAAAACTAACAGAGAAAGTACATAGGTTGCATACTTATGATAAATATATTTTAGTACGCATTTGTGAAGAGGCTTCTAGTAAGCAAATTGCTTATGAAGTGGGCCATAGCAAACGCACTATTGAAGGGCACCGTACTAAAATGATGCAGCAACTAGAGGTTAAAAATTTAGCAGGCTTAGTGAAGGCTGCATTTATGTCAAAGCTCTATGACCACTATTTAGAAAACCCTGGCTTATATGATGTGACTGCATGCGCTAAAACATCTTCTTTATAAAAATGAATAGTTTTAAAATCACCATCAATATATTTTTGTGCTTGGTCTGTAAAATGTTTTGAATTCGCAAAACGACTTTGCCCACCCGTAATAATTGTTTTTGCTTCTAATTTTTTTCCAAAACTTACTGCTGCAATAAAACTATTACCAGAATAACCATAACGCTTTAAAGTATTATCATACCTTCTACTCTCAAAAGCAGGCAGGGAGCCCCATTTAGAAGATGTTTGTCCTACTGCAATACTAGGCGCATTGTCATTAAATTTCTCTCCTGGGTTTACTCTTTGGTATCTATTAAGATCGCCCCATTGAATTTCCCAATTACCATAGGTTTTTTCTAATTGATCTAATGCTGCATTTAAGAGCGCTAATTTTTTTTCATTTGAAACAGTGTTCACCATCTGCTCATATTTTTTTATAATTTGAGTAGTGGCTTCTTCCGTAGTGGCAGGAGGAATTTCTTTAGACCAGTTATTGGCCCATTCAATAGCAATAGTAGTGGCTACAGAAGAAATACCCGCATCGCCATCCCAATTAGCTAAATAATTTATTACCTTTTTCTCTCTTTCATTTAAAGAAATAGTTTTTGTATACGCCATAAAAGAAGGGAGTAAAATATCAAAAGCAGATAAGTGTTTATTATAACCCAATTGAATTAATTCGTCTAAGGATATTTTATCTATTTTATTTAATAAGTTAACGGCGTTAATACCGCGTCCATTCTCACCATCGGGTGCCATATAATGAGGATAGTCTTTTTCTTTAGGACTATTTATTCCAGCCACTGTGAAGGGGGTGGCATTACAATTTTGTAACCAACCATTTACGGGGTTAATACTTTGCACTATTTCATTAAGCGCATGCTTGCCTAACCAATTAGTGGCTTTAATAGAACCATCTACAGGCACACTATAATCATAATTCGTATTTCTTTTGGGTATGAAATTACCATGCCAATAAGCAATTGAGCCATCGGCATCGGCATACACTGTGTTATTACTATTGTTACCAACTAAGGACAATGCAGTTTCATACTCTTTTAAATTAGTAGCCTTGGTTCTGCTCCAACATTCCATTAAGGCATTTAAAGAACGATTATTTTCTTGTAAGCTTAACCATTTACCATTTTTAGATCCCATCACGGGGCCATGTAATGTGCGATAAGTAAGGAATGATTTTGTTTTTATTTGACCCTCTTCCAAATACTGAATAGGAATATTTCTTTCTTTAATAGGTTGAAGACCTTGTTCATAATGGGATACCCAGCCTGTTTTATTTTTAGCTACTTTTTCTTCATATACATCGGCAACATCGGCATAGCCGCTGGTATGCATAAAACCTAGATGTTCATTGAAGCCTTGGTAAATAAACATTTGCCCCCAAGTCACAGCTCCATAGACATTTAAGCCTTGCTCGCTCACCATATGAATTTCAGATCTAAAATAAAATGGTACATGCGGATTAATATATAATAAGGCATTGCCATTTTTACTATGCTTTGGTGCAATTGCAAAACCATTAGAACCTTTTTGTATTTTTTCTTCTAAGGCATAAGGCTCTTCTGTATTATTTACCACAAATTTTTCGGCACCTGGTATTTGTCCATAAAAAGAAGCCACCTGTTCTGTTTTGATGCCACCTGTTTTAGTAGGAGACACACTTCCGTCTGTCCACATTAAATGGTACCAGGGTTTATAATATTGAATGGCTTTTTGTTGTACTTCAGGATGTTTGTATAAATAATAATTTAGTCCATCGGCGTGCGCTTGAAGTAATGCTTTAAACCAAACAGGGCTTTTATTATAATCATTTATGGCATCGATACTATCTTGAATAAGACGCATCATTAAGTCTTCATAAATAGCTGCACTACCTTTTACCTCCGCAGTACGGCCTAACATTTCTAAATAGTTCAATTCTATTTGACCTACATTCTCTTCACTTTGTGCATACATTAAACCAAATACTGCATCGGCGTCGGTCTTCCCATATACATGTGCAATACCCCATTCGTCTCTTATAATATTTACTTGTTTGGCATGTTTTTCCCATCTTGCTATTTCGCTAGCGCTATATTTTTGCGCAATGCTCATGAAAGAACAAAGCATGGGTATGCAAATCAAACCTATTTGAGTAAGGCGCTTAATAGTAAACTTGATATTATTCGAATAGATAGTTTTTTTCATAAAAAATATAGAATTTATTGAAGTCAATTTAAGCAAAAAAAAGCACAAACTTTTAGGGTTTGTGCTTTTTGATAAAAATGAGGTTAATTAGATACCCCAAGTTTTTATGATAGCTAAATCTCTTTTCACACAATCTAATGGTGCTATGCCTTGATAAGACTCTTGTTCAATAATATAATGGCGTGCTCCTCCTATTTTTTTAGCAAGTAAGGCAATGGCTTTAGGATCTACTACACCCTCTCCTAAAATAGTGCTTTCATAGCCATCATTCATCTCTCCTTTTTCTACTTTAATTTCATCTTTAACGTGCAATGATTGGAAACGACCTGGATATTTATTAATCCATTCAGCACCCCTTGCTCCTGCGCCATACATATTTCCAAAGTCTAATTGGTGTACCACTAAATTAGGATCGGTATTTTGTAAGATAAGATCATACATTAAAGTACCATTCAATTTTTCTTTAAATTCAAAATCATGATTATGGTATCCAAATTTCATACCACTTGCTTTACACAATTCACCCGATTTATTGAATGCGTCTATTTGTTGCATTAAACCATCGTAAGTACTTCTTAATTTATTATCCATTGATGGGCTTATAACATATTCTTGTCCTACAATAGCCGCATCTTCCACCGTGCGTTTCCAGGCATCGGTAAAATCCTTTTTGGTATTATCCCAATGATTAGTGCCCATCACCGTATGACCACTAGGCATTTTTAAACCTAGACCCTCCAATACTTTTTTAAATTCTGTAGCTGTCCATCCGTAGAATTTTCTATTTATATAATTTGCATGTTCAACATATTCAAATCCCATTTTAGACAATGCCGTTAAGGTTTCCATTGGGTTTGTTTTCATGTCTGCACGCACTGAATACAATTGAACACCAATTAAATTTTTACTAGCTACATGATTGGTACTAGACCATAAAGCACTTGGTTTTAAACTAGCACCCATAATAGCAAGCGATGCATTTTGTATAAATTTTCTTCTTGAGTTTTTCATAAAAATTGTTTTTTAGTATTTTAAATTTACCATTATTTTTTGACTAATCTTCTACCTTTGTGTTTTTTATAGGCTTTTTATCTAACCACTCCGAACGGTCTAATTTGTGCTTACCTGTCTTTACTTCATCTAATGTATTGCCATTGTATAAGCGACCATTTTTCATTACAAATTCTATTGTATTGGTATTGCGTATATTATCCAATGGGTTTTTATCCAAAATAAGTAAGTCGGCCAATTTGCCTACTTCTAAACTCCCTAAGTCTTTGTCTAAACCCAATCCAGCGGCGCCTAAAATAGTAGCTGTTTTCAAGGCATCTATATTACGCATGCCACCAGATTGCATAGACCAAAGCTCCCAATGGTAACCTAGTCCTTGTAATTGTCCATGACTTCCTACACCAGCAAGTCCCCCTTCTTCTACAATTTTTTTCATGCTCTTTGCATGTTTTTGGAATACATGTTCTTCGGGTAAGAACCAAGTAGCACGACGACGCGATTTATTGGCTAACTCTTCATAAGGCGTAAAGTATTGCATCTTCTCATTGCTATAAGGATTTTCATTTTCATAATAATAGTTTTCAGCCCATGGCCCACCATAAGAAACTAGTAAAGTAGGGGTAACTGCCATTTTAGAAAAAGCAATTGTTTTCACCACATCATTATATAAAGGATAAATAGGAATAGAGTGCTCATGTCCAGGATAACCATCTAATAAATTGGTCATGTTTAATTTAAAATCAAGACCTCCTTCAGTAGTAGGCATTAATTGTTGATTTTTAGCAGCCTGTATTACCCATTGTCTGTGTTTACGATTACCTACTAAATACATTTTAATATACTTTGTATTATAGTATTTGCTATACTGACTTAATACCGATTCTGCTTGCGCTGAATCTTTAAAATTGTATGACCAATAACCTACACCAGGTCCTGTGGAATATACTCTTGGTCCTACCATCATACCCGCATCTACCATATCGCTATACGTTAATACATCAGTAGTAGCTGTTTGTGGGTCACGTGTGGTAGTCACACCATAGGCTAAGTTGGCTGCATATACCCAAGCCTGAGTTTTATGAATGCCCCAGCTAGGCCACATATGAGCATGTGTATCTACAAATCCGGGTACAATTGTTTTACCCGAGACATTTACTTTTTCTGAATTACTGGCTACTTTTAAACTACCTGTTTTACCAATTGCTTTAATACGATTGTTTACAATATAAATATCACCTCTGCTAATGACTTCATCCCCTTTCATGGTAATAATTCTTGCATTGGTTAATAAAATATGTGTGTTAGGCATGTCTTTTTCATAAAACACTTTCACCCAACTTTCACTGGCTTTGTATTTTGGATCTTCTTTCTTTTCTGCTTTCTTTACTATTTCTTTTTTAGTACTGTCTTTGGCAGTCGTATCTTTTTTAATGGCAGCTTCTGCTTTTTTAGCCATGGCTAAACTATCATCAAAAGCATAAGAAGCTTCTATATCATAAGTAAAATGTGCAGCGCCTAAACTGTAATGAATAATTTTACCATTGGCTTCCCAACTTGGAAACTCACCACCCATCTCTGTTAAGAGTTTACTAGGGAAGGCGGCGCTTTTAGCATCTGCAACAGAAATGTCTATTAATTTACCTGCTTGTGGAATAGTGATATAGTAAATATTATTATTCACTTGTGCAATAGCTGCTTTTCCTAAAGGAGACATTAAAATGGTATTGGCACTAGAAGCAGGATTATTTTCTTTTGCTGCATCTTCATCTTCTTCATCTAAGTCTAATACATCTGCAACAGGTCTTCCTTTCCATTGTGCAACACTACCAAAAGTGGTAATACCTGTAATTTTTACAATTTCTTTTTCATCTCCACCATCCCATTGAATAGAAGTTAATTTTCCATATTTATTTAAATAAATACGGTCCTCGCCATTTACAAAATGGGCATTGCCACGTCCATTGGCTTTATCAATTACATGAATACTGCCGTCATTTAAATCTAACCAACATAATTCATCTTCATCATCATTATAGGTAGGATCTTTTGAATCTTTAAACTTTTGAACATTGGTTCTATTAAATACAATTCTATTTTTTGCTTCATTAATAGCTAAGCCTTGGTACAAAGCGTTTTCCTTAGTAAGTATTGTTTCTTTACCTGAAGCAATATCAATACTTCTAATACTTCCTCCATTTTCAGACCAGGTAGCAAAATAAATAGTCTTACCATTTGAATTCCAAATAGGTTGCGCTTCTGTATAATTATTTTTAGTTAATTTTTTAGGCGTTCCATTCGGATAGTCCATCACATATAATTTATTCAATACGGTGAAGGCTAATTTTTTTCCATCCGCTGATGGAACGGCATCTCTAATTTGAGTGGCTTGTGCGGCACTGGTATCTTTAATAGGATATTTGAAAAGTACTTCAGGTCCCATTTCAATAGAGGCATCTACTGTATAGCTAATTTCTTTTTGTGCAGCGGTTTCAATATCAATGCTATGAATTTTTCCACCATAAGAAGCTAATAAATTTTTACTGTCTGGCGTGAAAGTCATCGTAGGTAGTACACCTAATACAGCAATCGATTCTTGATCATCTCTTTGCACAGGATAAGCCAACCATGTTTCTTCTCCTGTTTTTAAATTACGTTTCACTAATCCTGTTTTATCTTCAAATCTTGTTCCATATACCAGCCATTTACCATCTTTTGAAAGTACGGGTGTGAAAGCAGAACCATATCTTGAAGCAATGGTACGTGTGGTTCCTTTATCTCTATCGTAAACACCAATGCTATATTGAGGTAACATGGCATTGTAATTCCAAGCACCCATTCTTGAAGAATAATAAATATATCTGCCATCTGGACTCACTGCTGGGTCAATTGTTTTTAATGCAGCAGGTAAAGAAATTAAATTAGTACCTGCACCTCCATTTTTATGCATCAAATACAATTTTGTATTTCTTCTTCCTTTGGTATACACTATATAATTACCATCTGGTGTATACACAGCGCCTGGAAAATTTTGATTTTGATCTTCGGTTAAAGCAATGGTATCTTTTTTAGCAATATCTATGTACCATAAATTTTCTGCGCCTCCTCTATCTGAAATAAATAAAATTCTTTTACCATCTGGGCTATAGCTAGGATGATTGTCATAAGCCATTCCCTTTGTAATGGCAGTTGCTTTACCACCTTCAATAGGCATACTATAAATATCTCCCATTAAATCAAACAAAATAGTTTTACCATCTGGGCTAATCGCTAAAGAGGTCCAAGTACCTTCGCTTGTTTTCATTGCAATGGCGCGTGTTGCTTTCAAAGGCATACCTTTAAAGCTTGTAAATTGGCTGCTGTCTTTTGCAGCATTTGTTTTGGTTTGAGCATAGCTGCTGGTTAAACCAAACATCAATAATAGCGTCCAACTCAAAACGCTGGTAATTGTATATTTTCTCATTATTAATTTTTTTGAAAGTTAGCTAAATAGGTGAAAAAATTGAATTCAAATTTGCCTTACTATTGCCGTTTATCAATAAAAATGCACCAAAAACCAACCATTTACGAACGGAATCGTAATTTTACAAATATGAAAAAAACCAGCATACTTAGTCTTCTTGTCCTAAACAGCTTATTATTAATGAGTTATGTATCCATGGCGCAGAATGTTCAAATAGAAGGAACGATAATGGATAGTGCCGCTAAAAGAGCCCTGCCTTATGCTACTATTTCTTTAGTGCGTTCACAGGATTCCTCTTTAGTCAGTTTTACTAGAAGCAATGAAGATGGCTTTTTCAATATTAAGAATGTACCCGCTGGAAAATATTTATTGTCTATTTCTTATGTAGGCTATCAACAACAATGGTTTGCTTTTAAAACTGGCAGTACTCCAGTATTAAATCTTAATAATATTTATTTAGAAGATGCAAGTAAAATGTCAACAGTTACTGTTACTGCACGCAGGCCTCCAGTAGTTATTAATGGCGACTCTATTGAATTCAATGCTGAAAATTTTAAAACACCACCGAATGCAGTGGTGGAAGATTTATTGAAAAAAATGCCAGGCATTGAAGTAGATAAGTCGGGTGGGATTACAGTAAATGGAAAAACGGTGACCAAGGTATTTGTGAATGGAAAAGAATTTTTTACAGGGGACCCTAAAATGGCTACTAAGAATTTACCTGCAGATGCGATTGATAAAATTCAAGTCTATGATCGTAAATCGGATCAAGCCATGTTTACCGGTATTGATGATGGAACGGAAGAGACAGCTATCAATTTAAAAGTAAAAAAAGATAGAAACCAATCCAATTTTGGAAAATTAACAGGAGGCGCAGGCACACCTAGTAGGTTTGATGCACAAGGCAATTGGAATAGATTAAATAACGACGAACAATACTCCTTAATTGGAACGGCTAATAATACCAACAGACAAGGCTTCTCTAGCAGAGACATTACTAATTTCTCTGGAGGTGGTGGTGGAAGACCCGGTGGTGGCGGTGGTATAACACTTAATTTTGGCGGCGGTGGTGGAACCGATAACAATGCACAAGGGGTGGCAACTACACTTTCAGGTGGCGGTAATTATTCTAATTTATTTAATAATAAGAAAACAAATTTCAATGCTAATTTTTCATTGAATGATGTAGAAAGAAATAATAATAGTAACTCATTCACACAAAGTTTAATTCCGGGTAATTTATTTAATAGATCTTCCAATGCAAGATCTGTTACTAGAAACCAACAACAAAACTATGGTAGCACCATTGACCAAACAGTATCAGAAACCTTTTCTTATAGATTCACCCCTACTATAGGTAGGCAACATGGAACTTCTGAGTCCTATGATACTACAGAAACTTTTTTACCCGACGCTTTTAAAACTAAAACCAATGCCAATCGATCTGCATCCACTTCTGTGACCGATGCAAGCAATGCGGCTAGTAATTTATTATTAAGAAAAAAGTTTGCTAAAAAAGGGCGTACCATTTCATCAACTATAACCAATAGTTATAATGAGTCTAATGCTAAAGGAACCCAATTCACCGATCAATTCATATACGGAACTGGAGGCGTCTTATTAAAAGACTCCATCTTAGACCAACAAAATATTAGAAAAGGTAATACCCTCAGCTATTCAGCCAATGTAGTGTATACCGAGCCCTTGGGTAAAAAATCATTACTTGAATTTAATGGATACTTAAGTCAAAGTATTGGTAAGACAAGTAGAAAGGTATATGATAAAAATACGGGTACGGAGAACTATGATCAATTAAATACAAGACTTAGTAACGAATTTAATAGTGAGTATACTTATAGTGGGGGAGGTTTGAATTTTAGAACCAATCAAAAAAAATATAATTTCTCTACAGGCTTTAGTTTGCAAAATGCCAAATTAGCGGGTGAAAATATAACTGCGAATACAAAATTGAATCAAAGCTTTAAAGATATCTTACCAACCGCTACGTATCAATACAATTTTTCTCAAACGAAGAATTTAAATATTAATTACCGTACTTCTACCAATCAGCCTTCTTTAACGCAGTTGCAACCTGTGCTGGATCAAAGTAATATCAATAGACAAACTATTGGTAATCCCTTTTTGAAAAGAAGTTATGTACATAATTTAAATATGCGTTTCTTCTCTTCTAAAATTATATCAGGACGTAATTTCTTTGCTAACTTAAATGCCTCTACTACGAACAACTCTATTGTGAATTATGATAGTGTCTTACCTACTAGAATTATTTTATCAAAACCTGTGAACGTGAATGGTGCTTACCGTGTGAATGGTAGTCTGAATTATGGTTTTGGATTAAAGAAAATATACTCAAGACTGAACTTTGGAATAAACGGAGGCGTGAGTAATAATATATCTTATGCGAATGCTTTATTAAATACCATTATTACAAAAACAGTGGGGCCTTCCTTATCCTATAACTTTCAATTAGATGAAATTATTGATATAGATTTCTCCACTAGATATTCTTATAGCAAAACTAATAATGCTATTAACGCCAATTTAAATACTAACTTTTTAACAAGGGTATTTAGCGCTGAGATGAATAATTATCTGCCTAAAAACTTCTTACTCAATCAAAGCTTCACCTACACCATAAACTCGGGAAGAGCAGCCGGCTTTAATAATGCTATTCCTATTTGGAATGCTAGCTTCTCTAAGTTTTTCATGAAGAATAAAAAAGCGGAATTAAGGGTGAGCGCCTTTGACTTATTGAATAAAAATGCAGGTATTAGCCGAAACGTATCGCAGAACCAAATTGTGGACCAACAATATAATGTGATTAATCAGTACTTCTTAGTAAGTTTTGTCTATAGCTTACAAAAATCTGGTTTAGGCGGTGGCGGTCCAAGAAATGTGATGATTCGTATGAATTAATTATCTTTATTAAAATACAAATTTTTAAAATAAACAATATGCGTAAAATATTCTTAGCACTAACAGTAATGCTTATAGCTTTTACAAGTGCTTTCGCTCAAGTAAAAGAAGGCAAGCTCATTTTTGAAAGAAAAGTGAACATGCACAAAATGATTACCGACCCAGAAATGAGGGCGCGTATTCCAGAATTTAGAACCGATAAATTTGAGCTATTATTTAATGAGCAAGCGAGTATGTTTAAAACTATACCAGAAGAAGAAGCGCCAGATCCATTTGCTAATAGCGGCGGCGGTGGTGGAGGTGGAATGCGTTTTGCTTTTAGAATGCCTGAAACAGCTACCTATACAGATATCCCCAATCAAATGCAATATGAGTCTCGTTCTTTATTTGAGAAAGATTTTTTAATAATAGATTCATTAAAGCCTAATAAGTGGAAATTATCGGATGAAACTAAAACTATTGCAAAGTTTGTTTGTAAAAAAGCAACGACCATGGTGACTCCACAACAAATGAGTATGCGTATTGGTGGTGGTAGAAATAGAAATAACACAGATACAACAGCACCAGTAAAACCAAAAGAAATTGAATTAGTGGTATGGTATACAGAGTCTATCCCTGTATCGGTTGGGCCTGATACTTATGCAGGACTGCCGGGCGCTATTCTAGAAGTAGATAGTGATAATGGCGGTAATGTTATTACTGCCACTGAGTTTACAGCCAAGTACGCTGCTAAAGAATTGAAGCAACCTACCAAAGGAGATAAAATGAACCGTGCTCAATTTGCAGAGAGTATGAAAAAAATTATGGAAGATATGCAAAGAGGTGGTGGAATGGGAGGTATGAGAATTAGAGTTAATCAATAATATACCACCTCCAACCAATGGTGATAGCTCTTGGTTCTCCTAAATAATAAGAGTAAGCGCTGCTTCCTTTTACACTAAAGTTTTTGGTAGCCATGGTGGAATAATAAGTATTGGTAAGGTTTAATACATTCAACCAAATTTCCGATTTCTTCAATTGAAGTCCGAACCTGGCATTCAATAAATTAAAGCCAGGATACTTGGTGGTATTGGTTTCATCCATATAATAACTTGATTGATGCATCCATTCTATAGCACCGCGTAAAATATTAGTAGGCTTCCAAGAAAAAGATACATTATTAAATAGATGCGGGGCCGCGTTCATTTCTTTACCACTTACATTTACGCCTTTAATAATGGTATTTAAATATTTATGTCGCGTATTGGATCCATTCAAACTTATTTCCATAGTGGGCGCTAATTGATAGCGTACTTGATATTCAATACCCATATGGCTTGTAGCGCCCGAGTTTTGATTTAAGTTTACACCATCCGTTTGTCTTACTGAAATAATTTCGTTCTTACCTTGTAAAGAATACATTGAAACTTCTGCACTTATTTTTTGAAATTGAAACCAAGAGCCTATTTCCATATTGGAAAAATCTTGTGGCAATAAATATGGCACTCTAATGGCATTGTATATCTCGGTAATTTGAGGAGGCACAAAACCTTTACTATAATTTAAATAACCACCCCACCACCTTTGGTTATAAGTAAGTCCTAATTTAGGTGTGAACTGTGTAAAATTATTTTTGGCAGAAGGCGTTCCAAGGGGAAGCAGGTTATTAAAAAGATATTCAAAATTATCATAGCGCATAGTCATGTTCAAACGAATAGCCTTATTCAAATTGGCAACATAATTAAAGTAAATAGCTTTATTACTAATGGCTGTATTATAATTGGTAATAAGTGAATCCCTACTAGGGTATGTATATTTTGTGAATTTGCCAATGCTGGTATCTTTTACAATATCAATATAGTTGGCAATTAAATTTTGATTTGTAATATCCCAATAACCACCTAACATTATTTTGCTACTTAGCCGTGGAATGCTCCACACATGTTGAAGGTCAAATACATAGGCATCAAAATGGTTGCTATTGACTTGTCCTTTAAATTTAGTAGGATTAGCAGTAGAAGCTATTAGATACGCAGGATTTTGGTCCATGGTATTGTTTCGATACATGAAATTAAAGGTCGTGTTTGAATGGGTATTCCAGTTATACTCTAAGTTTTGTCTAAAACGAAGTGCATCAATTTTTCTAAAAGTGAAGCTTTGTTGTGTGCCAAAATTTTTCTGAAAATATTTAATACTATCTAAGGAGCCCGTCATTTGAGTATAGTAATTTATATATTGAAGGTTTTGGTATCCTTTTAATTTATTGTTTACTCGAAAATTTCTTTTAACACTCAATGCTTTTTTAGAAAAATCGCTGTACTCGGTAATGCCCTTATTTTGATCGGTCCAAGCGCCAGTAATAAGCCAGCCACCCGTTTTAGTGGGGGTGCCCCAGCTTAGATCTAATTTTTTAAAACCTGTATTATTTATTTGCGTACTTATAAAAGCATTGGCTTTACTGGGAACGGGGGTAGTTAATATATTCACCACGCCTCCAATGGCTTCCGCACCATAGAGGGCCGAAGCGGGCCCTTTAATAATTTCAATGCTATGAATATTGCTGCTATTCACTTCAATGAGGGCATTACTGCTAAATAAACCGCTGGTTCTAATGGGCATGCCATCTTCTAAGTATAAATAAAGGCCCTTTAAGGAAATGGGTTGCCTAATGGACATCATATGTTGTTCATTACCAATGGTAGGCATATATACGCCACTTACTTTATTTAATAAAAAATCAATTCTTTGGGCTTTTGTTTCATCCACTATTTTGGGAGATAATATGGATATGGCTAACGGAGATTCAATTCTTTTTTCTTTTAGTTTATTGGCAGATACCACAATGGTACTGAGTTGGGTATAGCTTGTATCCTGACCAGCTAGATTGCCGCATACCAAAACTAAAATTCCCAGCATAAATTTTCTTAAAAAAACCATATTTGCAAATTTAGTAGTTAATTTAGTTATTCAATTTTTCGTTGAACCTATTTTATCATAATTCAAATTAATCCAATGCGTAAAATTCTATTCCTACTCACATTACATTTATTGGTAGGCGCCCCTTTTATAACTGCCACTGCCCAAGTGAAAACTATGCGAGAGCAAGCAAGTATTGTCAATGATCTATTGGCGGACAGATACAACAATTTATTACCTAGTTTAATGGATCGTGCTCAAATGGATTGCTGGATACTTATAACCAGAGAGTACAATGAAGATCCTATAGTAAGAACCATGATCCCTGCAGAGTGGATAGCGGCTCGTCGTAGAACCATGCTGGTGTTTTATAGAAACAAAGAAAAAAATACGGTTGAAAAGTATGCAGTGGCAAGATATGCTGTTGGTACAGAAATTGCAGCCGCTTGGGATGTAGCTGCATTTCCTAATCAATGGGATGCACTAACAGCTTTATTAAGAAAACTAAACCCTAACAAAATTGCCATTAATACTTCTGCCGATTATGGACATGCCGATGGTTTAGATCATACAGAATACCTAGAATTCATGCAAAGCTTAAATGAAACAGAGAGAACAAAAGTTGTTTCAGCAGAACCTTTAGCAGTAAGCTGGTTAGAAACTAGAACGGAAAAAGAAATGCAATTGTATCCAAGCTTATTAAAAATTACACATGCGATTATAAAAGAAGGCTTTAGCAATAAAGTTATTAAACCCAATGTTACTACTACCCAAGATTTAGTTTGGTGGTTTAGACAAGCCTTAAGCGATAAAGGCCTTATTACTTGGTTTCATCCCTCTATTGAAATTCAAAGAAGAGTAAGTAATGAAAAAGATGATGTGATTAGACCGGGCGATTTTTTACATATAGATTTTGGAATTACTTATTTAAGATTGAATTCTGATGTACAAGAGCATGCCTATGTTTTACTTCCTACAGAAAAAGAAGTACCTGCTGCCTTGCAAGCGGCCTTTACCAAAACCAATCAATTACAAGATTTTTTAACTAATGAATTTGCAATAGGCAAAACGGGTAATGTTATTTTAAAGCAAGCCTTAACCAATGCTAAGGCTGCAGGTATTAACCCAAGTATATACACGCATCCTATTGGATTTCATGGTCATGCAGCGGGCACTACTATTGGCATGTGGGATTTTCAAAATGGAGTTCCAGGTTCTGGCGATTACACGATGAAGCCCAATACCTGTTATTCTATTGAATTAAATGCTACGCATACATTAACAGGTTGGGATAAACCCATTAAAGTGGCGCTAGAACAGAACGGCTATTTTAATGGAAATAGTTTTGAGTATATAGATGGAAGACAAACTAAAATTCATGCTATACAACCGAAATAGTTTTTGCAAAGTATAAAAAATAAAAATTATCATCAGTCATTCTAATAATTACTCATTCTAATTATAAAAAAAACCCCGATCAATCGGGGCTTTTTTGTAGCAATATTATAAAAGAATGTATAAAAATAATTATTACTCGTTCTAATTATTATAAATACCTATTTAGTAAAAAAATGAACAATAAAATAGGTAACAGCTGCTAGTACGCCACTTACTGGAATGGTTAAAACCCATGCCCATAATAAGTTGGTGGTTACGCCCCATCTTACAGCGCTTAAACGTTTAGTAGCACCTACGCCAATAATAGATCCTGTAATAGTATGCGTAGTGGAAACGGGTATACCCATTTGACCTGTAAAAAATAAAGTGAATGCACCTGCTGTTTCAGCGGCTACTCCTTCAAGTGGAGTTACCTTGGTAATTTTAGATCCCATTGTTTTTATAATTTTCCAACCACCACTCATAGTACCTAAACCAATAGCTAAATAACAAGAAACTGGAACCCAATCTGGTAGTTGACTAAAGTCTTGCATACTTCCATTGGCAATTAATGCAGCCCCTATAATACCCATTACTTTTTGCGCATCATTACCACCATGTCCAATACTGAAGGCAGCAGAGCTAAACAACTGTAATTTTTTAAACATATAAGCAACGGAATGAGATGTAGGCGTTTTTATTTTCTCAACATACAGATAAATGATCATAAATAAAATAGCAGCACCAATGATACCGTATACAATTACAGAATTATCTGCTTTGTCAATTTCATTTCCAAAAGTTTTTTCAATATTGAATTTGGTTATTTTTGCTTTTACCTTTTCTATATTTTTATCAGCAATAGGGTAAATACTATTTACAATTGTTAAAGCTGAGTCCAGGCTAATAGTACCTTCTAAGTATAATTTTAAAGGCTCTTTATATTCTTCAGTTTTATCTTTTGCAATAACGTAAATTGCTTTTGCTTCTTTATCTTCTGCCGATTTTGCTTCTACTACTAAAAAATCGTTTGCGTTTCTAACTTCATCTTTTAATTTGCTAACAGCTACATTTTTTAACCAGCCACTATCTTTTGCAATAGAGGCAATTGTAGCTGCAGAAGAATTATCAAAATCAGATAAATAAGGTACTAGATTATTATAAGAAGCGTTAGCCTTTTCTAATTTTCCTTCATTCAATTGCAGGGCCGATAGCAATTCAGCATCGCCTTGTTTATTTTTAAGTTCACCTTTAATAGTAGCTATTTCTTTTTGGTATTTATCAATGCTATAAAACTTTTGAACGTTCTCTTTAATTTTAGTATCCTCAAACATATCAAACATTAGCACGGTACCAGCCGTGGCAATAATTATAATGGCAAATCGCCACCATAAATTGCGCATAATGGTTACGACGGATATAAAAATAGATATGACGATACCTATAATAGGCGCTAAGAATATAAATAAAATTGTTTTCATGATAGTATCGCTGTCTACTATCTTAGCCCAAGAATAATCGATTCCTTTAATCATGAGTGCATGTGCAATGGCTGCACCTGCAAAGCCTCCAATTAAAGTATGCGAAGAAGAAGAGGGAATACCATACCACCAAGTAAGTAAGTTCCAGAAGATGGCTGCCATTAAACCTGAAAAAATAACGGGCAAGGTAATAAAGTCTTTGTAGACTGTTTTACTAATGGAGTTGGCTACGGCGTGGTCTTTAAAAATCCAGAATGCTACTGAGTTGAATAAGGCCGCCCATAATACTGCTTGAAAAGGCGTTAACACCTTTGTAGAAACCACTGTAGCAATAGAATTCGCTGCATCATGAAATCCATTGATATAGTCAAATATTAGCGCAAGTGCTATAATGATAATTAATAAAGTCATCTTGAATAAATTAAGGAATAAATTAAGCGTACTTGATAATAATAGATTCAACTACATTGGAAACATCTTCAATTTTATCGGTGGCAATTTCAAGTACTTGGTATATTTCTCTTTTCTTAATTACTTCTTTAAAATCGTTTTCTTGTTCAAATAGCCTTTCAATACTCATGTCAAAAATATCATCGGCCTGATTTTCAATGCTGTTTACCTTAATCATGGCCTCAGTCATCTCCTTAATATTTTTCATATTACGAAGTCCCAAGACTACTTTTTTAGTTTCTAGTGTACCTTGTAAGATTAATTCAGCCAATTTATGAATACCAGTATCGTTCGGGTTTACTTTATAAAAATTAATCTTTTTTGCAGAAGCATAAATGTAATCTGCAATATCATCTAATGAAGAGGCTAAATAGTGAATGTCTTCTCTATCAAATGGTGTAATAAAATTTCTACCTAATTCGGTAAATATAGAATGCGTTAAATCGTCGTTCTTATGTTCTAGGTTTTCAATCTGCGCCAAAATATTTGCTCTCACATCTGCATCTGGCTCGTTGACCATTTCTTTTAATTTGATGCCCATTTCATAAACATGTTCAGCAACTTCTTCGAATAATTGAAAGAAAACTCTATCCTTTGGCAAGAAAATTTTCATGATTGAATTAAAGTCCATAATTAAGCTTTTTATAGGTTTGAATAATGCATCACAAAAGTCCCATTTTGAGCCCAAAGGGGGTTCAGGCCTATATTACCAAATTGTTACCAAATACAGGGTAGTAGATATCTGCCCTATTGTAGAGGGGCAATAAAAAAGGGGGCCGTTTTCACGGCTCCCTTATAAAATCCATAGCTTTCCCCCAAAAGCTTCTCAAAAGAAGACCATTCAAAGAAATATAATATCCAATTGAGTTACCAATTAAGTTTCGTAATAGGTTATTTCCTATATTTAGATATATGAACCCATATACTAATTAAGTTATTTACCTAATTTTTAATTGACAATCAATGAATTACGCAAAATCTTTACTATTTACCATTTTTATCTCTTTAGCCTTTAAACTTAGTGCTAATGCAGCTATTATTCAGCTCCCAGAAAGGTTTAAAATTACTAATAGTCCATTTTTAGATAAGATCACTAGTATCCAAGACCTTGAATGCAAGGTTTTTCTATCCAAGCAAAATGAAATCATTCCTGTAGAAGGAACCATTTTTATATTCAATGGCCAGGAGCTGATAAAGACCAAAGAGAAGCTTTACTTATTTATATCGCAAACAGGGGTTATTTATGAATTAGAAGATAAGGTTGATTCTAGCTATTCTTTTCATAGAATTGACGCCACTATTAATATTAATTACAATATAGCGAGCAATAATTTTGTTTGGGACAAACATATCTATAGTTATGGGGGCTATGGTTTTTGGAAATTAAATGGTCATTTAAGGGCTTTTAATTTTTTAGACAAGGAATGGGATATCGTACCTGCTAATAATGAAATCATATCTAATGGGCATAATTGGTTTTCCAAAAATGAAGGTAGAGTATATGTATCCTTTCAAGCTATCGTTAATGCAGGAATTGCAGGCCCTGAAAGTATAAAAGGGACAAAAAATTATGATAGTTATTACTTAGACATTGCTTCTAAAAAATGGGTAAAATTAGGATCGATGCATGCGAGCACCAAAAAATTAGTAGAAGAAGCTAGTATAACAAATTCATTTTTTAACATTGACAGCGGATACATTTATTTAAATCAAGATGAAGCGTATTATTTTAATTTCATAGCTAATAAAATATATAAGTCTAATAATTCAGAACTGAATCAGTTTCTTATAAGAAGGGCGCAAAGCCATGATATTTTTTTATATAAAGATTCTATATTTAGTTTTAGTCCAGAAAATCAATCCTTTTTTACCAAAAAATTCTCGTCCGATTCATTCGAACTAATGAATTATGCTATTTGGGGGCTTGATGATAATTATTTTTATTTCATTACCTTCATAGTTTTTGTTTTAACTGTATTTGTTTTTTCTATTTGGCTATTCAATAGAAGTGTTAATAAAAAATTGGAACAGTCGCAACTTAAAATTTTAAAGTCTAAATCGGTCAATCAGGCCTTTGTGGGTACTGAAGTAGCTTTACTTTCTTTATTACTTAAAAATTCTAAACAAAGCATGAATGTAGAAATTAATGATATTAATCATGTTTTGGGCATCAAGGATAAAAATGTGGGGTTACAGAAAAAAGTGAGAAGCGATATGATTAACGCTATTAACGAAAAGTATCAATTTATTACACAGTCTGAATTACAGCTTATAAGTAGTGTGCGCAAGGAAGATGATAAAAGGTTTTATGAATATTTTATAACGGCCACTGAAATAAAATCTATTGAGCGTATTTTAGAGCAAAATTGATTTGTCATAAAATTGTAAAATTACAGGACTCTTAGCCTAAGTTTTATCTTGATTATATCTACGGATGTATTCAAAGTTCGAGCTTTGCGGCTCGATGTCTAAGAAGCCCTTACTATTTTTATTTTTTATTATTCCTCAATGCCTATGGGGCCAGGCAAAGTTTGTCAATGATACTTTATTTGCCCATAGCGACAGTGTTGTAGTTACAGCTACCAGAACAGAACGAAAATTAAACAATCTTACAGTTCCTGTTACCATCATCAATGCTAAAACAATCCAACAAAATGGGTCTTTGCGTTTGACGGATATCTTAAAAGAACAAACCGGTATCAACCTGACAAGTGGTTTTGGCGCAGGTATACAATTACAAGGGCTTAATCCAGACTACACCATTATATTAATCAATGGAGAACCCTTGGTTGGACGCACAGCCGGAGTATTGGATTTAAATAGAATCGCATTAGGGAATATTAAAAAAATTGAAATTGTAAAAGGTCCTTCCTCCAGTTTATATGGTAGCGAAGCCATGGCGGGTGTAATCAATATTATTACCGATGCAACAATGGGTGCACCACTGACAATGGGTCTAAGGTATGGTACTTACAATACTGTAGATGCCAATCTTGAAACTAAATTACAAACCAAGAATTTTCAATACCAAGGATTTCTAAATAGTTATAATACAGATGGATATAGTATTCGTCCCAATAGCAATAGTCGCGTTACCACACCGATAGATAGATATTCAACCACTCAACAAATTAAATGGGATCTATCTAGTCAAACGAATTTTGTCTTGAATACACGTTTTACCAATGAGCAAATTCAAAATGAAATTGCAGTAGCCAATAATGGCGTCACTATTTATTCAATTGGAAAAGAAAACATTAAAGATATAAATGCATCTGCTACATTAAATCATCGGTTTTCTAAAGCTTTAAAAACGAGTCTAAGAACTTATTCAACCACCTACGATGCAGTACAAAATTTGTTAACTATTAACGGACTGCCTTATAGAGATGTATTGAATCATAATTTTAAGCGTATAGAAAATCAGACCGATTGGAATCTTAGTAAAAAGGTACAAGCGGTCTTTGGTCTTGGTGCAGTTTGGGAAGGCGTGAAAAGCAGTCGTTATGATAGTGAAAAACTAAGAAGGCAAAACGATATTCAATACGCATTTACACAATGGGAGTGGAAGCCATCGGAGCAATTTACTTTGATTAGTGGATTAAGATTTGATCAAAACAGGCAATTTGCTTCTGCCTATAGTCCTAAGATTTCAATGTTGTATAAGTTAAATCCAGCACACCAGTTTAGATTCAGTGTTGGCCAGGGTTTTAAAGCACCAGATTTTAGACAATTGTTTTTAGATTTCACGAATGCAGCTGCTGGAAGTTATAGTGTATTTGGTTCTGCACAAGCGCAACAAGTAATTGCTAGGCTAGATGCACTTGGACAAATTGGAAATTTATTTCCTAATTATTATTTATTAAAAGCACTTAAGCCTGAATATTCTAATGGTGTTCACTTTACATGGGATTGGAAAATCAATACCCGTTCTGCAATGTCCCTGCAATTATTTAGAAATGATATCAAAAATTTAATTGAAACACAGCAAGTAGGCACTTATATCTCAGGCGCTCAAATTTATAGTTATTTAAATATTGGACGTGCCTTTACGACTGGATTTGAATTAGAAGGACAACATACCATTAATTCAAATTGGTCCCTTAGCGGAGGATATCAGTATTTACGCACAGGCGATAAAGACCAGATTGCAGATATTAAATCTGGTACAGTCTATACTAAAAATAGTCAGGGCTATAGCAGGATTATGAAATTGAATGAGTATGTTGGTTTACCCAATACCAGCAAGCATAAACTACAAGTAAAATTGAATTATAATTCCCCCAAGGGTTATTACTATAATCTAAGAGCCATTTACAGAAGCAAGTGGGCTGTGAATAACAATAACGGCAATGAAGTTTTTGACAATGGTGATGTATTTGCTAGTGGCTATGTTGCTGTCAACAGTGCTGCTGGCAAATCATTCAAAAATGGGATTAGTCTTCAAGCAGGTATAGATAATATCTCCAATTATATCGACGCCGCTAACCTGCCTAATTTACCAGGAAGAACTTTTTATACAACTATTAAATACCAGTTACAAAAAATTAATAAAAAATAAAAATCAATAACACATGAAAATGAATCTAAGAAAAATTACGATGGGATTGGGATTGAGTATTGCATTGGTTGCTTGTAGCAAAAAGGAAGAAACAATTGTTGTACCAGTGAGTGTGAGTACCCTTACAGTGAATGATCTTGCTGCAGATACTGTAACAGGATTAGGCGCTGATGGAAGACCGCAAAGCGCAGGTACGACTACTTATTACAGTTTAGTGGATAATAAAGTGATTGCTTCAACAGATGCAGCTACTACTAAATGGGACATTGCTTTTTCTTCTACTAAAATTTTAGTGAATAGCGGTACAAGCGGTCCAGGATTAGGCGGTGCATTTGTTTTTAAAGGATTATTTGATGATTTAAAAACCATTCCAGCCGATTCAAGTTTTGCAACTGATAATTCAACTGCAGCTTCTTATGCAATTCCACTAGGAAGCGGAAGAGCTTGGTATACTTATGATGGATTGACAACACTTGTAAGTCCAATTGCAGGTCGTGTATTAGTAATTAAAACTGCAAATGGTAAATATGCAAAAATTGAAATTTTAAATTATTATAAAGGTGGTGTAACCTTAGCGTCTACTGCATCAGTGAATGATAAATTATTCAAGCAACGTTACTACACATTTAGATATGCCTATCAACCAAATGGCTCGAAAGTATTTTAAATAATTAAAATTTTCTTTCCCCTAAAGTACTTCTAATAAGAACGCCCTGCAGTCAATGAGACTTCGGGGCGTTCAAGTTTAGAATATAAAATAATTAGCGCTCTAATTTAAAATCAGTATCGGTTGCTGGACGCTTCGCTACATTGGCTACTTTCCAAGCACTGCGGTACATCCAGTCAGCCATTTTTTTAAGCTTAGGGTAATTGATATTTTCTGCATTATCAAGTGGGGTATGGTAATCTTCATGTAATAAAGTAGTATACATTACAGCAGGAATGCCTAGTCTTGCATAAGGTAGATGGTCGCTTCTAAAATACCAGCCTTCTATATGTGTTACTTTATCGTAACTAGTATCTAATTTAAATTTAGGTCCTTCATTATTGGCAGCTAAAATAAGGTTCACTAATTCAGTTGAATTTTTATGCGGCGATTGCATACCCAAAAAGGCAGCGCTATCGATATGATTTCTACCAATCATATCTCCATTTAAAACTGTTACAATATTTTTAATAGGTACCGTTGGGTGCTGCACATAATACCTTGAACCTAGTAAACCCCTTTCTTCAGCACCATGTATTACAAATAAAATAGAACGCTTTGCAGGGTTTTTGATAAAGGCCCTTGCGTTTGCAAGCATAGCCACATCCACACTTGCATTATCATCGGCACCATAATAAGTTGAATCATTATTTTGTGCATTTCTAATACCGTGTGCATCCTGATGTCCACTGTATAAAACGTATTCTTCTTTTAACTTAGGGTCGGTGCCATTAATTTTTCCAATAATATTTACAGAAGGGTAACTATATTTATCAACTATAATATTAGCATTCATAAAAGCAGTATTATTTTGTAAATCTGCTTTTGCACTTGCATGCATCCATAAAATAGGAACGGTAGTAGTAAGCGTTACATTGGGGCCACCATCAATATCGTAGCTACCTCTTTTAAAATTTTCTGCTGCATCGTCCCAAGCTTTTTCTGCAATCTCATCTGCAATTATAATAACAGCAGTGGCACCTTTTCTAATAAGGGGCATAACATATTTGGATTGAACATTTCTGCTATAGCGCCATGTAGGTAAAGAGGCATTCAAATTGATTCCCTTAGATGAAGCTTCAATAGCCACTACTTTATTTTTAATATCCAATTTGGTAGTATCTATGTCTGCAGCACCACCTAAATATACAATAGGCGCCACTATGGAAGCATTGGCCATTTGTGCCACAGCCACTTCATTCCAAAGCTTTACGGTTTTATTATTAATTTTTATCACCGACTTATCTGAAATATGATTACGCCATAAATTAAAAAATTGTAAATAGGTTCCATCATCACCAGCTGGTAATAAGCCAATACTTCTATATTTTTCAGCCAACCACATAGAGGCTTTTAATTCATCTAAGGTACCTGCCGACCTACCATTAAAATGTGCATCTGCAAGGGCGTATAAATCTTTTTTTAATTCGCCTTCTTTAATATACTTCAAACCAGGAGGGTTGGCCTTTTGCGCCAATAGAGAACTGCTCATAACTAATAAGTGAAAACTGCTGACTATGAATACTAGAATTTTACTATTAATTTTTTTCATACTATCGTTTTTAAAAATTTGAATTATTTTTTTGCTTTAAAACTCCATGTAAAATTAAATTCGGCCACTACTTCGCCTTTTGAATTCGTGCCCACCGTCTTACAAATTACTGTTTTTCCTTCACCGTTAGCTATAGTTTCTTGAATAGCTTTTTGAATGGCCAAGCCATCTTCGCAGCTAAATAAAATAGTACCCGTTGCTTTTTTTAAAAAATTGGCCTGCGTGCCCACCACAAGCATACTTATTTTAGGGTCTCTTTGATATACTTGAGCAAAGGCTAACATGCCGCAGGTCATTTCTGCTGCCATGGCTTCCACCGCGAAATAAATTGATTTAAAAGGGTTTTGGCTAAACCAAGAGTAGCGAATACGCACCACACATTTACGGTCATCAAAATAATGTATTCTTAAACCCGCAAAAAAAGCGGCTGGCAATTTTGTAAATAAAAAAAAGCCAAAGGTAATAGGGTTGGTAATTAAACGACTGAATTTAGTAAAAGCGGGATTCATAGTGTATATGCTTGTGCTATAAAATTAAGGATATCTTGCTTGAAAGGGCTTCTGATTTATAAAATTTATAACTAAGAAAGATCATTCAACTTGTTTTGGACTAGAACTGGAGCCTTAGTATTGAAAAAAGTCAGTCTCAAAGGGGGTCCTTTATAAGTTTAAAGCCTAATTTTAAGAACAAAACCAATTTCTATGACTAAGGCATTGCAAAGCTTTGACTACATTGTTTTTATACTCTACTTTTTAATCATTGCTAGCTATGGTTATTGGATCTATAAACGCAAGCAAACTGCCACCGCTAATTCAACCGATTTCTTTTTAGCAGAAGGTCAATTAACTTGGTGGGCCATTGGAGCAAGTTTAATTGCCTCTAATATTTCTGCAGAACAGTTTATAGGCATGAGTGGAAATGGGTTTAGACTAGGTTTGGCTATTTCTGCTTATGAGTGGATAGCAGCAGTTTCTCTAGTCATAGTGGGTGTATTTTTTATGCCGGTGTATTTGAAAAATAGAATTTACACCATGCCACAGTTTTTAAAAACAAGGTATAACGAAACAGTGGCCATGATCATGGCTATCTTTTGGTTGTTCTTATACATATTTGTAAACCTTACTTCTATTTTATATTTAGGAGCCATTGCCATTAATAATTTAACAGGCGGCGCGCATTTTCATTTAATCATGATAGGCCTTGCGCTATTTGCCTTGTTCATTACTTTAGGGGGCATGAAGGTTATTGGTTACACCGATGTAATACAAGTATTGGTATTAACGGTGGGTGGTCTTATCACTTCATATATAGCATTAACAGTAGTAGGCGAAAAATTTGGTTACGGAACGAATGCCATTGCTGGCTTTAATCATTTAATAAAAGTAGCACCAGATCATTTTAATATGATTTTTGATAAACCAGGTGCAGGTGCCACACAAAAACAAATTGACGATTATTCAAGCTTACCAGGACTAGCTATGATGGCAGCAGGTATGTGGGTAGCGAATTTAAATTATTGGGGATGTAATCAATACATTACACAAAGAGCCTTGGGCGCCGATTTAAAAACGGCAAGAACCGGCATTTTCTTTGCAGCCTTTTTAAAATTATTAATGCCCATACTAGTGGTGCTTCCTGGTATTGCTGCTTATGTTTTATATCAAAATGGAGAATTGCAACAAGAAATGTTAAGTAATGGTAGTTTGAACCAGGACAATGCCTATTCATCTGTTGTAGGCTTTTTACCTGTTGGGCTGAAAGGCTTATCCATGGCGGCTTTGACGGCAGCCATTGTGGCCTCCTTAGCAGGCAAGGCGAATAGTATTTCTACTATTTACTCTTTAGATATTTATAAAAAATATATTAATAGAGAAGCCTCTGATACTAAAATTGTAACAACAGGTCGTATCATCATTATTATTTCTTTAATCATTGCTATTATTATTAACTGGAACGATACATTGGGTATTGGTGGAAAAGGCGGCTTTGAATTTATTCAAAAATATACAGGTTATATTTCACCTGCTATTTTCCCCGTTTTCTTATTAGGGTTCTTCTGGAAAAAAGCAACCTCAAAAGCGGCCATCACTGGAATTATTGTTGGAGTAATACTTTCTATTGTATTTGATAAATTTATTGTGGGCCTCGCAGGAAGTGAAACTATTTTATATACAGCTTATTCTAATGGTCATGGCGGTTTTGAAATTCCTTATTTAATTCAAATGGGATGGGTATTTGTATTTACCATGATTACCATTGTACTAGTGAGTTTATTTGATAAGAGTGGACAAAAACATGAAAACGATTTAATAGAAGACAATGCTAAATATACATTAAGCAACGCTAATTTAGCCATGGTCATTATTGTACTTGGATTAGTAGCTGCTATGTATATTCGTTTTTGGTAATTTAAATAGTAATTTAATTTTTTAGAAATATTCTTAGCGTTATTAAAATGGTAAAACAACCTATTAAAATGAAAACAAAACTTATAAGACTTTTCTCTTTTCTACTACTAACAATAACGACTCAATTATTTGCACAAAAAAATAGTAGCACGCAACCAACACAATTAATTACCAATGTCCAATTAATAGATGGTACGGGTAAGCCGGCGTATAGTGCCTCGGTAAGAATACAAGGAAAAAAAATTATACAAGTAGGGCAATTGAAAGCCAATCAAAACGAGAAGGTCATTGAGGGTAAAGGCTTAGTCTTAGCGCCTGGTTTCATTGATTCTCATAGTCATCATTTTGGAGACTTGGATGATCATCCGGAGGCCATTCCTACCAATAGCCAAGGCATTACCACTATTATTATAGGCCAGGATGGGGGAAGTTATGCAATGGATAGTTTAACCAAAATGTTTAAAGAGCATTCTATGGCAGTGAATGTGGGAACCTACACAGGACAAGGAACTTTGAGAGAAGAAGTGATGGGAGAAAACGATGTGTATAGAGAAGCTAGCCAAGCAGAGATAGATAAAATGAAAATTATTTTACAAAAAGAATTAAATAAAGGTTCTTTGGGTTTATCTACTGGGCTAGAATATGAGCAAGCCTTTTTTTCAAGCAAAGATGAAGTAATACAATTGGCGAAAGTAGCTGCTGCTGCTAAGTCAAGATATATGAGTCATATAAGAAGTGAGGATATTAGATTTCAAGACGCCATTGATGAAATTATTGAAATTGGAAGGGTTACCAAAATGCCAGTGCAAATTTCACATATTAAAATTGCTAAAAAAGATGATTGGGAAACTTCCAAGGCTTTAATTGCAAAATTAGAAAAAGCAAGAGCCGAAGGAATAAATATTACTGCCGATATATATCCTTATACTTATTGGAACTCCACCTTAAGAGTTTTATTTCCAACCAGAGATTATACGAATCCGGTAAGTGCAGAGTTTGCCGTGAACCATACATTTGATGCGAATGAATCTTATTTAGTGAAGTATGCACCCGTTGAAGCCTACAGAGGTAAAACGCTTACAGCCATTGCAGCTATGAGAAATGAAAAACCATCGGTTACTTTAATGGCATTAATTGCTATTGCATCTGACTTTAAAGAAAAAAATCCCAATTTTAAAGGAACGGTAGAAGCCATTGCTGCCAAGTCAATGATTGAAAAAGATATTGCTAATTTAATGGCATGGCCTTATGCCAATATATGTTCCGATGGTAGTGCTAGCGGCCATCCTAGAGGACATGGAGCTTTTACTAGAGTATTAGGAAAATATGTTAGAGAAGATAAAATCATTTCATTAGAAAATGCCATTCATAAAATGACAGGCCTAACAGCAAAACATTTAGGCATAAAAGACCGTGGTATTATTGCAGCAGGCAATTATGCCGATTTAGTTTTATTGAATCCAGCTACAGTAAAAGACAATGCTACTATTCAAAATAGCACGGCTTTATCCACTGGTATTGAAATGGTTTGGATTAATGGACAACTTACTTATCAAAATCAAAAGGCTACAGGTAATTACCCAGGCGTACTTATCAAAAGAAAATAAATTTCAAAGAAAATAAATTTTAAAATAAAAGAAAGGTAAGTAAGATGAATAATGCAATTATATTAACGAATGGTTTATTGAAAGCACTAGATGCTAAAACCGCACACGGACTTATTAGAGGTACGGAACGCTTTACCATTAAAGGCGTAATTGATTGTGCTGAAACTGCTGGTCAGGATGCTGGAACTTTATTAGATGGCAAAAATAGAAATATACCAGTGTTTGAAAATTTAAGTGCTGCATCAAGTTCACTTAATGATATTCAATTTTTAGTTATTGGAGTGGCTACAGTGGGAGGAAGATTGCCGGCTAATATGTTAACCACTATTATTGAAGCCATCAATGCAGGATTATCAATAGTGAATGGTTTACATGAGTATTTAAATGAGAAGCCAGAGATAGTAGCGCTTGCCAAAGAAAAAGGAGTGCAATTAATTGATGTAAGAAAACCTAAAACAAGAGAACAACTTAGTTTTTGGACAGGAGATATTTATAAAGTAACTGCACCCATCATAGCCGTGATAGGTATGGACTGCGCCATGGGTAAAAGAACTACAGCCAGAATGCTCAGACAGGCCTGTGAAGCAGACGGACTCAAGGCTGAAATGATTTACACAGGACAAACCGGTTGGTTGCAAGGCGGTAAATATGGTTTTGTTTTTGATTCTACTTTGAATGATTTTGTTTCTGGAGAATTAGAAAACGCCATTCTTACTTGTTGGAAAGAAGCCCAACCCGATTTTATTTTCTTAGAAGGGCAGTCTTCTTTAAGAAACCCAAGTGGTCCTTGTGGTATTGAGTTATTAATATCAGGCAATGCCAAACATGTCATATTATTATTCGCCCCTAAGCGTAAATATTTTGACCACGATGAAAACTGGGGATCTATTCCAAGCGTTGAATCGGAAATGGAGATTATTGAAAAATTAGGTTCAAAAGTAATAGCCCTAGGTATTCATACTGAAGACTGTAGCACTGAAGAAGCTTTTGCTTTTCAAAAACAGTATGAGCAAAAATTAAACATACCTGTTTTATTACCTATCCAAGAAGGTGTAGATAAAATATTACCAGTTTTAAAAGGCCTAAAAAAATAATTGAGTATAAAATACTTCACTAAGTAGAAAGTAAATTTTAAAAAATTAACTAAAATTTTGCCTACTTTAAAAGGCTTTAAAAAGTAATTGAGCATATAACACTTTACTAAGTAGTTATTTAATTAGAAAAAATAAAGAAAATGAAAATAGTTGCTGTAAGATCTTATCTAAAAAAAATGGCTTTAACCAAGCCTTATACCATTGCCTATAGTACTTTCTCCGATGTGAGTTTAGCTTTTTTTGAAGTAGAATTAGCCAATGGTATAGTGGGCTATGGTTGTGGAAGCCCAGCGGGAGAAGTAGTGGGAGAAACCACTGCGCAAACAGCTGTTAATTTAGAAACCGAATTTGTTAAAAATTTTGTAGGCAGAGACATTCGTCATTTTCAAAAAATGATTTATGAAAGTAGACAACATTTTGATCACTTACCTGGAACACAGGCTGCTATTGATATAGCCATGCACGATGCCTTTGGTAAATTCATAGGTATTTCAGTGGCTGAATTTTATGGACAAAAAATAAAAGCCTTACCTACCTCCATTACCATTGGTATTAAAAGCGTAGAAGAAACTTTAGAAGATGCTGCAGGTTTTTTAAGTCTTGGTTTTAAAGTATTAAAAGTAAAACTAGGATTGAATGTTGATGAGGATATTGAAAAAATTGTAAAGCTTCAAGAAAAATATCCCACTGAATATATTATAAGAGTAGATCCCAACCAAGGATATAGCTTGGCCGACTTGAATAAATTTATTGAGGCCACCAAAAAATCAAAAATTGAATTAATCGAACAACCTTTGCCCGTAGGTAAAGAATTAGAATTATTAAAAGTAGATCCTGCTTACCGTTCTATATTAATGGGAGATGAATCGTTGAAAGACCCTCAAGCTGCATTGGAATATGCTATTAGTAAACCTTTCGGTGTGTACAATATTAAATTAATGAAATGTGGCGGTATCATGGGGGCTATGGAAATTGCCACTATTGCTAAAAATGCAAACATTAATTTATTCTGGGGCTGTAATGATGAAAGTATCATAAGCATCACCGCAGCTTTGCATGCAGCATACTGCTGTTCCAATACCAAGTATATCGACTTAGATGGCAGCTTTGATTTAGCTGAAGACTTGGTTACTGGAGGCTTTGAATTAATTGATGGCTACATGCATATAAATAACCAGCCTGGTTTTGGTGTTACCAAATTATAGTGAACTTGCTATAGAATACACTAAATTGTAGAATGGAAGTATTAAAACCCAAAATTGGAGTAAGTACTGCTACTTTTTTAGTAGTGAGTGTAATTATTGGTTCGGGCGTATTTAAAAAATTAGCCCCCATGTCTCAGGAGTTGGGTTCTCCCTTATTAGTTATTCTTTGTTGGGTAGTTGCCGGCCTTATTAGTTTAGCAGGTGCTTTGTCCACTGCAGAGATGGTAAGTATGTTTCCTAATTCAGGGGGAGAATATTTTTACTTTCAAAAAGTATATGGTCGCTTTTTTTCTTTTATGTATGGATGGGCCAGTTTCACCGTTATTAAAACATCTTCCATTGCAGCCTTAGCTTATATTTTTGCACAGTCATTAAATAGTTTATTTCCACTTCCCATTATAAATGGAGCTACTAGCTTTTTAGGAATAGCCATCTCGCAAGGGTTATTTATTAAATTGCTAGCTTCCTTTTTAATTATAGCACTCACCTTATTAAATTATAGGGGCGCGCAGTTTGCAACAAAATTAAGTACAGTCTTAACTTATCTAATGTTAACCAGTATTGTTGCATTTATAGCTATTGGTTTTGGTTCTTCACAAGGAAGTATGGCTAATATAACAACCCCCAGCCAATTACCTAATGCGCCCGATTTGCATGGCTTTAGTTTGCTGAAAGCCCTATTCGTAGCTAGTTTGGGTGCATTTTGGGGTTATGAAGGATGGAATAGTGTGGCCTATGTAGGCGAAGAAATAAAAAATCCAAAAAGAAATTTACCACTTGCATTAGGTATTGGTACATTAATAGTGATGACAGCCTATGTTTTATTAAATATTGTTTTTGTATATATTTTACCCATTGATTATTTCATACAACTCACACCTAATAAAATTGCTGCTGTAGAAGTGGCAGGTAAATTAAGCGGAAATATTGGAATGATACTTGTAGCTAGTTTAATAGTAGTCACTACTTTGAATGCTACCAATAGTACTATTTTAACTTCGGCTAGAATGATGTATGCAATGGCCAGAGATAAATTATTTTTTTATAAAGCGGCGAACGTACATCCTAAATACAATACACCCGATATTGCTTTATTCATTCAAGCCTTTTGGGCTATTGCCTTAGTATTCTCGGGAAGTTTTGATCAATTAACTGATATGCTAGTATTTGCTTCCTTTATATTTTATGGAAGTACAGCATTAGGGGTAATTATATTAAGAGTAAAGCATCCAGAATACGAAAGGAAGTATAAAGTTATTGGATACCCTTTTGTACCGGGCCTATTTTTATTATTCTGTGCAGCCTTATTCGTCATTACTATATTGAATAAACCCTATGAAGCTATTTGGGGCTTAAGCCTTATTGCTACTGGCTTTCCTGTGTATTGGTGGTTGAATCGTAAATAACTACTTTCTCCCATAAATGGGCATAGTTGTTTCTAAATTCATCATGAATTGGATGTTCTTGATACACCATTTCTTCTTTGGCAGTATTAAAAATGCATAACCAAGAATAGGTATAATCTCTTTCAATTACCGACCTATTAGTGGCAGCGGGCGTGCCAATATCTGAAAGACGTATACATTCAATAGCAGCTAATTTTTGCAAACCCTCTAATAATTTATTTTTATCAGCAATCGACGTAGGATTTTTTAAATAAAAAAGTACATGATGTACAAAAATGTTACTAGAAATAAGCTGGTTCATAATTATTTTGAATAATAAACTAAATAAAAAAATGACTAAATTAATTCACCCGAAAGTTAATCAAATTAGTCATTATAAAAAATATATCTAAATAGGACTTCTTAAATAGTACCCTTCTGCTATTATCCTTCTAAAATAGCTTTAGCATACTCGAAACATTTTTTAGTTTCTTTTACTGCATCAGAGCCTGCAGGAATATCATATTCTAATTCAATAGAAGCAGGTATTTTATATTTTTTAGTTTTTAATAATGTAAGCACATCTTTAAGAGGTGTATCGCCTTCTCCCCATGGCATATTCTTTGAACCATTTACTTTGTTCTTACGATCCTTAATATGCATACTTGTAATACGATCATGCTTTGCTTCTATTAAGGCTAATAAAGAAGCTGTGGTATTCGCCCCGCCTGCTGCAATATAATGTCCGCAGTCAAGGTTCATAGCATTATAAGGAGACTGACTCAAAGCCAGGTCCCATGCAGTGTCTGTTGCTTGTAAATGTGCATGATAGCCAACATATACTTTATGTTTTAAACCAAACTCGCCTAATCTTTTTGAATGATCTGCGTTGGTTGGAAGTTCTACATTTACTGAAGTAGCTCCTAATGCTTTAGCTGCACGCATGGCGTAATCAATTTCGGCATCGGTACTTTTTACACCTAAGGCTGCGTCTGGTTTATATGCATAAATTGTAATACCTGCCTCATTGAATATTTTTCTAAGTTCTACAAACTTATCCATGGAAGCTGTTTCTCTCCAAGCTCTTGCTTTTGCGTTTCTTTCTTCCATCGATTTCATAAATTCTTCACGAGACATTCTTGGTTTTGCAGGATCATTAGCTGCAGCTGGGCCATAATTCATTGGAGGCATTACACCTGCTGGACTTCCTGCATAAGCTTCAGCAGGGTCTCCCATTAATTCTATAGCACTAATGCCAGCTTCTTTACAATATTGAATTAATTGTTCTGCACTACCTGGCATAGATCTAAAAGAATAAGTGATAGCACCAATTTGCACACCTTTAATTTTAGAGTTTGGTTTAGCAAGAAAAAAAGAATTAGCAGCTAATGCGTTTTTACCCATGAACACTAAGCCTAATGAAGCTAATGAACTTTGGTATAAAAAGTTACGGCGTGAATTGTTTTGAATAGCTTTTTTACTGTTTGACATACTATTTTATTTATTTTTTATTTAATAATGTAATTACTAACTAATGAAGTTGATTATATATTTACTTAAAGCTTTTTATAAGACCTAATTAATTAGACCATTAAATTAACAAAATTCTTCTAAATAAAAATGGAAATGGGATAAGTGGCTCTTATTTATTTGAGACAGAATATATAAGAAAATTAAGGCAACTGTATGGCCTTGCCTTGTATAGCATACTTAATTGTAAGCCCCTCGGTATTAGACAAGGCAATATCGTTTTTGATGGAGCTTTCACAGCTAGCGCAAGGCTTAATATGGGTAATATAAATGGGTACGTTTTGAAGCTGGCCATTAGAGAGCTTATTTAACACCTTCATTTCTTGCATTAATAAACGAGGCGTTAGGTGACCATATAAGGATTTATCGGGCATAGTATTGTCAAACGAAACTTCAATAAAAATGGCTTTAAGTGAATGCGCTATTACTTTATCTGCAATAGCCTTCCATAATTGTTCTAATTGTTTCGATTTTTCTACTTCATCGGCACCTGTATCTCCTAGGTATAATAAATAGCTATTATTATTACGTACTAAAAAAGCACTGCTTTCGTAGGGGTTTACATGGCTAAGTATATAAGGGGTAACCTTTAATTCAGTACTAGGAATTTCAATTTCTTTACCAGGGGTTAAGTAGTTATAGGTATACTTATTTAAAATGGGCTTATCGCCTTCATTTCCAAAATTGGCCCAGCTTTTAGCTGTAAAATAGTTGTTCTTTAAAATGTCTATTACAGCATTGAAGCCATAAATATTTTTTGGACTATCATTCGGTGAATTTAAAATAAGTCCTGCCACATGGTCTAAATGTGCATGTGAAATAAAATAAGCCTTGATATTATTTTTTTGAACTTCTTCGGCGCTTTGGCCTGTAAAAAATTTATTGGCTACCGCTTTTTGTAAACCAGCATGAATGGTACCTGCGTCTAAGCATATATAATTACTGGAACCTTTTGCAGCCACCATATAGGAAGACAGGTTGGCTTCATCTAGTCCGCCTTTTACACCTAGGGGAATAATGGTAAAGCC
>JBILDC010000026.1:0-21991 GCA_044352855.1 Sediminibacterium sp. | reverse complement strand
TGATTTAAAATAGTAATATGGTAACAGATCCAATAGCAGACTACTTAACAAGAATACGTAACGCCCAAATGGCGCAACACCGTATCGTTGAAATTCCTGCTTCCAACTTAAAAAAGCGTATCACTGAAATATTGTATGATCAAGGATATATCTTGAAATACAAATTTGAAGATGATAGTAAACAAGGGTTAATTAAAATTGCCTTGAAGTACGATCCATCTACAAAACAACCAGCGATTCGTTCTTTAGATCGTATTAGTCGTCCAGGTTTGCGTCAATACGCGAAGCCAGCTGAAATCAAAAGAGTAAGCAATGGTTTAGGTATTGCCATCTTAAGTACTTCAAAAGGAGTATTAACAGATAAGCAAGCAAAGGCGAACAATGTAGGTGGCGAGGTATTATGTGCTATCTCTTAAGAAAATAAATTAATTACTTGATTTGTACTTAAGCCTTTAGTCGGGGCTGAAAGCAACCAAGTATCAAACAAAATAAAAAAAACGACTATGTCTAGAATTGGAAAAAAACCGGTAAGTATCCCAAAAGGGGTAACCATCACTGTAGATGGCGCTGTGGTAACAGTGAAAGGTCCTAAAGGAACTTTAACACAAGAAATTGATCGTGATATCATTATTGAAATCACTGGAGAAGAATTGATTGTTAAGCGTCCTACAGAACAAATACGTCACAGAGCTATGCACGGTTTATACCGTTCTTTAATTAGCAACTTGGTGAAAGGTGTTACAGACGGATACAAAAAAGACTTAGAATTAGTGGGTGTGGGTTTTAAAGCCACAAACGCTGGTAATATATTAGACCTTGCTTTAGGATATTCTCACAATATCATTTTTGAAGTACCTAAAGAATTAAAAGTTTCTACAACTACTGAGAAAGGACAAAATCCTAAAATCTTTTTAGAGGGTAGCGACAAACAATTAATTGGACAAGTAGCTGCTAAGATTCGCGGTTTACGTAAACCAGAACCATACAAAGGAAAAGGGGTACGTTACTCTGATGAGGTGGTAAGAAGAAAAGCAGGTAAAGCAGCAGGTAAATAAACATTAAAAAATAACAGGGCGGCAGCATCGCTCGACTAAAAAATAAATAACATGAGTAAATTAGCTCAAAGACAAAAGATCAGATATAGAATTCGCAAAAAAGTAACAGGTACTTCGGCGAAACCTCGTTTATCTGTATTTAGAAGTAACGCCGATATTTATTGTCAATTAATTGATGATGTTAACGGAGTAACATTAGCTTCCTCTTCTTCTAGAGAAGCAGATATTGCTGCTCAAAAAGTAGCAAAGATTGATAAAGCAAAATTAGCTGGTCAATCAGTGGCTAAAAAAGCAGCAGCGCTTTCAATCACAACATGTGTATTCGACAGAGGTGGTAATTTATACCACGGTAGAATTAAGGCAGTTGCGGAAGGTGCTAGAGAGGGTGGACTTCAATTTTAATTTGATAAAAATATTAATAGAAAAACATGTCTAAATTAAATGTAAATAAAGTTAAAGCTGCAGGTGATGTAGAACTAAAAGAAAAAGTAGTTTCTATCAACCGTGTAGTTAAAACAACAAAGGGTGGACGTACTTTTAGCTTTTCAGCTTTAGTAGTAGTAGGTAACGAAAATGGCGTTGTAGGTCAAGGTCTAGGAAAAGCCAAAGAAGTTCAAGAAGCTATTACAAAAGGTATTGAAGATGCTAAAAAGAACTTAGTGAAAGTGCCTATTATGCACGGAACAATTCCTCATGAGCAATTGGCTAAAGAAGGTGCTGCTAAAGTAATGATTAAGCCAGCTGCACACGGAGCCGGTGTAATTGCGGGTGGTAGCATGCGTGCTGTATTAGAGAGCGCAGGTATCACGGATATCTTAGCTAAGAGTTTAGGTTCTGCGAATCCACATAACGTGGTGAAAGCAACTATCAAAGCTTTAGGTTTATTACGTGAGCCAGTTCAAGTGGCTAAAACAAGAAGTATCAAATTATCAAAAGTATTCAACGGATAAGCTTAATAATAGCTAATTCTAAATACGATTATAAATAATTCAATGATGAAAAAAATAAAAATTACGCAAGTAAAAAGTGGTATTGACAGATCAGAGCGTCAAAAACAAACATTAATTGCATTGGGTTTAAGAAAATTAAACGCCACCAAAGAAGTAGAGGCAACTCCACAAATCTTGGGTATGGTGAACAAAGTTTTACACTTAGTAAAAGTGGAAGAAATAGCATAAGCTGTTTCTTTTTTATTAAATAATAAGCGAGGGGAGATACCCCGAAAGTAAAAATCAAAAAAATGAAATTACACAATTTAAAACCTGCAGAAGGTTCAGTTCACAAAGCAATCAGAATTGGTAGAGGAGAAGCATCTGGTAAAGGTGGTACTTCAACAAAAGGTAATAAAGGTGGTCAGTCTCGTGCTGGTTACAAAAGCAAAATGGCACACGAAGGTGGTCAAATGCCAATCCAACGTAGAGTTCCAAAGCGTGGATTTAAGAACATCAACAGAATCGAATACGTTGTATTCAACTTAGGTCAATTAGACCAATTAATCGAGAAATACGGTTTCAAAGAAATTACTCCAGAAAACTTGTACATGAATAGTTTGATAGCACGTACCGACTTGGTAAAAGTGTTAGCAAACGGTGAATTGAAAACAAAGATCAATTTTAGAGTGAACGCAGCTAGCAAGAAAGCTCAAGAAGCGATTGTTGCAGCAGGTGGAACCATTGAAATTATCTAACAATTTTTATGTATATTCGAAAGGCAATTCAATTTGTTTTTCGTTATTAAAAAGTGCTTTTGGGCAATAATTAAACACTGATGAAAAAATTACTTGATACTTTAAAAAATATCTGGACTATCTCTGACTTAAGAAGTAAAATTCTTGTCACTTTAGCTTTAGTATTAACCTACCGTATTGGTGCGCAAATTACTTTGCCAGGTATTGATCCTTTGGCTATTGAAGCCGCCCAAAAATCTGGAAGTAACAATGGCTTATTAGGTGTTTTTGATATGTTTGCTGGTGGTGCGTTTTCGCAAGCATCAGTTTTAGCATTGGGTATTATGCCTTATATTTCTGCATCTATCTTTATGCAGTTAATGACCATCTTGGTTCCTCAATTACAAAAAGTTCAAAAAGAAGGAGAGAGCGGTCGTAATAAAATTAATCAATGGACTCGTTATTTAACAGTAATCGTTACTGTCTTTCAAGCGGGTGCTTATGTTGCTTATTTAAATAGTCCTGGATATGCAGATGCGCTTATCCCTGCCTTCAAACCATTTTTCTGGTTATCCACTGTTATTACTTTAACTGCTGGTACATTATTTGTAATGTGGTTAGGTGAAAAAATACAAGATAAAGGTTTAGGGAATGGTACATCTATCATTATCATGGTGGGTATCTTAGGTCGTTTACCACAATCACTTATTTTAGAATTTAGTTCTAAGAGCCAAAAAGGTGGCGGTGGTTTATTAATATTTTTAATTGAGATTGCTATTTTAGTAACGGTTATTATGGGTTTAATTTTACTAGTACAAGGTGTACGTAAAATACCTGTTACTTATGCAAAGCAAATTATTGGTGGTTCTCAAGTGGGAGGTGCACGTCAATTTTTACCTGTTAAAGTAAATAGTGCGGGTGTAATGCCTATCATTTTTGCGCAAGCAATCATGTTCTTACCAACTTTAGTTTCCTTCACCAATATCGATTCAGCACAGGGTATTGTTAGAATATTTAATGACCATAGTAATGTTTGGTACATGTTAATTTATTCAATTATGGTTATTGGATTTACCTTCTTATATACTGCGTTAATCTTTAATCCAAAACAAATTTCTGAAGACCTTAAACGTAATAATGGTTTTGTGCCAGGTGTTAAACCAGGCCAACCTACTACCGATTATATTGGAGCCGTGATGGATAAAATTACTTTACCTGGTGCCATCTTATTAGCACTAGTAGGTATTTTACCTGGCTTTGCTCAAAAATTAGGAGTGACACAAGGTTTCAGTACTTTCTTTGGTGGAACATCCTTATTAATTATGGTAGGTGTTGTCTTAGATACATTACAACAAATAGAAACACATTTATTAATGCGTCAATACGATGGATTAATGAATACTGGACGTATTCAAGGAAGACAGCCTGTTACAAATTCACCTATATAGTTTTAAAGGTACTAGTTAAAATATTTATATTTACGAACCTGTCTATTAAACGACAGGTTTGTTTATTTATAAGATAAAAGGAATTATGGTTTATACAAAAACAGAGGAGCAAGTTAATTTAATGAAGGAGGCTGCCTTATTGGTTAGCAAAACTTTGGCGCAAGTGGCCACTCAATTAAAACCGGGTATGACTACTTTAGACATAGATCAGTTCTGTATGCAATTTGTAAAAGATCATAAGGCCACGCTTTCTTTTCATAATTACCATGGCTATCCGCATAATATTTGTGCCTCTGTGAATGATGTCGTGGTGCATGGCTTTCCCAATAAAACACCTTTACAAGAAGGAGACATTGTTTCCATAGACTTAGGAGTGGTATTAAATGGCTGGCATGGAGACCACGCTTATACTTTTATTATAGGAGAAGTGGCCCCTGAATTATTACAATTAGTGAAAGTGACTAAGGAGTCTTTATACAAGGGTATTGAAAAAGCCATTGTCAATAATAGAGTAGGAGATATTGGTTTTGCCATTCAAGAACATACCGAAAAATTACATGGCTATGGAGTGGTGAGAGAATTAGTGGGTCATGGACTAGGAACGAGTTTACACGAAGACCCACAAGTGCCTAATTATGGTAAAAGAGGAACCGGACTTAAAATGAAAGAGAACTTGGTACTCGCTATTGAACCCATGATTAATTTAGGTACACATAAAGTATTTACAGAAGAAGATGGCTGGACAGTGAAAACACAGGATGGTAAAGTATCTGTTCATTTTGAACATGATGTATGTGTGAAGAACAAAAAAGCACTTATTTTATCCGATTTTTCCATTATTGAAGCAGCTGAAAAAGCAAACACTAATTTAAATTCATCTTATTATTAATTAGTCGAGGGATCATATAAAAATTATAGAATGGAAAAGAAAAAAATAGTTGTCATTGGGGGTGGGGCAGCAGGATTTTTTTCTGCCATTCAAATTGCTGAATTGCATCCCCATTGGGAAATTTCAATTCTAGAAAAATCGTCTAAAATTTTATCGAAGGTGAAAGTGAGCGGGGGCGGTCGTTGCAATGTAACGCATGCCTGTCCTGATATAGAAATACTCTTAAAAAAATACCCTCGTGGCGCTCGTTTTTTAAAAAAAGCGTTTTATCAATTCGCCACTAAAAATACGATAGCCTGGTTTGCAAAAAATGGCGTGACCTTACATACTGAAAAGGATGGTAGAATGTTTCCTACTACCAATAATTCCGAGACCATCATAGAATGCTTATTGAACAAAGTAAAAGAATATAAAATTCAAGTTTTATTGAATCATGAAGTAGTAGATATAGTGAAAGGAGATACTGGCTTTGCCATTACGCTTGCGAATAACACAACAATACATGCCGATGCGATTTGTATGGCAACAGGAGGCATGTTAAAAGTGAATAGTTTTGAATGGTTAACGCGTTTAGGGCATAGCATTGTAGAACCTGTACCTTCTTTATTTACTTTTAATACCAGCGATAAATCAATTACAAGCTTAATGGGCGTGGCGGTAGACAATGCAAGTATTCAATGGGCGGGCAATAAACATATTGAAAAAGGCCCTTTATTAATAACTCATTGGGGTATAAGTGGTCCTGCGGCTATTAAATTATCGGCATGGTGTGCAAGAGAAATGGCGGCGGTGAATTACGATGGACAAATTATTATAAACTGGGTACCTACTTATACCGAACAAAGTTTAAAAATGGAATGGATCAATTTCAGATTAGATTTTGGTAAAAGAGAAATGGGTTCAAAAAATCCATTTAATTTACCCAATAGGTTATGGCATTATTTTTTACAAGCAGCAGAAATAAATACATCCCTTAAATGGGCCGATTTAAAATCGACACAACAACAAATATTAATTCAACATTTAGTAAGAACTACTTTACCCATCAAAGGGAAAACTACTTTTAAAGAAGAGTTTGTGACTTGTGGGGGAGTAGAATTAAATGAAATAGAGGCAAGCACCATGGAAAGTAAACTAGTACCAGGGCTACATTTTGCCGGAGAAATGATGGATGTAGATGGCATTACCGGCGGTTTTAATTTCCAACACGCCTGGACTTCTGGCTGGATTGCAGCCCAACATATGGGGCAGCTGCACTAAGCCATTTTACCTATTGTATAGTTTCCTGTTCTTTTTTCATTTATCTAGATCAATACTATTGAATATCAATAGTTTAGAAGAATTAAAATCTATATTTTTTAGCCCATTTTAAGGCTATTTTATTCGTTTTTTCCTACCTTTGCCGTCCGGTTCAAAAACACCGGATTTTATATGAGATTATTTATTAAAAACCTAAACGCAGACGCACAGGAATTCGACGGCGCTACAGCTGTTGAAGCAACTGCGACACCAAAAGCACCTGAACAAATTATTACAGCGCATGACGATTTTGATTGGAGCGTTGACAAACGTAACGTTAGTCATTATGCAGAAGCTGAAAGAGTAAAGTATGATAAAGTGTATGATGGCACTTTCGTACAAATTTCTGATGGAGAAATCATGAATGGATTAGTAGTTGCTTTAACTAAAACAGATGTTGTAGTAAACATTGGTTTTAAAAGTGATGGCTTAGTTTCATTAAATGAATTCCGTGACACCAATGGAGTGAAGACGGGTGATACAGTTGAAGTAATGGTAGTAGAAAAAGAAGACCGTGATGGTAATCTTCACTTAAGCCGTAAGTCTGCTCGTATTTACCGTGCTTGGGAAAGAATTATGGAAGTACATAAGACTGGTGAAGTAGTTACTGGTTTAGTTACTAGCAAAACAAAAGGTGGTTTAATCGTTGATGTATTTGGTATGGAAACTTTCTTACCAGGTTCTCAAATTGATGTGAAGCCCGTTACAGATTATGATCAATTCGTAGGTAAGACAATGGAATTTAAAGTAGTGAAGATTAACGAAACTATTAAGAATGCCGTTGTATCGCATAAAGCCTTAATCGAAAGTGATATCGAAGCACAACGTGCAGAGATTATGAGCAAATTAGAGAAAGGTCAAGTATTAGAAGGTGTGGTGAAAAACATCACTGACTTCGGAGCATTTATGGACTTAGGTGGATTAGATGGTTTATTATATATCACTGATATCTCTTGGGGTAGAATCTCTCACCCAAGTGAGGTGGTTAAATTAGATCAAAAAATTCAAGTAGTTGTATTAGACTTTGATGATGACAAAAAACGTATCAGCTTAGGTTTAAAACAATTAACGCCACATCCTTGGGATGTATTACCACAAGTATTATTAGAAGGTAGTGTTATAAAAGGTAAAGTAGTAAACATTGAAGACTACGGTGCTTTCTTAGAAATTCAACCAGGTGTTGAAGGTCTTGTACACGTATCTGAAATTACTTGGGCAAACACTCCGATCAATGCAAAAGAATTCTTCAAATTAGGAGATGAGCATGAAGCGAAAGTAGTAACCTTAGATAAAGATGCACGTAAGATGAGCTTGAGTATTAAACAAATGTCTCAAGATCCTTGGAGCGCTATCGATAGTAAATTCCCAGAACAAAGCAAACACAAAGGGCTTGTAAAAAATATCACTCCTTATGGTGTGTTTATTGAATTAGAATCAGGCATTGGTGGAATGATTCACATCAGCGATTTAAGCTGGTTGAAGCGTTTCAATCATCCTTCTGAGTATGTAAAAGTGGGAGAGTCAATCGATATCATTATCTTAAACATTGATAAAGAAAACAGAAAACTACAATTAGGACATAAGCAATTAGAAGAAGATCCTTGGAATGCATTAGAGCAAACTTTTGCAATAGGATCTATTCATGATGGTACCATCAGCCGCAAGGATGAAAAAGGTGCGATTGTTCAATTGCCACATGGTCTTGAAGGTTTTGCACCTAATCGTCACTTAGCGAAAGAAGATGGCAAACAAGTTCAAGCGGAAGAAACAGCGAAGTTCATGGTGATCGAATTTGATCGTAATGAAAAGCGCATTGTAGTAAGCCATGCAAGAATTTGGGAGCAAGCTATTACTGAAGAGAAAGAAGTAGCTAAGAAAGAAATGAAAGTAGAAACTGAGAAGACTAAAAAAGCAGTTAAAACTATCCAGGCTAAAGTGGAGAAATCTACCTTAGGTGACCTAGGTGCTTTAGCTGAGATCAAGGCTAAAATGGATGATGATAAAGCAGCCGGTAAGGACGCTTAATCTAGTCTAAGTAATTGATATAGCCCCGTTTAGCGATGCTATTCGGGGCTTTTTTTATAATAATCTTAACGCCACAGCACCCAAATTGGACTATTTTAGTTATAAATTGAGGATTATTAGTTAATTTTGCATCCCTGTATGAATAGAATATTTGTTGCTTTTTGTCTTGTTTTGGCCTTGTCGTCTTGTACTTCAAAATTCCAAAAAATTTTAAAGAATAAAGATGTCGATTATAAGGTAAAAATGGCGGAGAGTTATTTTTTACAAAAAAAATATTCTAACGCACAGCAGCTCTTTGAATCAGTTATACCTTTTGTGAAAGGAACACCTCGCTATGAAGAATTATATTTAAAATTTGCGAACTCATACTACTTCGATAAGGACTATGAAAATGCAGAAAATTTATTTAAAACTTTTGTGGAGTATTTCCCTAATAGTCCAAGAACGGAAGAAGTGGATTATTTAAGAGCATATACTTATTTTATGCGTTCACCAAAAGCAGAATTAGATCAAACCACTACGAATAGAACCATTCAATTAATGCAACAATTTATTGATGGACATCCTACGAGTACAAGAGTAAAAGACGCCACTGAAGTAATTGATGCCTCAAGAGCTAAATTAGAATCGAAAGATTATAAAACAGCTACCTTGTATTCAGATCTTGCATTATACAGAGCGGCGGCTATTTCTTATGGTTTATTGTCTGATGGTTATCCTGATTCAAAAAATGCAGACCGCTATAAACTACTTACTTTAAAAGCTTATTATCAATTTGCTGAAAACAGTTTTGTAGATAAGCAAAAAGAAAGATTTGATAAAGTGGTAGCAGAGTATAACGATTTTGTAGACCGTTACAGCGACAGTCCATTAATGGCTGAAGCACAAAAAATAAAGAAACAAACAGATAATTTTTTAAATTTAATAAAATGAGTAAACTAAGAAGAAATATGGGTGCCAACACCCCTTCTGTTGTAGAAACAAAAAGTTTGAAAGCTTTAAAAGCGAAGACAGGTAACTTGTATGAGTCTATCTCTATTATCTCTAAAAGAGCCAATCAAATTAGTATTTCTGTAAGAGAAGAATTGCACAGTAAATTAGAAGAGTTTGCTAGTCATACCGATAGCTTGGAAGAGATTCACGAGAACAAGGAGCAAATTGAAATCTCTAAGGCTTATGAGCGTATGCCCAATCCCGCTATTTTAGCCACTGCTGAATTTATCGATGACAAAATATATTACCGTAAAAACGAAGAAACCGATTTATTTCGCTAGTATTTGCTTTTGCAAAATTAAAACGTCCCCTACTATTGAGGTATCGGGACGTTTTTGTATTTTAGGGTTAATTAGGTAGACTATGTATAAGAAACTATTATTTACCATTTTTATGATCATGGGCACTGTGCATTTTTTATATGCGCAAGAACTAGCAGCCTCGATAACCATTCAGTCCAATAAAGTGGACAATCAAGTCGATCCCAAAATATTCCCCCAACTACAAACTCAATTAAGAGATTTTATCAATCAACGTAAATGGTCCAACGACGCATTTTCCAACGAAGAGAAAATTGATTGTAGCTTTTATATTACAATTGAATCTGTGATTGCCCCAGGTGTATACGATGCCAAATTAAGTATTGTTTCCAATAGGCCTATTCATAATGCGAGTTATAGTAGCGCTGTTTTAAATATGCAGGATGCTAAATTTACTTTTAAATATCAGCTTTCTCAGCCTATTGAATTTAATGAAAATAGAATTCAAGGAACAGACCCCTTAGAGTCAAATTTAACTGCTACACTAGCTTATTATATTTATATTATTTTAGGACTAGATTATGATTCCTTTGCACCGAAGGCCGGCATGCCTTATTTCAATAAAGCACTCAATATAGTTTTCAATGCACCAGAGGGTAGTGGTATTAGTGGTTGGAAAAGTTATGATGGCCAAAGAAATAGATTTGTTTTAATAGATAACCTAACCAAGAGTAGCAACGATAAAGTACATGATATAATTTATAGTTATTATAGAGATGGGTTAGATCAAATGACAGAAAAACCAGAAGTCGCTAAGAGTACTATTTTAAATGCTTTAATGAATTTACAAGAAATGAATGAGGGAGCGGTGAGTGGAATGCTTATTCCTATCATCATACAGGCTAAGTTTTCTGAAATTGTGGGCATTTTTAATAAATCGGATAAGGCCACTAGAAAACAACTACTTACCACTTTATCTTTATTAGATATTGCTAATATTAACAAGTATAAAGAAAAACTAGAATGAAAAAGTTAATTATACTTTCTTGTGTTTTACTGGGCTGTTCTACACCATCAGCTAAGGATAAGCGCGTTGATATGAAAACCATGCAAAAAGTGGTTTGGCAGTTAATGCAAGTAGATGAATATTATAGTAGGGTATCTGTTGTCGATAGTACCTGGAAAGCAGACAAAAAAAACATCGAATTTTACCAGCAAGTATTTGATTTAAATAAGGTAGATAGAGAGGAGTTTTACAATACCATCGATTACTTGCAAAAGCACCCAATTGAATTCAAAGAATTAATAGATTCTGTCAATGAGCTTTCGAAAAGAGAAAAAAAATAATATAATAACATAGGCTTTAAACTAGAATTCAGTAAAGAATTTTACTTTTGTATCCTTACAATTAAAACAAATAAATACAATAAACATGAGCAATTTAATGGGTAAACCAGCACCGGCCTTTACACTTTTTGATACAGAGAAAAAAGCGGTAAACTTAGCAGATTATAAAGGAAAAAATGTAGTAGTCTTATTTTTCCCTTTAGCTTTCACAGGCGTTTGTACTACAGAATTATGTAGTATTAGAGATAACATTGGAACATACAACGCTGCCAACGCAGTTGTCTTAGGTATCTCTGTAGACTCTTTATTTACTTTAGGTAAATTTAAAGAAGAGCAAAAATTAAATTTCTCTTTATTAAGCGATTTTAATAAAACAGCTATTACTGATTATGGCGTAAAGTACGATGTATTCCCTGCTTTTGAAATGCAAGGTGTTAGCAAGCGTGCTGCATTTGTAGTAGACAAAGAAGGCGTTATTCAATACGAAGAAATTTGTGCAACCCCTGGTGACTTACCTAATTTTGAAGCTATTCAAACTACTTTGAATAAATTGAACTGAAATGTTGCTTCTTGCTAATGATTTTTAAAAAGGGTCCCGAAATATCGGGACCCTTTTTGGTCCATGTTAATTTCTATCGATCGCAGACTTCTACAATCAAAAACTTTAAGTAATGTGTATTTTCCATACCCCATATAATAGGGTGGTCACTAGACTGTGACTGATAAGTCACTTGACGAATCCTTTTCTTAGCATCCCAGGCAGCCATTTGAATGGTCTCTAAAAATAATTCAGGGCTCACCAGGTTGGTGCAACTTGATGTTACTAAAAAGCCACCATTACGTAGCATTTGCATGCCTCTTAAATTAATTTCTTTATAACCAGTAATAGCCTTGTCTATATTGTTTCTACTTTTTGTAAATGCAGGAGGGTCTAACATCACCACATCATATTTTCTACCTTCCTTGCCCCATTTTTTTAATACATCAAATGCATTCATGGCTTCAAATTTCACTATATGCTCTAATTTATTTAAAGCCGCGTTTTTATTAGCCTGTGCAACAGCGCCTTCTGAAATATCAATACCTAATACCGACTTTGCGCCATAATGGGCAGCATGTATTTCAAAAGTACCCGTATAAGTGAAGGCTCCTAATACATCGGCGCCTTTCACAATTTCTTTAATAGCCCTTCTATTATCTTGTTGGTCTAAAAAATAACCTGTTTTCTGTCCTGTTTCAATATTCACATAAAACTGTAAATCATTTTCCTTAATAATTATTTCAGTAGGGAAGGGATCCGTTAAAAAATCTTTTACTTGCGTGAGTCCTTCTAATTCTCTAACAGGTACATCGTTTCTTTCATAAATGCCTTTAGGTGAAAATATTTTTTGAAGTGCATCTACAATAGCTGGTTTCCAAATATCAATACCTAAGGATAAAGTTTGCAACACAAAATAGTCATTGAATTTATCAATAATTAAAGCAGGTAATCCATCGGCTTCACCAAATACCAAACGACAGTTTTCGGTATAGCCCAATTGTTGTCTATAGGCCCAAGCCGTTTTAATTTTCTCATAGAAAAATGGAGCATCAATTTCCTCTCTTTTTCGGGTAAGTAATCGAATAATAATTTGAGAATTGGGGTTGATATAGCCCCTGCCTGCTAATTGACCATCAAAGAAGTAAACTTCTACAATATCTCCAGCTTCAATGGGACCTGCAATACGGTCTACCTCATTATTGTAAATCCAGGGGTGGCCCTGGGCAATTCTGGGGTTAATTTTCTTGTTTAAATACACCTTTGTCATGGCACAAATATAGCGCCCAAATGAGTGACAACTTGTGCCTATTTTAGGCCTATTTCTGTCAATTTTGCCCTAATTCTTGATTTGGCAATATTTTTGGGAGATATTTGTAACAATATGAAAACTATGGAAGACAAAGAAATGGAAATAAAGGATCAAGCCATTGATACTCAAAATGAAGCAGAAAACAGCCCAGAAACTGCTCCGGAAGCTGAACAAACGCCCCTAAGCGAACTAGACCAACTAAAGGCCGATTTAGCCGATCAGAAGGATAAATACCTGCGTTTAATGGCAGAATTTGAAAACTTTAGAAGAAGGACTGCTAAGGAAAGATTGGACCTTATTCAAACCGCAGGAAAGGATGTTATTGTATCAATGTTAGAAGTGATGGACGACTGTGATAGAGCAGAAAAACAGTTGAATAGTGCCGACGATATTGCTGTGCAAAAAGAAGGTATTCAATTAGTATTTAATAAAGTAAGATCCACTTTACAATCGAAAGGGGTAACTGCAATGGAAAGTTTACACAAAGATTTTAATGTTGAACTACATGAAGCCATTACTGAAATTCCTGTTACCGATAACAAACAAAAAGGAAAAGTAGTGGATGAAATTACTAAAGGTTATTTTTTAAATGATAAAATTATCCGCTTCGCAAAAGTAGTGGTAGGTAAATAAAAATTGAATATGTCAAAAAGAGATTACTACGAGGTATTAGGTGTCACTAAATCTGCGTCAACGGATGAAATTAAAAAAGCATACCGTAAAGTGGCGATGCAATTTCACCCAGATAGAAATCCGGGAGATAAAGCTGCAGAAGAAAAATTTAAAGAAGCCGCTTCTGCTTATGAGGTTTTAAGTGATACAGATAAGAAAGCAAAGTATGATCGATTTGGACATTCAGCATTTAGTCCAGGTGCTGGCGGCGGTGGAGGATTTAGTGGTGGTGGAATGGACATGAATGATATTTTTAGTCAATTTGGTGATGTATTTGGAGAAGATATGTTTGGTGGATTTTTTGGTGGAGGAGGAAGTCGTTCAAGATCTTCAAGATCGAGAGGACAAAGAGGAAGCAACTTAAGAATTAAACTTAAGATGAACTTTGAAGAAATTGCGAATGGTGCGAATAAGCAAGTAAAAGTAAAAAAACATGTTTTATGTACTACTTGCGGAGGCAATGGTGCAAAAGATAAAAATAGTGTGCAAACCTGCGGTACTTGTAATGGATCGGGTCAGGTGAAAAGAGTGACCAATACTTTTTTAGGACAAATGCAAACAGTGAATACTTGTCCTACTTGTAATGGAGAAGGAAATACGGTGACTGCTAAATGTGCTCCTTGTAAAGGAGAGGGTCGTGTTTATGGAGAAGAAACAATTTCTATAGATATTCCAGGGGGTGTGCAAGATGGTATGCAGTTAAGTATGTCTGGAAAAGGTAATGCGGGTGAGAGAGGGGGAAGCTCAGGCGATTTAATTATCATGATTGAAGAAGAAGCACATGAGAGTTTACATAGAGATGGATTAAATGTTTCATTTGATTTATATATTACCATACCAGATGCGGTATTTGGAACAAGTATAGAAGTGCCAACCATTGATGCTAGAGCCAAAATAAAAATTCCACCAGGCACGCAGAGTGGAAAAGTATTTAAATTAAAAGGAAAGGGTTTCCCAGAAGTACAAGGATATGCGAAGGGAGATCAACTTATTAATGTACATGTTTGGACACCACAACAAGTAAGTGCAGAGGAAAAGGCTATCTTAGAAAAGATGCAACAAAGCCCTAACTTCCAACCGAAGCCAACAAAGTAATTTTATTTTAATTGGTAGATATCTTTGGAGTTTCTACCTAGTCCATCATAGTCAAGGCCATAGCCTACTACAAATTTATTGGGTATCTCAAAGCAACTGTAGTCTACTTTTACAGGAAATTGTAATGCCTCTTTCTTGTTTAATAATACTGCTACTTTAACAGAGGCAGGACTACTTGAAAGTAGTTGAGGTAAATAATGGTGTAAGGTTTTTCCTGTATCAATAATATCTTCTAAGATAATAATATCTCTTCCACTTACATTGGCCTCAAGACCAATAGCTGTAATTACATTGCCTGAAGAAGACATGCCTTTATAAGACGCTAGTTTAATAAAACAAACCTCAGCTTCAATAGTTATTTGCTTAAATAAATCGGCAGTAAATAAAAAAGAGCCATTCAGTATAGATAAAAATATAGGTCTTTTACCTGCATAGTCCTTGTTTAACTGATGTGCAAGCTCAGTAATTTTTTCTTGAATTTCTTTTTCACTTAAGTAGGGAACAAATTCTTTATCTAATACTTTAATACTATTCATACTTAATTATTTTTTTTACGCTTTAGAAAACCAGGGGTACTTATACTTTTTATGGGAGCTGCACTTATTTTAGATGCTTCGTTGGTTTTAAATAAAATAAGGGTAGTGCCCGCTACAAGTGTCTTGTCTGTAACACCCGCATTATAAGCTTGCAAGTAATTTAATTGTATGCCTTCGTTTTGACTTATATCATATAAACTTTCACCCGCTGCTACTACATGCACTTTTTTACTTACTTCTTTTCTTTTAGGTACTAAGTACAAAATTTGATCCTTAGTCAATAGGTCTGTTTCTTCTAAATCGTTGTAGCTATATAGTTTGTATAAGGCAATATTATAAGTAGTAGCTAATTCTAAAAAGGAACTACCAGCGCTTGCGTAAATAGCTAATAATTGATTGGCTTTGAATTTTCCTTTAGGGTATTCAAATTTGATAGCAGTATTGGGCTTCTCACTCAGTACAGTACTGGTATCTTTTTTAGGAAGGGTGGTATCAATACTTATGGCACTGTCTTTGGGAAGCTCGGTAGGTAGGGATCCAATGCCCTTAATGGCAGTGGGCGCTGTAATATTTATACTATCGGAACTAGTTATTCCTTTTACATTTGAAAGCTGAATCGTATCAATATATTTTGAGTTAATGCTGTCCTTTGCACTCGTTGAAAGAGTCATTAAAGAAGTAGTAGCAGTATCAAGCGAGCTAGCAATTACAGTAGTATCTTTTTCTATAACTGTATCTATTACTTTTTTAACAGAATCCATTTTTACGGAATCAACTACTATAACGGGCTCGATTGTTTTACGAGCTTCTATCTTTTTACTCGTATCTATTTTTTGAGTAGGGGTATCCTCCTCTTCAAAAAAAGCAAGTTCAGGAAAATTATATTGAGAAAGCTCAAAATCGTTAATGACTTTAAGTAGTTTTTTTGGATAATCTGAAGCAGTCGCATAACCTGCTTTTTTAAGTCCATAAGCCCAAGCAGAATCATCCACTGGATCCAATTCAAATAATGGAGCGTAATTAGGTCTGGTTTTTAGAAAATTTGAATGGTCAATATAGGAGGCATTTGAATTCGGGTAAGCCCTGAAACATTCTTGTTTGGCGTCGTCGTCTTGGTAAGTCGTTTCTCCTTTCCAATCGCTTTTACATTTAATGCCAAAATGATTTTTAAAATTCAATGCTAAATTACTTTCGCCGCTATTAGATTCAATAATGCCCTGCGCTAAGGTAATAGAGGCGGGTATGCCTGTACGCTTCATTTCGCTAATGGCAATATCTTTGTACTGGTCAATATATATTAAGGTAGCGGTTTTTTGCGCTAGGGAATTTAGGGGGATTGTAAAAAAGAAGAGTAAAGCAAGTTTGCTTATTTTCATGCTATTATTTTTTTCTGATCAAAGTTAAGCCATCTCTTATTGTTAACATCACTTGTTCGGTTTTTTGATCTAAAAGGACATACTCATTAAAGGCTTGAATGGCCTTGGCGCTTTTGCCTTTGATAGACTCCTCTAATACCTCTCCATGGAAAAGTACATTGTCTACAATAATTATTCCTTTATCATTTAATAGGGGTAGTACCATATTATAGTATTCGATATAACTAGTTTTATCTGCGTCAATAAATACCAGGTCCCATTTTTTCTGAAGTGTTGGAATAATTTCTTTGGCATCTCCTACATGCATATGGAGTTGTTTTGCTTTTGTAGCATTATTAAAAGCAGCTTTTGCTTTTTGGGCGTCTTCTTCTCTTAATTCAATAGTATGTAATGCTCCATTGCTCGTTAGTCCTTCAGCTAAACATAAAGCGCTAAAACCAGTAAAACTTCCAATTTCTAATATATGAGTAGGTGCAAGCATTTTGCTTATAAAGCTTAAGAAGCCTCCTTGGGTCCAACTACTTTGTAAATGGCCATGTTCGTGGGTCGCCAAAGTTTCCTCGTATAAACTTTTTAGATAACTAGGAGTTGCATTAGAATATGCTTCTGTATAATGGTTCGCCAATGGGTTAATAAAATCCATGTAGCAAAGGTCTAATTTTTTTTTGTATTTGGCCTTGAAATTACCCAAAGACCTATAAAGGTGAGTAGACCATTGATAATGAGTAGCTCTTGACCAATTCTAAAGCTCCCAAATAGGAAGGGTTGTGCATAATCCAATAATAAACATAAAATAGGGGCTAAAAAACAAGGAATAAAGGACCATTTGTCTACCAGCTTTCTTTTAGTAAGTATGCCAAAAGCGAATAAGCCTAAAAGAGGACCATAGGTATAGGAAGCAACTTTTAAAAGTAAATCAATAATGCTTTTATTATCAATCCATTTAAATACCAGTACCATTATGAAAAACAAGAAAGCAAAATATAAATGTACTCTTTGTCTAATTTTTTTCTTTTTAGCTTCATCCCACTGCGTATTTCTTTGCATGCCTATTAAGTCAATACAAAAACTAGAAGTTAAGGCTGTAATAGCGCCGTCGGCTGAAGGAAATAAAGCCGATATCAATGCTAATATAAAAATAATAGAGATATAGGGCGGCATATGGTAAAGCGCAATACTCGGAAATAAGTCATCACCCGTAGCGGTAATATTATTTTGTGCTGCATATAAATTTAATAAACCCCCTAAGAACAAAAACAAGCTAATTACCAGAAGCATTGTGAAACCTATAGTCACCATATTTTTTTGGGCATCTTTTAAAGTCTTTACCGAAATATTCTTTTGCATCATCTCTTGGTCTAAGCCTGTCATGGTAAGGGTAATAAAGGCCCCTCCAATAATTTGTTTTAAGAAAAACGACTTGCTATTGATATCGGTATTAAAAACAGTTGCAATACCTTTTAATTGCATTGCCTGCAAACCTTCTGCAACCGATAAATGCAAATTGCTTAAAATATAAATACTACAAATAATTAAGCCCATTAACATACCAGATGTTTGCAAGGTATCGGTCCAAACAATAGTTTTCACACCTCCTTCATAAGTGTATAGTAATATCATTATTAAAATAACAAGTGTGGTGGCCCAAAAAGGCACACCTAAGCTATCTAAAATAAATACTTGTAAAATTTTAACTACTAAATAAAGCCTGGCGGTGGCGCCTAGAGTTCTTGATAAAACAAAAAAGGAGGCCCCGGTTTTGTAGGCATTAAAACCCAATCTTTGTTCCAGGTAATGATAAATGGAAGTAAGATTCAGTTTATAATAAATGGGTAATAAAACATAGGCGATGGTAAAGTATCCAATAAGATAGCCAATGGTAATTTGTAAATAATGAAAGGCGTCTTTACTCACAGCACCTGGTACACTTACAAAAGTAACACCGCTTAAAGAAGTACCAATCATACCAAAGGCCACTAGCATCCAATTGCTATTTTTATTGCCAATAAAAAAAGACATATTGTTGCTATTTTTTCCAGCAATCTTTGCTACCCCTAATAAGATCCCAAAGTAGATGATGATAAATAGGAAAAGTAAAGAAGCACTCATAGTCTTGATTTGAGTTGGCAAAGTAATAAGAATCTTTGAAATAATTAACTAAATTGCTTCTATATTCAAGTTAAAAATTGTTTTTATGCAAATCAAGGCCCTCACTGTTTTCTGTGGTTCAAAATCAGGGGTAAATCCAATTTTTTTGACAGAAGCCACTGCTTTAGGTCATCTATTGGCTCGAGAAAATATAATCTTGGTGTATGGAGGAGGGAATAAAGGTTTAATGGGGGCGCTGGCGAATGGTTGTCTTGACCAAGGAGGTAAAGTAATTGGGGTCATGCCCAAAATATTATTAGAATGGGAGGCGCAGCATACTGGACTTACCGAATTGATTATTACTGAAAACATGCATGAGCGAAAAAAAATACTCTATGAAAAAGGGGATGCTGGCTTAGTACTTCCTGGAGGTATGGGTACATTAGATGAGCTATTTGAAATGCTCACTTGGAATAATTTAAAAATACATAGTAAGAAAGTTTTTATACTAAATATAGATGGTTATTACGATGCGCTTATTCAACTATTAGAAAATATGAATACAAATGGATTTATGTATGATAATTGGAAAGATAGAATAATAGTTTGTCCTTCTGTAGATGCGCTAAAGCCTCTATTGTCTTAACTTAAGTCTCTTCGATCTTAATTAGCTAGTTTTATTAATCTTCTTTTTTCTTTTTTCTAAAAATAGGGAAGCCTAGGCCTGCTCTAATGATGGGTTGCGCTCTTGCTTGACCAATTTTATAGGGAGATTGGTCTGCATTTAATAAGTCTATCATTACAGAAAAATAAGACATGCCATCTGCATTATGTTTACCATAACCAATGCCACCTAGTATACTTGTTGCACCAAAACTAGTGCTAGCCCTTACGCCATTGGTAATATTATTCGCAGAAGTCCAGGTTCTATTGTATTCAGGTTGTATTTGAATAAAGAATTGCTCAACAGGCCAAATTCTTGTAAATACGCCCGCACCTAATTGAAAGTTTCTAATTTTTTCATTAGAACCAAATGCAATATTAAAAGAAGAGTAGTAGATGTTGGCAATAACACCTGCGTCAATGTATTTATTATAACTTTTTAAAAGTTCAGGGTTAAGCCCCAATTGAAAGGAATTATTACCTCCACCTAGTAATAAACCCCCACCAAACAATATGGGCTTTTCTTCTTCCAATATTTTTTGGGTTTGGATAATATTTTGAGCTTGGGCTAAATTACTTGTAAAAGCAAGACTTAGTATAATTAGGGAAATGAATATTGTAAACGATTTTTTCATAAGTAATAACTTGATAAGAAATATAATTAATATAAAATTAAATGGAAAAATACTCATTCCACCATTTAGTTAAGCGCTCTTATTTTTTTAGATCAAAAATTTTACCAGCATTTAAAATATTATTAGGATCAAATACCTTTTTAATGCCCTTCATTAATTCCATACTGATAGGATCAAACATTACTGGCATAAAAGATTTTTGAATTAGACCAATACCATGTTCTCCACTAATGGTACCTCCAAGAGATTTTACCAATTCAAATATTTTAATAAGGATTCCTTGTATCTCTTCATTTTCATAGCTCTTTTTATACTTGGGGTGGTTAATTCTAATATGCAAATTACCATCACCTGCATGTCCATAAGAAACTACTTTAAATCCATTTTCAGCGGCTAATGCTCTCACACCTTTAATTAATTTAGGTAGTTCAGCCCTAGGCACCACAGTATCTTCTTCAATGGTATAACCTGCTGCAACTGATGCCTCATTGGCCTTTCTGCGTATTTTCCAAAGCTCATTTTTTTGTTGTGTATCATCGGCGAAATACAATTCACCTACTTCAAAGTTTGATAATACTTCTGCAATGGCTTCCATATCCTTCATCAATACCTCCATATCATTGCCATCTACTTCAATAATTAAATGCGCGGCTAAGTCTTCAGTAATTGGGATGGCTGTGCTTTCACATAATTTACTAGCTAATTTAATAGATTCAATTTCCATTAGCTCCATGGCGCTTGGGGTAATGCCTGCTCTAAATATAGCACTCACTGCTTCGCTTGCTTTTTCTACACTATTAAAAGGCGCTAGCATTAATAAATCAAATTTCGGATGTGGAATTAATCTTAAAACAATTTTAGTCACAATGCCTAAGGTACCCTCACTACCTACAATTAACTGCGTTAAGTTATAACCTGTTGCATTTTTCAACACATTAGAACCTGTCCAAATAATTTCACCAGTAGGTAAAACTATTTCTAAGTTTAAAACATAGTCTTTTACTACACCATATTTTACCGCCTTGGGCCCCCCTGAATTCTCCGATATATTCCCTCCAATAAAACAAGATCCTTTACTAGCAGGGTCAGGAGGATAAAACAAACCTTTTTCTTTAACTGCATTTTGTAAAACTTCTGTAATCACTCCTGGCTCAGTGGTGACTTGTAAATTTCTTTCATCAATTTCTAAAATGGTATTAAAACGCTCCATAGAAATAACTAAACCGCCTAAATGAGGAAGGGCCCCACCCGTAAGTCCAGTGCCTGCACCTCTTGGGGTAACAGGAATTAAATGTTGATTAGAAAGAATTAATAGTTTTGAAATTTCTTCAGCGCTTCTTGGCTTCACCACTACTTGAGGTGCGTAATGTAATTTTTCTGTTTCATCACTACCGTATTTGACAAAGCTTTCTTCGTCTGTAAAAAAATAAGCTGCCCCTACAATAGATTTTATTTCTTCTAATAGGGAAGGGGTAATATTGTTCATTCCAGTAAACTAATTTAAAACAAGAATTTAAAAAAGGCCGTATAACATGCCATCCACCTTGCTGATAATTTCGCCTAAATCTTCTTCCGATTCACCGAATTTATTTTTATCGCAGTCAATAATTAAAATTGGGCCTTCTTTGTAACCATCCACCCATTTATTGTAGTACTCGTTTAATTTTTTTAAATAATCCAAACGAATATTTTCTTCGTATTCTCTTCCTCTTTTTTGAATTTGAGAAACTAATGTGGGCACAGAGGCTTTTAAATAAATTAATAAGTCGGGAGGTTGTACCATTGTTTTGATAGTACTAAAAAATGCAAAATAATTATCAAAATCTCTTTTGCTCATCAGTCCCATCTCGTGTAAGTTGGGCGCAAAAATATTAGCATCTTCGTAAATGGTTCTATCTTGAATTACTGTTTCAGTTCCTCTTTGAATTTCTAAGATTTGGTTCAAGCGACCATGTAAAAAATAAATTTGAAGATTAAAACTCCAACGCGTCATATCGTCATAAAAATCCATCAAGTAGGGGTTGTGGTCTACATCCTCAAATTGTGGTATCCAACGATAATGCTTACTTAACATTTCAGTTAAGGTAGTTTTAC
>JBILDC010000025.1:0-22058 GCA_044352855.1 Sediminibacterium sp. | reverse complement strand
TTGTGACACTAAAAGCAAAATTAGGCACTACTGACTTAGTAAAAAGTTCTAAAGCTGCTGAAAAACTAGGTGGAAAATTAGAAACCATTGATAAAGCTACTGCTGAAAAGAATGATTTAGAAGGCGGTGTCTTAATTAAAGAATTAGGAACTGGTATTATTGGTAAAAGCAGAATTGAAAAAGGCTTTGTGATTACACATGTAAACGAAGAACCAGTGAATACTGTAGAAGAGTTTTATGAGGCTTTGAAAAAAGCAAGTTCAAGTAGTATAAAAATTTCAGGAGTCTACCCAGGTTATTTTGGCAACTACGCATTTATATTAAACTTAAATGAATAGTAAAGACTTAAATAAAAATAGTTTTTGGTTGGGTTAGGTGGTATAAAAAAGCCTCTCGATAATTCGGGGGGCTTTTATTTTTATTTCATCTTCTGCCAAATGGCCTCTTTTTCAGTCAAACTCAACTTGGCCAAATCCAAACCATTGTCCTTGGCATAGGTTTCCATGAGTTCAAATCGCTTTTTAAATTTTTTATTAGTTTTTTCTAAAGCAGTTTCAGGATCAATTTTTAAAAAACGGGCATAATTAATTAAACTAAAAAACACATCCCCCAATTCATCTTCCATCTTCTCGCGGTCATTTTGTGCTATCTCATGCTGCAGCTCTCCAATCTCCTCATTTACCTTATCCCAAACCTGCTCTTTATTTTCCCATTCAAAACCCACTTGTTTTACTTTTTCTTGAATTCTTAAAGCTTTTACCATAGAAGGTAAACTATTAGGCACCCCACTTAATATCGTTTTTTTACCATCCCCTTCTTTTAACTTAAGCTGTTCCCAGTTTAATTTCACTTGCTCTTCCGTCTCTGCTTTTACATCGCCATAAATATGCGGATGTCTATGAATTAATTTTTTAGAAATACCTGCAATCACTTCTTCTAAAATGAACTCATTTTTTTCAGAAGCTATTTTAGTATAAAATAAAATATGTAATAATAAATCACCTAACTCTTCTTTAATGCCTTGCCAATCTTCTTCTATGATAGCATCTACTAATTCATACAACTCTTCAATAGTATTACTTCTTAAACTATGTATAGTTTGTTTTTTATCCCAAGGGCATTCTGCTCTTAGTCGGTCCATGATGGCCACTAGTTCTAAAAAGTTTTTGGAAATATTTTCTTGAGACATCATCTTTTAAATTAGGATTAGGTTGAACGAAGATAAACAAAGTTGGGGACTGCCGTTTTTCGCTTTGCTCAAAACGTCTTCCTCGTTAATCGGTCTTACTCAAAGCCTTTCAACTATCCCGATACTCGGGACAGTTGGCTTTTTTCATTTTCGTCTACTTACACAAGCGAGCTTGTGACGCAGCCTCAAATAAAAAAAGCCTCTCACTTTCGTGAGAGGCTTTGTGCCTCAGGCGGGAATCGAACCCGCACGGGCGTTGCGGCCCACAGGATTTTAAGTCCTGCGTGTCTACCAGTTCCACCACCAAGGCGTCTTCATCAGACTTAAAAAAAATCCCAGTCCGAAGAACGGGATTTTTGGAGCGAAAGACCGGGCTCGAACCGGCCACCCCGACCTTGGCAAGGTCGTGCTCTACCAAATGAGCTACTTTCGCTTGTATAAGAACTATTTTTAGGACTGCAAAAATAACGAAACAGCGCTCTTAAACAAATTTTTTTTCTTACTTATACTCAGGCTTATACTGTGAGCTAGTTTGCACTTCTGGATTGGGTTTAACAAAACGGCTATTGTATAGTTGACTACAATTACCTAAAACCAATGCTAGTATAGCAAAAATAGACACATAGAAAAAGAATCGAGAAGAACTTACCCAGTTAGTGGCGATATCTTTTTCTGCTGTATTATCTTGTAAATCGTGTGACATATTGTTTATTTACGGATGCAAAAATAGCAACAAGTTCTTAATAATGAGCTAGTTTGGTCACTATTTTACTAAAATATTGCTTGTTTTTAATAAAGTATTGATAAACCACGGATCCAGGATAAACACCCTCTAGTGTTTCCAAGGCTTTGGGTGATTTAGTTCTTTTCAATTTACCTGATAAAACATAGCCCATATAAGCAAAATGCGCTTTGGCAATAGCAAAAAAGAAGCTTGTATCGCCACTTAATAAGCCCTTATAGGCTGAAATAGCATCTAAACTAAACCTAGCAGGCAATTTCCATATAAGTGAGGATAAAGGCAAATTCTTAGTGAGCATGATTAAGTTGTTTCTAAAGTTCAGAAACACTTTACGACCACCTCTTGGTAAGGTACCTGCACCCACATGATAAACTGCCGATTGCGGGCAAGCATAAATTTTATACCCTGCTAATTGTAATCTCCAACATAGATCAATTTCTTCTTGATGTGCAAAGAAGCTTGCATCAAAACCATTCATCGCATGAAATAATTCAGAGCGAATCATCATACAAGCACCGGTGGCCCAAAATATCGGCGCTGCAGTATCGTACTGCTCATTATCTTTTTCACAAACATCAAATACGCGTCCTCTTGAAAAAGGATAACCCAAAGCATCTATCCAACCTCCTGCCGCCCCTGCATATTCAAATACTTCCTTATTATTAAAAGATAAAATTTTAGGTTGACAAGCTGCAATAGTTTTATTGGACTCCAATAAATTTACCAAGGGCTGTATCCAATGTGGATCCACTGCCACATCTGAATTTAATAAAACATAATACTCGGCCTTTACTTTTTGTAAGGCCCAATTGTAGCCACCTGCAAAACCTTCATTCGTATTATTCGTAATTATTTTAACAGTTGGAAATTTTTCTTTTACTAAAGAAATGGAGTTATCGGAAGAGCCGTTGTCGGCCACCACCACTTCAAAATTTTCATACTGAGTGGATAAAACGGATGGCAAGAATTTTGCTAAATAACCGGCCCCATTATAATTTAGTATGACTATAGAGACTAGCGGTTTCAATGTAATTGTTTTTGCGAATGTAAGCCCAAAATACGGGAATTTGATCTAAAAAAACTAACTTAGCACTATGAACACTGGAAGTTTTTTACATAGAAACCTAGATTTACTCAATCATCCCTTGGGGTAGTTTAACCACCTCCTATTTTTTGTATGCAAGCGAAATTCGTTTTTCGCATTTGTATACAGTTTTCTCAACAATATAATTTCCATTCATTTAATTTAAAGAAATGACTCATTCAACTATTAGTTCTAATGCTGCTAAATATTTAGCATTGGAAGAACAATATGGCGCTCATAATTACCACCCACTTCCAGTAGTTCTTGAAAGAGGCGAAGGTGTTTATTTATACGATGTAGATGGTAAAAAATACTTCGATTTTCTAAGTGGCTATTCTGCCGTGAATCAAGGGCATTGCCATCCCGCCATTATCGAAGCTTTACAAAAACAGGCCAGTAAACTCACATTAACTTCTCGCGCTTTTCATAATAATTTATTGGGCGAGTATGAAAAATACATCACCAACTATTTTGGATACGATAAAGTACTTCCCATGAATACAGGTGTGGAGGGCGGAGAGACGGCTATTAAATTAGCACGTCGTTGGGGATACAATGTAAAAGGTATTGCTGAAAATAAAGCGAAAATAATTTTTGCGGAAGGAAATTTTTGGGGACGCACATTAGCTGCCATTTCATCATCAACCGACCCTTCTAGCTTTAAAGGTTTTGGTCCTTATATGCCAGGCTTTGGCTTAGTACCCTATAATGATTTAGTAGCTTTAGAAGAAGCATTAAAAGATAAAGAAGTGGCAGCCTTTATGGTAGAGCCTATTCAAGGAGAAGCCGGTGTTGTCATTCCGGATGATGGATATTTAAAGGCAGTACGTGACTTATGTGATAAGTACCATGTTTTATTTATTGCTGATGAAATTCAAACCGGTTTAGCTAGAACGGGTAAAATGCTAGCCTGCGATCATGAAAATGTAAAACCCGATATTTTAATACTAGGTAAAGCATTAAGTGGTGGAACGCTTCCTATTTCAGCAGTACTTGCCAACGATAATATAATGATGCAAATTAAACCAGGCGAACATGGTTCTACCTATGGTGGAAATCCATTGGCATGTGCAGTGGCCATAAAATCGTTAGAAGTATTGAAGTCGGAGAAGATGGCAGAGAATGCTGAAAAAATGGGAGAAAGATTAAGAGCAGGACTTGCGAATTTGCATTCTCCATTTGTTACCACCATTAGAGGCAAAGGTTTATTGAATGCTATTGTAATTAAACATGAGAACCCTGATGCAAGTTGGGATTTATGTTTACACTTAAAAGATTTAGGCTTACTCGCTAAACCAACCCATGGAGATAAGATAAGATTTGCACCTCCTTTAATTATAACTGAAAAACAAATTGACGAAGCAATCGCAATTATTGGGGCTGGCTTGAAACTTTTATCTTAGGTAAAAAAGTCATAATTAATATGCCTGCAGAAATTAGTATGCAAGCATACAAGGCCCACTGCTTTTGCGGACACTCTCCCATTAGACAGGTAGACATAATTAAAAAATTTCTATAACTCCATGCTAAAAGCAAGGCAGCGAATACCATATTGAACCGCTTTGCCCATATATAAGGTAAAGCAAAAAAGATTAAACTGATGACTGCGAAAAAACTTAAGAACTTACCAGCCTGACCAAAACTACTTCCTGCAGGGTCCCATCCTGTTATTATCCAATTTCTACTTTCAATTACTACTAAAGGTTGTGTAGTAGTATAAATAAGTAATAAACAAAGTAGAATGCCAATGGGTTGAGAATATTTCATATTAATTAATTATCGCTTCGATTAGAAAAAGCAAAACCCGTACAAATTGTAAGGGTTTTACTTTTTTAGTGAGGTCGAGAGCGGATTCGAACCGCTGTGGGAGCTTTTGCAGAGCTCTGCCTAGCCACTCGGCCACCCGACCCTAATCTAGAACGCGAAAATAACGCAAAGAACTTAATTATAAAAGAATTTTACAGCTATTCCTATTTAAACGACATTTGTGTCATAAATAATTCAATATGCAGGCAATTGGCGCATCAGAACTCATCATTAACGACCGCGGAGCCATTTATCACTTAAATGTTCGTCCAGAAGAGATTGCGGACACTATTATCACCGTAGGCGACCCTGAAAGAGTTGCAGAAGTGAGTAAATACTTTGACCGCATTGAACATAAACTAGCGCATAGAGAATTTATTACCCATACCGGCACTATTGGACAAAAAAGAATTTCAGTCTTAAGCACAGGCATTGGCCCAGATAATATTGATATTGCCTTAAATGAAATAGATGCTTTAGCGAATATAAATTTTGATACAAGAATCATTAATGATCAAAAAAAATCGGTCTCTATTATTCGTATGGGTACTTGTGGTTCTTTGCAAGGTGAAGTAGGTGTGAATGAATTAGTAGCCGGCACCCATGGCTTAGGCATTGATAATCTTTTACATTTTTATGAGAAGGAAAATAACCAAGAAGAAAAAGCCATCTTAGCTGCTTTTGATGAGCATACAAAAATTACTGCGCATAAAATTCAACCTTATATTGCCACCGCAAGTGCAGGCTTACTAAAACATTTTACAGAAGGATATAGTCATGGCATTACAGTTACTTGTCCTGGTTTTTATGGCCCTCAGGGACGCATTCTAAGACTTCCTTTAAAAATGCCCAATCTAGTGGATCAAATGACCAGCTTTAAATACGGCCAACATAGAATTGCTAATTTTGAAATGGAAACATCTGCTATTTATGGTTTATGTAATTTATTAGGGCATCAATGTTTAAGTATTAATGTCATTATTGCCAATAGAGTAAAGAAAGAATATAGCAAGGATATGGGCAAGGCGGTAGATCATATGATACAAAAATCATTGGGTATTATTGCAGGCATTTAAAAGAGCCGCTAAATAATTAGTAGACAAAAAATTATTAGTAAGATCCGAATTAATATAAAAAGTTAAATACTAAAATGAATATACCCTTTTCAAAATACCAAGGCACGCAGAACGATTTTGTAATTATCGATAATCGTTCAGGCAATATCAAATTAAGCGAAGCCCAAATTGAATTTATTTGTGATAGAAGAAAAGGCATTGGCGCTGATGGCTTAATGCTACTAGGCACTGCAGCAGGCTATGATTTTTCTATGACTTATTATAATGCCAATGGAAAGGAAGGTTCTATGTGTGGTAATGGTGGCCGCTGTTTAACGCAGTATGCTTTTGACCAAGGCATTAAAAAAGATACTTACTCCTTTATAGCCATTGATGGCCCACATGAATCAAAAATTGATGCTGAAGGTTGGGTGCATTTAAAAATGATTGATGTAAAATCAGTTGAAAAAAATATTGAAGGCGACGTCACTTTTTATGTGTTAAACACAGGCTCTCCTCATTATATTGAATTTGTAGATAATGTTAATAGTGTAGATATTCTGGGACTAGGGCAAATGATTCGCTACAACGAAAGATTTAAAGCAGAAGGTATTAATGTAAATTTTGTTCAACAAGAGGAAGGACAACTTTTTGTTAGAACCTATGAGCGTGGTGTGGAAAATGAAACTTTTAGTTGTGGCACCGGCGTAACCGCTTCTGCCTTAATTGCAGGTATAGAAAAATTAGGCGAACAAAAAATAAATATTGAAACCCTAGGCGGAAAATTAGCCGTAAGCTTTAACAACAGAGGAGATAATATTTTTGACAATATTTATTTAATGGGCCCTGGTACCTTTGTTTTTAACGGTGCTTTAGATATTTAAAAAAACTAATCAAAAAATTTACTGCAAAATAAATTACTGAAAATTCAATTCAAACTTTAATAGTTTTTTATGGCGTTATTCAATGTTCGTGTGTATGGCTTATTACTAGACCCTTTAAATAGATTACTCGTGAGCGATGAATATATTAAAGGAGAGTTTTTTACCAAGCTTCCTGGAGGCGGGCTTGAATTTGGAGAAGGCACACGCGATGGTTTGGCAAGAGAATTTGTGGAAGAAACGGGTATTACAGTAACTGTAGGTGCTCATTTATATACTACCGATTTTTTTCAAATATCGGCCTTCAATAAAAAAGACCAAATCATTTCTATTTATTACATAGTGCATAGCACAGATACTGCAAAGATTAAAACCAGTGAGAAAAATTTTGACTTTAGCCCAGCACAAATTGCTGATAAAAAAGGAACATTTGAATCCTTCCGTTGGGTTGATTTTGAAAGTTTGAATGAAGACTGCATGAGCCTACCTATTGATAAAGTAGCTATTCAAATTTTGAAACAAAGTTTCTAAACCTCATTCTCCAGCCCCATTGCTTGCAATTTCATTTTCTTGGCTAAATCATGCCCCACATAATTTTCAATTCTTCCTTGAATAAAAGCAATTAAAGGTGTTAATATAATGGCCATGGTAAACTTGTATATGTAATTTACTACACCAACAGCCAGCACTGTAGACCAGCTCCAGCCATTGCCTATTTTAAAGGCTATAAATAAAACTACAAAACTATCAACCAATTGAGAAACTAAGGTAGAACCTGTGGAGCGTAACCATATCATTTTCTCTCCCGTCATTTTTTTAATTCTGTGAAAAACATATACATCAATAAACTGACTTACTAAAAAGGCAATTAAGCTTCCAAGTATTATCCACATGCCTTGTCCAAAGATAGATTCAAATGCCAATTGCATACTAGGTATGCCATCTGCAGTTTTAGATTCTACCCAAAATTGTGCAGGTGCAACATTCATAGCTACATAAAACATTAAAAAAGCATAGCTAATTAAAGCCACCGCAGTATAACTAATTCTACGCACTGCTTTTGGGCCAAAATATTCATTCACTATATCGGTAATCACAAATTCAAGTGGCCATAACAAAACACCACAGGTTAAATTAAAAGAAAGATTAGGCACTCCAAATAAAGTAAAATTAGATGGGGCCATGCCAAATACTTTTTCTAAAGAAAATATTTTACCTCCAATACATTCAGCAATTAAGGCATTGGCCACAAAAAAAGCGGTGATGCCTAGAAATAATTTAGTGGGCTTGTCTTTTAAAATGGAATGAATCATAATTCAATTTAAATAATAAGTAAGGTAATTTGTAACAATAACATCAAAAGGTTAATAATTGTTTGCCATTTAGGTAAATCCATCTGTTTTTTTCTGAGAAGATTAATGATAAACCAAATAACAAATACTAAGTTCACAAAAGGGGCCATTTCAAGTCCTAAAACGGCCATGAAATTAGCTATATCTGCGGGTATTTTCAACCATGATAAAAACAGAAAAGCGGTTGTAAATAAATAGAAGGCATTGCATATAACGGCAAGCTTGGAGATAAAGGCAAAAGAGGTCTTGTTTTTCATTCTATTTGTTAATATTTACAAGGTACTAAAATTACTTAAAAAGCCTTTTTAGTCGTAGGTTTGTTGGTATAAATATATGAATATGTTGAAGTCTATTTTCAAGTCGGCCCTACCCCATATTATCGCAGTAGCCATCTTCGCCATTGTAGCCATTATTTATTGTAAGCCCGCCTTGGATGGTAAGGTATTGCAGCAATCAGATATTACCCAATGGAAAGGAATGGCGCAGGACGCATTTTCATTCAAAGAAAAATATGGCTATACCCCCTTATGGAGCAATAGTATGTTTGGAGGTATGCCGGCTTATCAAACTACAGGAGTGGGCGGTTTCGAATATTCAGTTGGCTGGATTGATCAACTATTAACTTTAAGATTAGCAGAACCCATTAGTTTATTTTTCTTAGCCAGTATATGTTTTTACTTTTTAGCTCAAGTTCTTGGTTTTAATACCATCATTAGTATCATTGGCGCATTAGGATATAGTTATGCAACTTATAACCCCATTATTGTATCCGTTGGACATATTACTAAAATGCATTCAATTGCTTATTTACCTTTATTCATTGGGTCATTACTGGTTTTATACCAAAAGAAATATTTACTTGGAGGCATATTAACTTCCGTTGCAACAGTACTTCTTATTCAAGGAAACCATATTCAAATAGACTATTATGGTGTACTTATTGCAATAATAATGTCTGTTTACTTTCTTATTATATGGATTAAAAATAAAGAGTATACCCATATTTTAAAAACTTTAGGCATTGGTATTACTGCAGGTATTATTGGATTAGCAGTTAATGCTCCATTATTATTAAGTACTTATGAATATGGCAAAGAATCTATCAGAGGTGGAAGTAAATTAATTACCAAAGACTCTAAAACCACTTCTACAGGTTTAAACAAAGACTATGCTTTAAGTTATAGCATGTATAAATCGGAACCGCTGGTATTAATGTTCCCTCATATTTATGGCGGGGCAAGCGACCCTAATGCTATTGATCCTGCAAACTCAAAAGCAATAGAAGCCTTGCAACAAATGCAGCCTGAGGTGGCTCAACAATTACAATCCTTTATTTCATTTTACTGGGGCGGCATCGGTTTCACAGCAGGGCCTCCTTATGTAGGTGTTATCATTTGCTTTTTTGCACTACTTGGTTTTTCTGTAAAAAATAATAAACACAAATGGTGGATAGCAGCAACCATTATTCTTTCATTTTTATTAAGTGCTGGAAGTTATTTAGAATCTTTCAATGTATTTATATTAAATAATATACCATTTTATAATAAGTTTAGAGCACCTAGTATGATTATGGTTATACCTACTCTACTGTTAGGTATTATGGCCCTATATGGTATGGCTGAAATTGCTACTGAAACTAGCTTAAAAAATATTACAAAAAAATATAAATTAAGTTTTATACTAACTGGCATTATTCTTCTAAGTGTTTTATCAATCTATTTCACCAGCGATTTTAAAAGCGAAGGCGAAAGAAATTTAATTGAACAGGTAGCTAAAATTCCAGATGCAAATCAAAGAGCGGTTTTCGAAACACCTGCGCGTGATTTAGTGAATGCTATTGCAACTGATAGAAAAGGGATGATTGAAGGCGATGTCGTAAAATTCTTTATTTATGTACTCTTAATTTTTGCTTTGGTGTTTTTAGCCATTAAAAAAGTAATTAACCAAACTATTTTATTAGTTGGCTTTGGCGTTCTATCTATGATAGATTTATTTCAAGTGAACTTAAAATATTTAAAGTCTGATAGCTTTATTGAGGCTGCTGAAAATGAAAATACGTTTGCCTTAAGCCCCATTGATATTGCTTTGAAAAAAGATACTACTCATTATAGAGTATTAGATATGAGAGGCGGCATTAATAATGCATTTAATGGTGGTGCCATAGTTGCTTATAATCATAAAACAGTTGGAGGATATCATGCAGCCAAATTGAGTATTTATCAAGACCTTATCGAAAATCAATGGTATAAGTTCCCAAATTGTATGCCTACCGTGAATATGTTAAATACAAAGTATGTTATCTCTGGAAATATTGCCAATGATACCATCCCGAATAAAGACGCCTTGGGAAATGTTTGGTTTGTAAAAGGTATTCAAGTTGAAAAAGGCCCAGCAGAAGTAATGAAAAGCTTAGATAATTTTAATCCAAAGGACACAGCCATCATAGAACAAAAAGATAAAATAGAGTCTTTGAATAATTTAGAGTTTGATGAGAATGCAAGTATTGCACTTGTGAATAATAAAAATGATGAAATAAACTATACAAGTAGCTCTACTAAAAAACAACTAGCAGTTTTTAGTGAAATTTATTACAATTTAGGTTGGAAGGCTTATATCGATAATGTAGAAGCCCCTATAGTAAAAACAAACTATGTTTTAAGAGCTTTAGTAGTACCTGCAGGCAATCATTCCATTCGTTTTGAGTTCAAACCGATTACTATTAAAAATGCTATAGTGGCAAGTACATTTGCTTCTATTTTATTATGGTTAAGTATAGCAGCTATGATATTGATAGCTTTCAGAAATAAGCAAAAAAGTATTTAAGCACTTATGAATAAAATTGCTATAATTATTATTACTTATAATAGGCCAGCAGATATGTTGGCTTTAGCAATGAATATTGAGAAGCTTAGATCCCAAAAAGAATTATTAGAAGAAGTGATTATTGTTAATAATAATTCTACTGAATCTTATGATGAAGTAAAATCATTTATACAAGAACATACCTCTACCCCTTTTAAATTCATAGAATCTAAAGAAAATTTAGGGGTATCTAGAGGGAGAAATTTTGCCATTGAGCAATCAACAGCACCTATACTAGTTTTAATTGATGACGACGCAGAATTTCAAGATTTTGATGTTTTAGAACGTATCAATACCTCTGTAAAAGAGAACCCCAATGCTGGCATATTAGCAATGAAAATATTGTACTTTCAAAATAAAGAATTTCAGATTAATTGTTTCCCACACAAGTCTTTTGAAAAAAGAAAAACCCTACACAGATTTGATACTTATTATTTTGCAGGTTGTGGCAATATTATACAAAAAGAAGCCTTTATTAAAGCAGGCGCATTCCCTACCGATTTTTTTTACGGAATGGAAGAATACGATTTGAGTTATAGACTGATAGATAAAGGCTATACCATCAAATACATTGCAGATATTGTTTTATTACATAAAGAATCGCCTGAAGGACGACAAACTAAGTCTAATAAATTAAGAGGCATGTGGGTGAATAAAACAAAAGTGGCCTGGAGATACTTACCTTTGTCATGCTATTTAACAACTGTTATTATGTGGTCTTTGTTCTTCTTGCTGAAGTCTAAATTTGATTTAATTGGGTTTATTAAAGGATGGATAGAAGTTTTGTCAATACCATTTAAGGAGAAGAGGAAGACAGTATCTACAAGTACTATTGAATACCTTAAAAAGGTGGAAGCAAGAATTATATATTAAAAAATAAATAATTATGAATGAATTAGAACAATATTTCGAAAAAAATGACAAAAGGTTGATTAATAAATATCAACATTATTTCGATGTTTACGATAGGCATTTCAGTAAATATAAAGGACAAGAAATTACTATTGTAGAAATAGGTGTATTCCAAGGTGGTAGTCTTCAAATGTGGAGATCTTACTTTGGCCCAAAAGCTAAAATATGGGGAATAGATATAGACACAAGATGCAAATTACTAGAAGAAGAAAATACTAATATTATAATCGGATCTCAAGAAGATGAAAATTTCTTAGAATCAATATATGACATAACGGGTCCCATAGATATATTAATTGATGATGGGGGACATACACAAAAACAACAAATAACAACATTTAATATTTTATTTGATAAAATAAAAGATGATGGCGTTTACCTCTGCGAAGATGTGCATACATCCTATTGGCTATCTTATGGTGGAGGTCACAAAAGAAAAGGCACATTTATTGAATTTGCAAAAAATTTAATTGATAAATTAAACGCTTTTCATTCAGAAGAAAATAATTTACAAGTAGATAGTTTTACAAAAAGCGCAAAATCAATCCACTATTATGATAGTATTGTTGTAATTGAAAAAGGTATAATTACAAAACCATCATCTAAAATGACAGGTGTATATTCATTTGAAAATAAAAATAAAATAACATCAATTGAAAAATTAATGTTACAAATTATTATACACTTAAATAAATTACTTAGAATTTTTAAGCTACCTGGAATTTATATAAATAAAATGATTGAGATTTTAAGTAAAAAAGTAGGATAAAATAAAAATCAAAAAATGATTATTGGGAATGGATTAATTGCTAATGTATTTAGAGATTATAAAGGAAATGATAACTATGTCATTTTCGCATCTGGCGTCTCTGATTCTACAAATATGGATGAATCTGCATTTAAAAGAGAAGAGCAGCTTTTAAATGAAATAACTACTTTATACAAAGAGAAGATTATTATATATTTTAGTACATGTAGTATATATGATACCCAAACAAAAAGTACCCCCTATGTTTTACATAAATTAAAAATGGAAGAGTTAATTATTGGTAAAAATATAAATCATTTAATATTTAGAGTCTCCAATCCAATTGGCTTTACAAAAAATACATCCACTTTTTTCAATTACTTTATTGATAAAATAAAGAAAGATGAGCAATATGAATTATGGAATAATTCATATAGGAATATAATTGATATAGAAGATATGTTTAAAATATGTGATTATATTATTAAACAAAAAAAATATATCAACAGTATAATTAATATAGCAAATCCTAAAAACTATAAAATTCAGACAATTATTACTGTAATTGATAAATATTTTAACAAGACAAGCAACTACAAAATAATTGAAAAAGGAAGCGAGCCAATCATTAATACTACTACTGCAGAGGATGTTATAAATATTTTGAAAATAAAAATAAATGAGGAATATATTGAAAAACTTCTTTCTAAATATTTCCCAAAAAAATGAGTACCAAAAGAATAAATATTAAACTAATTGCTGAATTAGTTATAATGTACCCATTTGTGCTCATGGGTAAACTTTATGCTACTTTACGTCCATTAAAAACTAAGCATAAGGTTTTCTTATTGTATCCTAATGCTGATATAGGAGGTTCTATTCAAGTAAATATCGATTTAGCGAATTGCTTAAAGGATAAAAATCCTTTAATCATATTTTCTAAAAAGAGTAAAAACAACCAATTTAAATATAAATACGACAAACTTAATTTAATATTATTTGACATTCATAAGTTGATTGATAATAAGTCATTCCATTTTATGAATTTTATTTATAGAGGCATAATCGCTAAATGGGCAGAACAACAAAAAATTGAAGCAGTTATTGGAGGAGAATGCATCTATTTTTACAAAGTAATCCCTCACTTGAGTAAAGAGATTAAAAGAATTGAAATACTTCATGTAGACACATGGAATAAATACACTATTGGATTCATAGATCAAATAAGTACAAGAGTTTTCAGCACACAAAAGCTAAAAGATAAAATTGAAAACCAATATTTAGAAAATAATATTCCTGAAAACTATTTTACTAAGCTACATTTTATAGAAAACGCATTAGAAATTGCCGAATACCCAAATAACACAAATAACATTTTACAAGTTTATTTTATAGGCAGGGGTGCATTACAAAAAAGGGTTCATTTAGTGGCAGAAATTGCAAAAAATATTCACCAAACTAATAAACCTATCAAATTTAATTTTGTTGGAGATGTTGATAAGATTATTAATCCAGAACATTACCCCTATTGCAATTTTCATGGTAGCATAAATGACGAAAGCGCATTAGAAGAAATCTATCAGAAATCGGACGTTTTACTTATGACATCTTCTTATGAAGGGCTGCCAGTTGTTGTAATGCAGATGATGGCACATGGAAAAGTAGTAGTTTCAACTGATGTCAACAGCATTCCAGATTATATTATTCACAATCAAAATGGGCTTCTTATTAATGCCACTAATGAGTTAGACATTATTAAAGAAGGGGTTGATCATATTTTAAAATTATACGAAAATCCAGATTTAAGAAAAACTTTCGGAGAGAAAAGTAAACAAATAGCAAAAGAAAAATTTAGTATGGAAGTTTTTTGTAAACAATATAACAACTTAGTTATTAATTAACAAGTCTATTATAAATATAACAACAGGTCATATATAATTTTGAGAAAACGCCCATTTTCAATAATTGAAATGGTATTACAGATTGAAAAATAATAATGTTTTCAACTGATTTGGGTATAGGTAAACTAGTGTATAAGGAGAATTGTTCTATATTTTTTATTTTTAAATTTCTAATTAACCTCCACCAAGCATCAAACAAAATAATATCTCTAAAAAGCATATCTCCATACTTTGAATAAAGTATCATTATTTCTGGAATTTCAACATCAGGGTTTAATACACAAGAATTTGTGATTTGAGTATCGTTATAACTCACAACAACTAATGGCGTATTAATATATTTTAAATTATACTTCAAAGCTGCTTTAATATAAAATTCCCAATCAACAATCCACTTTAGTCTTGGGTCAAAAGTATCAGTAATACTCCTTTTAAAAAAAATTACAGTTGGCGGTCCTAAAATATTTTTTGCAAATAATCTCATTGGTTTAACTAAAATGTTATTGAAAGCACTCTTAGTAATAACCATATTTTTAACCGTCTTATTCAATTCATCTTCAACTACGTAGGCAGAGAATATTAAATCTACTGATTCATCAATCTCATTAACAAAACTGCTTAGTGAATGCTCATTAACAAAATAGTCATCGTCATGCATAATTTTAATCCAATCTCCTTTAGCGTGCTTGAAAGATTCTATCCAATTTAATGGACTACCTAAAGGCTTGGGGTTTTTAATATATACTAGCTTAAAACTAAATAAGTTCAAATTAATAAAGTTTTCAACAGTATCGTCATTACCACTATCGTCCGTAACAACTACTTCAAAATTTTTGTAGTTTTGTGTCGAGATAGACTCAAACAGTCTTTTCAAGTAATCTATCCGCTTATAAGCAGGTATGCAAATTGAAATTAATGGCTCTAACATAATACAAAAATAAGTAAAATGAAATTAGCAGGGGCAATAATTATATACAACCCAGATGATGATCTTGTCGATAATATACTTACCTATATAGATGGAATTGAAAAACTATATATATTCAATAATTCACCCATTGATAATATCTCGCTGCCGGAATCAATAAAAAGCAAAATGTTATATGTACATACCGGTGAAAATAAAGGTATTGCAGAAAGATTAAATGAAGCTATTCAAATGGCTAAATTGGATAAATATGAGTATTTATTGACTATGGATCAAGATTCTTCATTTAATCCTAAAGAACTATTTGATTATAAATTAAAAATCGAAAAATATCCATTAAAAGACGAGGTTGCTATGTATGGGATTGCTCATAATGTAAAAGAATTAAATACTGCAAAGCCGAATAATAATAATAATAATAATAATAAACTAATTACTTCTGGAAGCATCATTAATTTAGGAGCGCTAAATAAAGAATTAGAATTTGACGAAAATCTTTTTATAGATAATGTTGATATTGATTTTTGCTTCACAGCTTGGCGTCACAATCTAAAAACAATACTTTTTAATGACTTGCTATTAAATCACAAAATGGGAGAAATTCGTAAAATTATAACTCCCTTATTTCAAAGACATGATAGAATAGTTCACACTCCTTCTAGATTATACTATATTGTAAGGAACTATCTTTATATAAGAAAAAAACACCCAAAATTTAAGAAACACTTTACATTATTAATTATAAGTAATGAAATTAAAAATGGTATTTTATATGGGGGGAATCCGTTTTTACATATGAAATTTATATTTAAAGGTTATACAGACTTCTTAAGAGGAAAGATGGGTAAGTTATAAAACAATTAGAATATATTTGTAATATGGGAATCATTCAAAAACAAGGCATGAAATCGTCATTATTTATAATGATTGGCTTTGTTATTGGCGCCTTTAATTTATTGGTGCTTTTTCCGCTATTCTTTTCAAAATCGGACCAAGGACTTGTAAGAGCCATGATTGATATTGGTGCTACCCTATCCATATTTTGCACTTTAGGTACACTTCCCGTTGTATATAAATTTTACCCCTTTTACAATCAGTACTTAGGCCCTAAAAAAAACGAGCTCCCCTTTATCACTTTAATAGTGAATTTAATGGGGTTTGGGTTGCTATTACTCATTGGTTGGCAAGAAAAAGATTTTATCGTAAGAAAATTAGGCAAATCACCTGATCTAGCGCTCTACTTTAACTATATCTATCCCTATACCTTTTTCATTTTAATGTTTATATGGCTAGAAGGTTTTGCAATGGGTTTAAGAAAAGGAGTTGTTACTAACTTTCTTAAAGAAACGCTTATTAGAATTTTAACTACAATACTTATTTTAGCCTTTGGTTTTAAATTTATAAGTCTTCCCGTTTTTATAATGCTATTTAGTGGCATCTATTTAATCCCTGTCTTAATTCTTTTATATACGCTAATACAAACCAAAGAGTTTTCGCTTAGGAATTTTAAAATAAGCAGTGTCACAAGAAGATTAAAAGGAAGGATGATTAATTTTGCGCTGTTTGTTTTCGCAGGCCAGTTTTTTAATTTATTAGCTAAAACAAATGATACTTTTTTAATATTTGGATTGAGAGGCTTAAGTGATACTGCCATTTTCGCAATTGCCACTTATGTTTCTGCGATATTAGAAATTCCTCAGCGTAGTTTAAACTCCATTACCATTCCTATTTTAGCAGAGTCATGGAAAAATAAAGACATGGCCAATATCAAAAATATTTATCATAAAAGTGTATCTAACTTACTAGCCATTGGCCTTCTGTTATTTGGACTCATATGGTTAAACATAGATAACCTGGTTACTTTTTTAAATTTCATCAGTAATAAGTATGGTGGTGGCTACGACGAATTACCCAAACTTATTTTTATTTTAGGCTTAGCCAAATTAATTGATTTAGGTACAGGTGTTAATAGTCAAATTATTGGTACATCCAACTATTGGAAATTTGATTTTTTTACAAATCTATCTTATATCATTCTTTCGCTCCCATTGAACTATTTCTTAATCAAAAATTATGGACTTGAAGGTTTGGCCTTTTCAAACTTAGTAGCCCTTACTTTATACAATAGTGTTCGATTTGGATTTTTAAATAGAAAATTTAACTTGCAACCCTATACCTGGAGACATGGTATATTTTTAATTTCAAGTATTCTACTTATGCTTTTAGTCCATCAATTGCCAATGGCTAATAACTTAGTTTTGAATATATTTATTCAATCTGCAACCTTTAGTGTTTCTTTTTATGTTTTAGTAAAATGGATTAACCCATCTCCTGAAGTATTGTCATTATTCAACTCCTTTTTTAAGAATAATTTTTTAAAGCTATTCAAGAAAAATTAATCTTAGACCCCAACTAATAAAGCTACTAAACACTTTATTTTTTTGTCGCTATAGTAATTAAATGAAAAGGGTGAAAATTTTGTTGAAACTCCACATCAAAGCCTGTGTATGATAGCAATTCTTTGATTAGCTCAAAGTTAAAAACATGGTGATGCACTGCCCGATAGGATAAGTTCTGAATTGTTCTTTCTTTAAGAATATCTCTTGAGCCTAAAGCCTTGTCTAAATCCATATCGTGCAAATCAATTACTTCCTTGAAATGGGTTTCATCATCTTCTTGAACATCATTATTATAATCCTCAATCAAGTGTTCTAACTTAGTAATTGGGCGTTTTCGATCAAAAGTGACACTACTATCTGGTAAAATTAAAACGAGCCTGCCGCTTTCTTTCAAAATTCTGCACCAATGATTTAATGCTTTGATTGGATTTGCAATATGTTCTAATGAATGGCTAGATAATAAAAAATCAAATTGATTGTCTTTTAACAAACTCAAATCTGAACCTTCTGCAATATATTGGAACCCAAAAAGATTTTTATAATAATTATAATTTTCCCCTTCTTTGATTTTCCCTTCCCAAATTGTTTTATTGGAAAAATTAACTCCATCTACTTTTTCAGCAAATAAATAAACAGGCATTGCTCCTCTAATGCTAAAAATATTACTTGGCCCTCCAATTTCAATACCCTTAAGACCTTTGAAAGTTTTAGCAATTTTTATTAACCTTCTTTTTTCAGGCTGTCTTAAATATGAAGCTAGCGTAATGGCTTTATCAATTAGATTCATGTTATTTATTTTTGATTAATTCTAAAAATAGCTCCAACCCCTTTTTTTTCTCAGGGGTAAGTTTGTAGCTAATATTTTCAGTATAATATTTATACAAATCATATTCTTGCTCATTAGCAGGTATTAAAGATATTACTTCATCCAAATGATTCAAACCATATCCATTGGCTACATCAAAGGCCTCTATAAATTCAGCAGGAATGGGTTTATTTGCCACCCAGGCAGCAAATACAAAGGGTAGTCCTGTGTATGTTTTCCAAGCCAAGCCTAGGTCATAAATATGCTCAAAACGGTTTAAACTAGTCAAGGCGCGGTCTCCAATAATAACCCCTGCGGTAGTGCCCGAAATTTCATTTATATACCCTTCAGTGGCTATTAAAAACTCCACCTCTTTATTCCAATACTGCTTAAATAGAATTTTAGCAAGGGCTACCGAGGTTCTACTTTGATAGTCTAAATAAACCTTTTGAATTTGATCTATGGATACTTGGCTAAATAAAGCCACTGAAGCCACTTTCCCCTCTGTACCAATCACATATTTAGAAATAACTTGCGGGTTCTTCAATAAAGGCATAATGGCCACAGGAACAAGGCCTATATCAATGGTATCATCCAATAAAGCTTGGGCTATTTGAGCAGGGTAAGACTTCATTAAATCTATCCTTTCTTTAAAAGGGCTCTGCTCCATTCCTAGTAATAATGGGCGGGTATTTAAATAACTTACCGCGCCTATGCGCCATTTTTTGTCCAATTGAATTAACTTTGCACAAAGAAAAACCTTTTTTCTAAGAATCTAACTACTTGTTTAAATTATCAACCAATGTCGAAACTTACAGCTATCTCTCCCGTTGACGGTCGTTACCAAAAGCAAACTGCCGCTTTAAGCTCCTATTTTTCTGAATTTGGCCTAATCAAGTACCGCGTTTTAGTGGAAGTCCATTATTTCTTATTTCTTGCAGATAAGAAATTTTTTAAAGTTACACCTGCACTAAGAAAATCTCTACTTGCTGTAGTAAAAAACTTTAGCGAAGCAGACGCCGAAAAAATAAAAACCATTGAAGCTACTACCAACCACGATGTAAAAGCGGTGGAATATTTTTTAAAAGAAGTATTAGATAAAAACAAGGTGAGTGAATTAAAAGAATGGATTCACTTTGGTTTAACTTCTCAAGACATTAATAATACCGCCATTCCACTTAGTTGGAAAGAGGCGATGGAAAATACAGTGCTGCCTTCTTATATGAATTTGCAAAACAATTTATATAAGTTAGCCAAAAAATGGAAGAAGGTTTCTTTATTAGCACGAACACATGGCCAAGCTGCCTCTCCTACTACTTTAGGTAAAGAAGTAATGGTTTTTGTAGAAAGACTACATCATCAAGTAGAATTATTTACAGCTATTCCTTATGCTGCAAAATTTGGTGGTGCCACCGGAAATTTTAACGCACACCATATAGCCTTTCCTAAAAAGAATTGGGTAAGTCTAGGTAATGAATTTGTAGACGATGTATTGGGTTTACAAAGAATGCAGTTCACTACACAAATTGAACACTATGATCATTTCGCAGCACAGTGCGATACTTTAAAGCGTTTGAATAATATCTTAATTGATTTAAGCCGCGATATCTGGACCTATATCTCTATGGATTATTTCAAACAACAAACAAAGAAAGGAGAAGTAGGCTCTAGCGCTATGCCGCATAAGGTGAACCCTATTGACTTTGAAAACGCAGAAGGTAATTTAGGAATGGCGAATGCGATACTTGAACATTTAGCTGCCAAGCTTCCTATTAGTCGACTTCAACGCGACTTAACCGATTCTACTGTGTTAAGAAATATTGGTGTACCAGTGGGACATATTACCATTGCTTTAAACTCTTTAGAAAAAGGATTGGGTAAATTAATTTTGAATGAAGAAAAAATGCAGGCCGATTTGGAAAACAATTGGGCAGTGGTGGCAGAAGCTATTCAAACTATTTTACGCCGAGAAAAATATCCTAACCCTTACGAAGCTTTGAAAGATTTAACAAGAGGCAAAAATAAGATTGATAAAAAACTGATGCATAAATTTATCGATGGCTTAAAAGTAACAGCTGCTATTAAAAAAGAATTAAAGGCTATTACACCGCATAATTATACAGGGGTGACTGCGGAGTATTAGTCTTCCAGTAAAGTTTGTTTGAATAATCTTCGAAGTCTGAACTAATCTTCAGCATCCGACCTATCATTGGGCATTTCAGTACGTGGTGCTAATTTCTTTCTAGGCTCTTTTTTCGCAAGTAAATTATGAATGGGTTGCATTCCCTCTTTTTCAATCGCCATAGTCAACACCTGAGCAGTTGCCGCAGCATCTCCCCAAGCACGGTGTCTTCCTTCTATTCTAATTCCTAAATCACGAGTCAAAGAACCCAATCCATATTTTTCTAAACCAGGAAATACCCTGCGGCTTAATTTAATGGTACATAATTTAGGAGCCGACCACTGAAAGCCCGACCTACCTAATAAATAATGCACAAAGGAATAATCGAAGCTAACATTATGGGCCACAAACACACGGCCATTTAATAAATTGTAAATCTGCGGAGCTACTTCTTCAAACAAAGGGGCGCCGGCCACCATCTCATCGCTAATACCCGTCATATTTACAATAAAAGGAGGTATTTTATGTCTAGGGTTAATTAAAGTCACATATTTACCCGTCACTTCCACCCCATTATGTATCACAATAGCAATCTCAGTAATCCCTGCCGATTGAGGGGTACTGCCTGTGGTTTCAATATCTACAACTGCAAATTCCATGAAGTGGCTAAGTTCGTATTTTTTAGCAACTTATTGCTTGTCGCTTTTCCTTATTTTTGTGGCTTAATATAGGAAAAGACGCAAAGCATGGAATTGAGTAAAAATTACATACCGGGTGAAGTAGAATTGAAGTGGTACAAGCATTGGGTAGACAGTGGTTATTTTCATAGTACCCCCAATGATAAAAAAGCCTATACCGTTGTTATACCTCCACCCAATGTTACCGGAGTGTTACATATGGGGCATTGTTTGAATAATACTATTCAAGATATATTAGTGCGTCGTGCGCGTATGCAAGGATATAATCCTTGTTGGGTGCCTGGAACGGACCACGCTTCTATTGCCACTGAAGCAAAAGTGGTGGCTATGTTAAGAGAAAGAGGCATTGCAAAATCTTCCTTAACAAGAGATGAATTTTTAGGCTATGCTTGGGAATGGAAAGAAAAATACGGTGGCATTATTTTGCAACAGTTAAGAAAGATGGGATGCAGTTTAGATTGGGAGCGTACTTCTTTTACCATGGACCCCGACTATTACGAATCGGTTATTAAAGTATTTGTTGATTTATATAAGAAAGGAAAAATTTATCGCGGCAAGAGAATGATTAACTGGG
>JBILDC010000010.1:0-88057 GCA_044352855.1 Sediminibacterium sp. | reverse complement strand
GGTAGTGGTATGGTGACTGCTATTGAAGTGGAAACAATTTTAAGAAACTAAGCAAGTAAAAGACATCAAATGAAACGTACATTTCAACCACATAAACGTCGTCGTAAATCTGTTCATGGTTTTCGTAAGCGTATGGAATCTGCTAATGGTCGTAAAGTATTAGCAAGCCGTAGAAAGAAAGGACGCAAAAAACTAACTGTATCTAGCGAAAAAGGGTTAAAGAAAGATTAATCTAGGAGTACCCCTTTCTAACTATTACAAATAAATTCAATAATTTTAAAGTCCTTCCCGTTATTCGGGAGGGACTTTTTTTATCACTTTAATTTTGCATTATTGTCAAAGGTTTTTACATATCAGAAATCAGATAAATTAAAAAGTAGAAAACAAACACAACATTTATTTTCTACTGGCCAGGCAATTCATGTATTTCCCATAAGACTTATTTATACGATTGAACCAATTACATCTTCTACAATTACCCCGTCTCTTGCAAGCTTATTACAAGCAGGGGTGGGGGCACCTAGTAGAACTTTTAGAAAAGCGGTGCAACGTAATAGAGTGAAAAGATTATTAAGAGAAGCCTATCGTTTAGAAAAACCTAATTTCTTAAGTCAAGCTAGTCTTGACCATAAACGTGTCAATTTATTTTTTTTATATACCGATGGGCTTGTATTAACACAAGCAGTCATTCAAGCGAAAGTAAAAGAAGCCCTAGCTTTATTGGTTACTAAATTGAATAAATCGTAATTGAATAAATGATTAATTTATAATGATTACGCTGAAAAAATTTCTTCAGAAAAATAAAGTTAAATAAGACTATAATAATTAAACCATTAAAGAAGATACCTTGCCTAGTTTTAAAAAAATGATAGCCTTTCCTTTTATAGTATTGATACGTATTTATCAATACGTGATCTCTCCATGGATGGGGGCTAGTAAATGTAGGTTTACACCTTCTTGTTCTCATTATACAAGCGAAGCCATTGAAAAATATGGTCCTATCAAAGGTATTTATTTAGGAGTCAAAAGATTAAGTAAGTGCAGGCCAGGCGGTGGTCAAGGCTATGACCCAGTTCCATAAATGCAAGTTCTATATACAAACAAGTTTTACATAAGTTGACATAAAAAAACCTGCAGTTTTTAATTGCAGGTTCTCAGTATAAAATTGTTTCGAGTATAAATGCTTGAGCTATTATTTTGCAGCAGCAAAACGATCGGCAATGACTGACCAGTTTACTACATTCCAAAAAGCAGCTAAATAATCGGCTCTTCTATTTTGATATTTTAAATAGTAAGCATGCTCCCAAACATCTGCACCTACAATAGGATGACCTTTTACTTCAGCAACATCCATTAAAGGATTGTCTTGATTGGGTGTAGAGCTTACTTCTAATTTTCCGTCTTTAACAATTAACCAAGCCCATCCACTTCCAAAACGAGTCATACCCGCAGCAGCGAATTTTTCTTTGAAGGCATCAAAGCTTCCAAAAGCAGCATTGATAGCATCCCCTAAAGCGCCCGATGGAGCCCCACCTGCATTAGGTGCTAAGCTTGCCCAAAAGAAACTATGGTTCCAATGTCCACCTCCATTATTTCTAACAGCAGGACTAATAGTGCCAGCTACTTTTACTAATTCTTCTATCGTTTTTCCTTCATTCGGTGTACCAGCAACGGCCTTATTTAAATTATCTACATAGGCTTGATGGTGTTTACCATGATGAATTTGCATGGTTAAAGTATCAAAATGGGGTTCTAAGGCTTCGTGTGCATAAGGTAATGCAGGTAGTGTAAATGACATATTTTTTATTTATTGTGTTTGTGAATGAAGCTCAAAATTACAATGCTTTGCGCTGATTTAAGCTACTTGCGGGCTTTTTTTCCTTAATTAGAAAATAAAAGCAATTTTGAATAAGGTATACTTATTTAAGCGCTTCATAAATACTTGTTTCTCGTCTCGCTCTACGCATGCTCGAAAGCTCGTCTCGAAACAATATTTATTGTAGCGCTTAGAAATTACTTCAGCATTACCTCTTAGATTTAAAGAAAGCTTGCATCAGCCCAGCACATTCGTCTTGGAGAATGCCGCCAACGATAGTGGTGGAAGGATGGAAAGGATTTTTTTCTGTGACCCTGCGGTAACTATTTTTTTGATCGTAGGCGCCAAATACAATATGGCCAATCTTATTCCAGTACAAAGCACCTGCACACATTAAGCAGGGCTCTAGTGTAACATAAAGGGTGGCTTCTGGTAAATACTTTTCTTGTAAGTTTTCACAAGCACTAGTGATGGCTAAAATTTCGGCGTGCGCCGTTACATCTTTTAATAATTGTACTTGATTGTAGGCCTTGGCAATAATTTTATTATGCATGACTATCACTGCACCAACAGGCACTTCATCAACGTCAAAGGCCCTCTGTGCTTGCACGAGGGCCTGACGCATAAAATCTTCATGAATAGTTTGCACTATCTGAATTACAATTTTTGAATTCGAATATTTCTATAACTCACTTTGTCTCCATGATCTTGTAAGGCGATATGTCCAGAGAATATCTTACCAAAATCAGGCGATTCTCCTTTAGCAAATTTTGATCTTCTAATAAGTTCCTTCCAGCTATCATCACCAACATGTGTACTTACCACAACAACATCATTTAAAATAAGATCTAATTTATCTTTCTTAAATATAATATCTACTTTATTCCATTGATCATATGGTTTTACTGCATCTTCTTTGCCTACAATTAAATCATATAAATTACCTGCTCTATGGCTAATAATTTTAGCATCAGGATGTCCGTCATTATCTAGTACTTGCATCTCTGGTCCTGTATGCCAAGTATTTTTATATTTAGTAGGATCATCTTGCACAAAAAAGATAATACCACTATTGCCGTTTTTAGCAATTTTCCATTCTAGTTGTAAATGAAAATCTTTAAAACCTTCATTGGTTACAATATCCCCTCCTGATTTTCCTGCTTTCTTAGCTGCTGGATCAAATACAATCATACCATCTTCTACCGTCCAGGCTTCGCCTGCAGTGGTTTTGCCATAACTATGCCAGCCATTAGTGGTTTTCCCGTCGAATAAGGAAATCCATTTTTGTGCATTGGTTTGTACAGCAATAAAAATGATTAAAAAAGCAATCAATAATTTTTTCATGTGAATTGTTTTAGTGTTATATAATATTAAGATATTTCGAAGTATTCTACTTCTTTAAAAGTAAAATATACTTTACCATTTGTTCTACATCTTCCTGCTTTAACTGAGGATGAGGTGTCATGGGTATAGCGCCCCAATTACCACTTCCCCCTTTGATAATTTTACCCGCTAACATTTTAACGTTCTCATCGGTGTTCTCATATTTTGCTGCCACTTCTTTATAAGCAGGTCCAATATTTTTTTCACTTGTTTTATGACAAGTTAAACAATCACTTCCTGCCACTAAAGCCAAGCCTTTTTGATAATCTGGATTATCAGACAATGCGTTGCCGCTTGTCGCTGCTACTGCTGTTGCTCCTGTATCTTTGCCAGCCTCTGTTGATCCACCACCACATGCCATTACAATAATAGCAGTTGTTACAATAAATAAAACCTTCTTCATAGTGCTTCGTTTTTTAAATTTTTAAATACCTAAAATTTTCTTATTGAATGATTCATCTGAACCTGTACTCGCAAAATCGTCAAATGCTTTCTCGGTTACTTTAATAATATTTTTTTGAATAAAGAGGGCGCCTTCAGCAGCGCCTACTTCTGGATGTTTAATAGCACATTCCCATTCCATCACTGCCCAACCTTTAAAGTTATAGGCGGCTAGTTTGCTAAAAATACTTTTGAAATCTACTTGACCATCACCCAGAGATCGAAATCTTCCAGCACGGTCCACCCAGTTTTGGTATCCACCATATACACCTTGTTTAGCTGTTGGATTAAATTCTGCATCCTTTACATGAAACATTTTAATACGCTCATGAAAAGCATCGATATAACCAAGGTAGTCCATGCATTGTAAAACAAAGTGGGAGGGATCGTATAATAAACAAGCACGCTTATGTCCTTTTACTTTATCTAAAAACATTTCATAAGTAACGCCATCATGTAAGTCTTCTCCAGGATGGATTTCATAACAAAGATCTACGCCCGCTTTATCAAATTCATTTAAAATAGGCATCCATCTTTTAGCAAGTTCGGTAAATCCTGTCTCCACTAATCCTGCAGGACGTTGTGGCCAAGGATACACTGTATGCCATAATAAAGAACCACTGAAAGTGGCATGCGCATTCAAACCTAAATTTTGGGAAGCCTTCGCTGCATACATTAATTGTTGAACTGCCCACGCTGTTCTAGCTTTTGAATTGCCGTGTACTTCTTTGGGAGCGAATCCATCAAACTGTGCATCATAGGCTGGGTGCACTGCTACGAGTTGTCCTTGTAAATGCGAAGACAATTCTGTGATTTCCATTCCTGCACTTGTCACAATACCTTTTATTTCATCTGCATAAGTTTTACTTTCTGCAGCTTTTTTTAAATCGATACATCTTGGATCCCAACTAGGAATTTGCACTCCTTTGAAACCTAGGCCAGCCGCCCATTTGCAAATACTCTCTAAAGTATTGAAGGGTGCTTCATCGCCCATAAATTGAGCTAAAAAAATGGCAGGTCCTTTTATTGTTGTCATAATAGTTTTTTAAATAAAATGTTTAAATAACATAAGGCGTCCACTTTTGATCGGACTGTGAAGAAGCCACTACATTATCAATAAAGGCCATACCTCTTAATCCATCCTCGATGCCAGGGAAGTCTAACATTTCTGCAGTAGGTGTTGTACCATCTATTTTACATCCAAGGGTTAAAGCAAAGTTGCGATAAATATTCGCAAAGGCTTCCAAATATCCTTCTGGATGACCTCCTGGAGTACGACAGCTATGTATTGCAGTAGAAGATAAATGCGCACCATAGTTGCCACCAGCTCTTAAAACTTGTGCTGGTTGATCTAACCATTTCACCTGTAAAGTATTTGGCTCGTGTTGCATCCATTCTATTCCCCCTTTTTCTCCGTAAACTCTAATTTTTAAATTATTCTCTTCGCCTGCGGCTACTTGAGAAGCCATTAATACACCTTTCGCACCGTTGTCAAATTTTAACATCACTGATCCATCATCGTCTAATAATCTGCCTTCTACCATGGTGTTTAATTCAGCACAAACATCAGAAATTTTTGCACCTGTAATATATTCTGCTAAATGTGCAGCATGGGTTCCAATATCTCCCATCACAGAACTTTTCCCAGATTTTTTGGGGTCAGTTCTCCAAGCTGCTTGCGCATTACCTTCTCTTTCAGATAATTTACTTAACCAGCCTTGCGCATATTCTACCCAAACCTTTCTAATCTTTCCTAGTTTACCTTCTTTCACCATGGCTTTTGCATGCTTCACCATTGGGTAACCAGAATAAGTATGTGTTAAACAAAGTGTCAATCCCGTTTCGTCTAATTTTTGTTTTAATTGCTTTGCTTCGTCCATTGAAAAAGTAATTGGCTTTTCAATCACCACGTGAAAGCCATGATCTAAGGCCATCATAGCAGGTGCAAAATGTGCAAAGTTGGGCGTTACAATGGTTACAAAATCGATGCGCTCGTTCGCGGGAAGGGCTGCTTCTTTTTTAATCATCTCATCAAAGGTCAAATAAGTTCTTTCTTTAGGAAGAAACAAAGCCTCTCCTGAAGCCACTGCTATTTCGGGATTAATACTTAAAGCACCACAACTCACTTCAATAAGTCCATCCATATTGGCGGCCAATCTGTGAATGGCTCCTATAAAGGCATCTTTACCTCCACCTACCATGCCCATGCGTAATTTTCTATTCATTGTTGATTGTTTTTAAGCTAACAAAATCGTTTAATTCTGTCAATGTAAAACTTGCGCAGTATTATAGTAGCAATTTCCTTATTATTTTGCAAATAACCCCTTTTTTTAACTAAAAACTTTCTAAAAAATAGGAAATAAAAATTATATTTATAAAACCAATTAACCTTTACTTGCCATGTCAACCAATGTCAATAGACGTAAGCTTATCAAACAAGTTTTAACAGGGTCTGCAGCAATCGCTACAGGGGCTGTGGTACCTTCTAATATTATAGCAGCAGTGAAAAATCAAGCAGCATCAGAAGCACTCAAAGGTAACATTCAACATTCCGCCTGCAGGTGGTGTTATAACAGCATTCCCACAGCTACACTAGCAAAAAATTTTAAGCAACTAGGTATGGTGGGCATGGACTTAGTAGGCCCCTCTGAATGGAAAATTTTAAAAGAAAATAATTTAATTTCTACCATGTGCAATGGTGCGGAAATTAGTTTAACAGAAGGTTTTAATACGCTACAATACCACGATAAATTAGTAAAAAATTATATAGAACATATTCATTATGTAGCAGATGCAGGTTACACCAACTTGATTTGTTTTTCTGGAAATAGAAAAGGCATGGATGATGAAACAGGACTGAATAACTGTGTTACTGGTTTGAAAAAAATTATGGCAGTGGCTGAAAAAAGAGGGGTCATGATTCAAATGGAATTATTAAACTCTAGAGTAGACCATAAGGACTACATGTGTGATCGTTCTTCTTGGGGTGTTGAATTGTGTAAGCGTTTAGGTTCTGCTAATTTTAAATTGCTATTCGATATTTATCATATGCAAATTGATGAAGGAGATATTATTCATTCAATACAAACCAATCATCAGTACTATGGCCATTACCATACAGGGGGTGTGCCAGGTAGAAATGAAATTGATGAAAGACAAGAATTATATTATCCAGCCATCATGCGCGCCATTTTAAAAACCGGATTTAAAGGTTATGTAGCGCAAGAATTTATCCCTGCAGACAAAGACCCCATGGCTTCTTTAGCAGCAGCGATTAAAATTTGTGATGTTTAATCAAGAAAAGTAGTACGAAAAAATTATTAGCATAATAAGTTTCAAAAAATAAAATCAGTTTACAATATTTATAATTAATAAAAATATAAAAAATGGCAGCGCAACAATATGATGCAATTGTAGTAGGTTCTGGCATTAGCGGCGGATGGGCAGCAAAAGAACTTACCCAAAAAGGATTAAAAGTGTTGATGTTAGAGCGTGGAAGAAACATTGAACACATTAAGGATTATGTAAATGCAGATAAAGAAGCATGGGATCATCCGCATCGTGGCACACGTACGCAGGAAATGATTAAAGACTATCCAGTTTTAAAAAGAGATTATCCTTTAAACGAAACCAATTTAGATTATTGGTGTTCAGATAAAGACAGTCCTTATGTGGAAACAAAACGTTTCGATTGGTTTAGAGGATATCATGTTGGAGGTCGTTCATTAATGTGGGGTCGTCAATCGTATCGTTGGTCCGATTTAGATTTCGAAGCCAATGCAAAAGATGGTCATGGTGTTGATTGGCCTGTGCGTTATAAAGAAATTGAACCTTGGTATGATTATGTAGAAAAATTTGCAGGCATTAGTGGTAACCGAGATGGCTTAGCTGTTTTACCTGACGGACAATTTTTACCTGCCATGGATTTAACCTGCGTAGAGAAAGATGTTGCAGCAAGATTAAAAGAAGTGTATAAAGGGTCTCGTCATTTAATTATAGGTCGTACAGCCATTATTACAGTACCGCATGAAGGCCGACCTGGTTGCCAGTTTAGAAATAAATGTTGGTTGGGTTGTCCATTCGGTGGTTACTTTAGTACACAGTCTTCTACTTTACCTGCAGCGATGGCCACAGGTAATTTAACTTTAAGGCCTTGGAGTATTGTTACTGAAATTAAATACGATAAAGATAAAAAGCGTGCCACAGGTGTGATGGTTTTAGATGCAGAAACCAATAAAACCATTGAGTACAATGCAAAAATTATTTTCGTCAATGCTTCTACTTTAAATAGTACTTGGTTATTGATGAACTCTGCTACCGATGTTTGGGAAGGTGGTTTAGGTAGCAGCAGTGATGCATTGGGTAAAAATTTAATGGACCACCATTTAGGAGTAGGTGCAAGAGGTGTTGTGGAAGGATATGAAGATAAATATACATTTGGTCGTCGTGCAAATGGCTTTTATATTCCTCGTTTTAGAAATGTAGGGGATGATAAACGCGATTATGTGCGTGGCTTTGGTTATCAAGGAAGTGGTACGCGTCAAAACTGGAAAAGAGATGTTGCAGAATTCTCTATTGGTGGTGATTATAAAGACGCTTTAACAGAACCAGGTGCCTGGACCATTGGTATGGGTGGCTTTGGTGAAATGTTGCCAGACCCCACCAATAAAATAACACTTGACAAAACAGTAAAAGACAAGTGGGGCTTAAATGTATTGAATATCGATTGCGAATTAAAAGAGAACGAAAAGAAAATGCGCAAAGATATTGTTGCAGATGCTCAAGAGATGTTAGAAAAAGCTGGGGTTAAAGATGTAATACCTAATAATAGTGAGGGCACTCCAGGAAGAGGCATACATGAAATGGGTACCGCTCGTATGGGTAGAGATCCTAAGACATCTGTTTTGAATGGCAACAACCAAGTATGGGATGCGCCGAATGTATTTGTAACAGATGGAGCTTTCATGGCAAGTTCTTCTTGCGTGAACCCTTCTTTAACTTATATGGCATTTACAGCACGCGCTGCAGAATTTGCAGTAAACGAATTGAAAAAAGGAAACTTATAATTTATAATATTTTAAATACTATTTTATGATGAATAGAAGAGAAGCCTTATCAAGAGTAGCACTTATAATGGGAGGAACCGTTTTAGGTGCAGAAGCATTTTTATCTGGTTGTACTACTGGTGCAACAGGTTTAAAATTTTCACAAGACGATATTTCGTTTTTAAATGAAGTGGCTGAAACAATTTTACCTGCAACAGGTACCCCTGGCGCCAAAGAAGCAAAAGTGGGTGAGTTTATGACAGTGATTGTAAATGACTGTTATGAAACCAAAGACCAAGAAGTTTTTATGAAGGGTATGGAGGAATTGAAGTTCAAAGCTTCAAAAGCTAAGATGGGGAAAGCTTTTATGGAAGCTAGCCCAGCAGAGCGTACTGCTTTTTTAACTGAATTAGATAAAGAAGCGGCTGAATTTCAAAAAACGAAGAAGCCAGAGGAGACGAAGCATTACTTCACCATGTTAAAAGAATTAACCCTATGGGGATTCTTTAGCTCTGAAGTGGGCGCTACTAAGGCTTTACGTTATATCGCAGTACCTGGTAGATATGAAGGAACGGTACCTTATAAGAAAGGAGATAAGGCTTGGGCTACTTAGTAAGCAGTAGGTCATCTATTATATAGAACTTTCAAATTGGATCTCAAACGGTGCAGTATAAAAATTGCATTCGTATTATTAACGACTGAACTTTAAAACGATTTTATGAATAATTCAAGAAGAAACTTTCTGCGTCAAACCGCATTAGCAGGTGCAGCTTTAAGCATGCCATTTGGTAAGGAATTAATGGCGATGACAGGGAAATCAAATCCATTTGGCATTCAATTATGGACAGTGAAGCAAGCTTTATATAAAGACACTATGGGCGTATTAAAACATTTATCTAAATCTGGTTACAAACAATTAGAAGGTTTTGAAGGAACTAAGGGTATTTTTTGGGGAATGAAAAATACAGAGTTGAAAAAAGTATTAGATGATTTAGGAATGAATATGGTTTCATCTCATTGCAACAATACTCAAGACTTTGAACGCAAGGCAGCCGGGGCGGCTGAGATTGGTATGAAGTATTTAATATGTCCTCATAAAGGAGCGCAAAAATCACTTGATAATTTTAAACAATTTTCTGATGAGTTTAATGCTTGCGGAGAAATTACTAAGAAAAATGGCATTCGCTTCGCTTACCATAACCACGATTATTCTTTTGTGCCAATGGATGGCATTGTACCACAAGATTTAATGATGAAGTCTACCAACCCAGATACGGTTGATTTTGAAATGGATATGTATTGGACAGTGGCAGCAGGCGTAGACCCTATTGCATACATGAAAAAATTCCCTAACCGTTTCAAATTAGTGCATGTAAAAGATTTAGCTAAAACAGTAACGGGTATTGAGTCTTGTATTATTGGTAAAGGCAGTATCGATTATAAATCTTTATTACCTCAAGCAGCAGCGCAAGGTGTAAAATATTATATCGTAGAACAAGAGGCCTACACAGGTACTACTGAATTAGATTGCGCTAAAGACGACGCTGCTTATCTGAAGACCTTAGAATGGTAGTAGGCGGCTAGTTTAATTGAGTTCCAAATTTAAGCCTTAGTATTTATTTTAGTATTTTTGCGAAGTTGAATTAAGTAATATGAAGGAACAGTTAAAGCAACTTGCAAAAACTTTAGAAGGTGATCTTTTTTTCGATAAAATGATCAGGACCTTGTATGCAACGGACGCCTCTAGTTATAGAGAGTTTCCTCTTGCGGTGGCCATTCCTAAAACTAAGGAGGATATTTCTAAGCTTATTCGTTTTGCTTCCACAAATCAAACATCTTTAATTCCAAGAACGGCGGGTACCTCTTTAGCAGGACAGGTGGTGGGCAATGGTATTATTGTAGATGTCTCTAAACATTTTAATCAAATTCTTGAACTCAATAAAGAAGAAGGCTGGGTCCGCGTGCAGCCCGGTGTGATTCGCGATGAATTAAATTTATTTTTACAACCCCATGGATTATTTTTTGGCCCAGAAACTTCTACTGCCAATAGAGCCATGATAGGTGGAATGGTAGGTAATAATTCTTGTGGATCCAATTCAGTTGTATATAGAAGCACCAGAGAACATTTACTAGAAGTGAAAGCTTTTTTAAGTGATGGGTCGGAAGCTGTTTTTAATAGTGTATCTACCGATGAATTTCACTCAAAATGTGAATTGAATACTTTGGAGGGTCGTTTATATAAATCGGTACGTAGCTGCTTAAGTAATTATGATAATCAAGTAGAGATAAGAAAAGAGTTCCCTAAAAAATCAGTGCTAAGAAGAAATACAGGTTATGCAATAGATATTTTAGTAGACTCGGATCCCTTTACCGCTGGAGGCCCCAATTTTAATTTCTGCAATTTAATTGCAGGTGCTGAAGGTACCTTGGCCTTTATGACAGAGATGAAATTAAATGTCGTTCCAGCACCACCCAAAGAAGTAGGTTTATTATGTGTACACTTTAATAGTATCGATGAATCCCTGCATGCGAATTTAATTGGTTTGAAATACAAGCCTAGTGCCAGTGAACTGATTGACCATTATATATTAGAGTGTACTAAAGAAAATACAGAGCAAGCTAAAAACCGTTTTTTTGTACAAGGTGACCCTGGCGCTATTTTAGTAATTGAATTTGTAAAAGAAACAAGGGAAGAAATTTTGGAGCTTACGAATAAAGTGGAAGCCGATATGCGCGCTGCGGGTTTAGGTTATCATTTTCCTGTATTATATGGAGCCGATGCTAAAAAAATATGGGCTTTGAGAAAAGCAGGCCTTGGCTTATTGAGTAATTTACCTGGTGATGAAAAAGCAGTGCCCGTTATTGAGGATACTGCTGTAGATGTAGAAGACCTACCTAATTATATTCGTGACTTTAATGAGATATTAAAAAAGCACGGCCTTTATTCAGTGCACTATGCACATGCGGGTTCTGGCGAAATTCATTTGCGCCCCATTATTAATTTAAAAACTAAAGAAGGGAATCAATTATTTAGAACTATTGCAGAAGAAGTAGCCACACTTGTAAAAAAATACAATGGTTCTTTGAGTGGGGAACATGGTGATGGCCGTTTAAGAGGGGAGTTTATTAAGCAAATGGTAGGGGAAAAAAATTATGCCTTATTAAAACAAGTGAAAAATACTTGGGACCCCCAACATATATTTAATCCCAATAAAATTGTAGACACTCCTTCGATGAATACAATGCTGAGGTATGAGCCAGGCCAGTTAACACCGGAGTTCAAAACTATATTTCGTTTTCATAAACAAGATATTTTACAACATGCTGAACAGTGCAATGGTTCGGGTGATTGTAGAAAAACGCATCTGTCAGGAGGCACTATGTGTCCATCTTTTATGGCCACTCGTGATGAAAAAGATACCACGCGCGCGCGTGCCAATATACTTCGTGAATTTTTAACGCATTCCGATAAACAAAATAGATACGACCATAAAGAAATTTATGAAGTGATGAGTTTGTGTTTAAGTTGTAAGGCTTGTAAAAGCGAATGCCCTTCGAATGTAGATATGGCAAAATTAAAAGCAGAATTCTTACAGCACTATTATGATGCCAATGGTATTCCTTTTAGAGCTAGGTTAATTGCCAACTTTACGGCCGCTGCAAAATTAGGATCTATGGCCCCTAATTTATATAATGCCTTTGTAGGAAATAATATTACAGGTAGTTTGGTTAAATTAGTATCAGGTTTTGCATTGAAGCGTTCTATGCCAAGTATTTCAACACAAACTTTAGAAAGCTGGTACAAAAAAAATTATATAGCCCCTGAAAGTCCCCTAAAAACAGTGTATTTATTTTGTGATGAATTCACGAATTATAATGATGCGCCTATTGGTATTAAAGCGGTTCAACTATTAACGGCCTTGGGTTATGAAGTTATTATTCCTGCGCATGAAGAAAGTGGTAGAACTTGGTTGTCGAAAGGTTTGGTAAGAAAGGCTAAAATTATTGCAAACAAAAATATTGAGCTATTAAGTCATTTGGTGAGCGAGGCTAGCCCCATTGTTGGCCTAGAACCCTCTGCCATACTTACTTTCAGAGATGAGTACCCCGACTTAGCCTTGGATGAAAATATAGATGCTGCTAACCATTTAGCCAAGCATAGTTTTTATATTGATGAATTTTTAGCTTCTGAAATGCAAGCAGGTAATATTACTAAAGATAGTTTCACTAATAATGAAAAATCTATTTTACTACATGGTCATTGTCAACAAAAAGCAGTGAGTGCATTATCAGATTCTGTAAAAGTACTTTCATTTCCTACTAACTATAAAGTGGAAACTATTGCTTCAGGTTGTTGCGGCATGGCCGGTTCTTTTGGGTATGAAAAAGAACATTATGAAGTTTCTATGAATATTGGAGAGTTAGTCTTATTTCCCAAAATAAGAGCAAATCAAAATAATTGTACCATTGCAGCCCCTGGTACAAGTTGTCGTCATCAAATTAAAGACGGTACCGGTGAAAAAGCATTACACACAGTAGAAATTCTATACGCTGCTTTAGTATAATTTTAGTTAACTGAGTATACGCTAAGCCTATTTTACTATTTAAGACGCTGCTGAATTAGTAAAGTATAATTCATTATCAGGCTGCTAATTCAGTAAAACTTATTTAATTAGCACGCCTTCTTTTTTAATAGCCTCTAGTGCATGATATAAAGTATCTAAATCGGCAACCGTATTAAATGCATTAATAGAATAACGCATATACACATCACTTTCTTGACGCATGATGGGAATTTCAATTTTGTAGTCGATAAATAATTTTCTTTGTAAAACTTCCGGCTCATTGGTATTTATTGGAATACTAATCATTTGACCAATCCATTCACTGGTTAAAGGGCTTATTGGTTTTGTACCTAGTAACTTGTAAAACCTTTCTGCATTCGCAAGTACAATATCATGGCATTTTTTTGAAACGGCCGTCCAATTATTTTTCTCCATAAACTCAATAGAGGCTTCCACTGTTAAAAAAGCAGAGAAATCGCGCGTGCCAATCATTTGATGGTAGTCTAAAAAATTAGAATGAGAAGGCTTGAAAGCTTTATAGCCCCAACTAACAATAAGCGGATCACATAAAGGTTGAACCGATTTATGGGCGTATAAAAAGCTACAACCTTTGGCTGCCATCATCCATTTATGACAAGCCCCTGTATAAAAATCGGCTTGTATTTCAGTTAAGTTAAAAGGAATATGTGCTGGTACATGGGCTCCATCAACGATGGTAATAAGTCCTTTAGATTTTGCTATTTCGCAAATTTCTTTCACAGGAAAAATTAAACCAGTAGCGCTGGTAATATGACTAATAAAAATAGCTTTTGTACTAGGCCTTAGTCCTTCAAAAAAATCTTCAATAAATTTTTCTTTGCTAGTAATGGGTAAATTTATTTTTTGTCTTCTATAAGTGGCTTTATTTTTTTTGCAATAAAAATCCCAGGTACGATCACAGGCACCGTATTCTATATCGGTAGCTAAAATTTCATCCCCTTCATTTAAAGGAAAGTTTTTTGCAATTAAATTTATTGCAAAAGAAGGGTTGGTGACAAGTACTAAATCATCTTTATCGGGACATCCTATAAATTTAGCCAAGGCCGCTCTTGAATTAGCTAAATAATTTGCACCGTCAAAGGCAATGAATTGAACAGGCTCTGCTTCTAGTACTCTTTGCCATTTTTGGTAAGTATCAAAAATAGGTTTGGGTGTTGCACCAAAGGATCCAAAATTTAAAAAAGTAATACTGGGGTCTAATAAAAACTGATCACGTAAATTTTCCATGTTTTAGGTTTTGCCATTTAAAGATAACATAAAAAAAACTCGGCTACCAAAGGCAGCCGAGTTATATAATGAGTAAAGTAAATCAATACTATACACCCAAGCTCCAACCATCGCGATATGTTCTTTTAACAAATTGATTCGCTTCGTCGAAATTGGTAATCTTCATATTTGGGCCATCCCATAATAATTGAATGTTTCTACCTGGATAAGTAGCCCTTCCAGCCTTATTAGTAGATTTGATATCATAACTTCTGATGGCTAAATTACCCATTAATACAGACTCTGTTAAAGGACCTGCAATATCAAAACGAGAACTTAAAGCCTTCGCTTCTTTACTACCAAAACCAGCAAGACAAGCTTCTACCCATACAGCGTAGTGTCCGCCTTCTCCGCCTTTCACTCTATCTTCAGTTTTTGGTACTGAAGTAGTTTTAGTTAAGTTGGTTGGTAATAATTGAGGATTGACTCCATAAGTACCTGCCATCATCTTTCCTTTTGTTCCTTCAAAAATAACGCCATTGCCGCCGTCACCCATAATTTCGTTAGGGCCTAATTCAGCTGGACGTTCTGGTTGAATACCACCATCCATCCAATGTAATTTTACATTTGGCTTTCCGTTCTGTCCTTGGAAAGTTAAAGTAATATGAGAACCCATTGGACCAGAATCTGGTGCATATAATTTTTGCCAAGGTGCAGTATAACGAGTTCCAACACTACATTCTGCAGCAATAGGATAGCCTAAACCACAGACTGCAAAGGCTGGTGCCATAATATGACAAGCCATATCACCTAAAGCGCCGGTTCCGTAATCCCACCAGCCTCTCCAGTTAAATGGAAGTAAACCTTCAAAATAATCTTTTTGAGGAGCCGTACCTAACCATAAATCAAAATCTAATTCACTAGGAATGGCAGTTGGTGTAGTTAATACAGGACGGGTTACGCCTTGAGGCCAAACTGGCCTATCGGTGTAACAATAAATAGTATGCACATCACCAATTAATCCAGCAGTATGCCAGTCTTGCAACATACGCACGCCATCTCCAGATGCACCTTGGTTACCCATTTGAGTAACTACTTTATAATCGTTTGCTGCCTTAGTCATAATACGCGCTTCATAAATATCATGTGCAATTGGCTTTTGAACATACACATGTTTGCCTAACTGCATAGCAGCCATGGCTTGTACACCGTGCATATGATCGGGTGTAGAAACAGAACAAGCATCAATATGCATATGTTCTTTTTCTAACATTTCTCTGTAGTCTTTATAGTATTTTGCTTTTGGATATCTTTGACGACTTTTTACAGCTTGTCTATCATCTACATCACATAAGAAAGCAATATCTGCTTTACCACTATTATAGAAAGCAAATAAATCACTCTCTCCTTTTCCGCCGGCGCCAATACCAGCTACTTGTAATTTATCACTTGGTGCGATAAATCCTTTTCCACCTAATACGTGTCTAGGTAAAATATAAAAGCCTCCTAATGCAAGCGCAGAATTTTTAATAAAATCCCTCCTTGTGTTGTCTGATTTTTTCTTGGACATAGCAAATCGTTATTTGGTTTATAATAGTTGTTAAATTGAATACGTTAAATTATTAAAAATTTCGGAATTTTCACAATTATTTTGATAAGCGAATAAATGCCAGTTTGCTTTCAAAAATTAGGCTTAAATTGCCTAATAATCAATGCTTATGTCTGCTACTATTCATAACCTACGTTCGTATTTTGCCACGGGTGCTACCCAGTCTTATGCCTTCAGAATCCAACAGCTAGAACGCTTAAAAAAGGCAGTTCTAGAGTCGGAAAAACAGTTGTATGAAGCACTTTATGCCGATTTGAAAAAAACCGATGAAGATGCTTGGGCAACGGAAATAGGGTTCTTCTTAAGCGAATTAAACTATACCATGAAGCATTTGAAAGAGTGGATGGAACCTAATGCGGTTGCCACCAACTTGGTCAATATGCCCTCTTCCAGTTTTACCATTCAAGAGCCCTTGGGCGTGGTTTGTATCATTGCACCTTGGAACTATCCTTTTCAATTATTATTCACTCCCTTAATTGGAGCCATTGCGGGTGGAAATTGTGCGGTCTTAAAACCATCTGAGTTTGCACCAGCCACTGCAGCGGTGATGCAAAAAATAATACATTCTTTATTTCCTGAAAATTATATGATGTATTTAGAGGGGGATGGCGCAACGGTGCTTCCACCACTACTTACTGAAAATAGGTTCGATCATATTTTTTACACAGGTAGTACCATGGTGGGAAAAATAATATACAAATTAGCGGCTGAACAGTTAGTGCCAGTGACCTTAGAGTTAGGAGGGAAGAGCCCTGCAGTGATTTGTTCAGATGCCAATCTAAGAGTGGCGGCGCGTCGTTTAGCGAATCCGAAATTTTCTAATTGTGGTCAAATGTGTATTGCACCTGACTATATATTAGTGCCTACTCATTTAAAAGATAAATTAATAAATGAATTAATTATTGCTATTCAATCATTCTATGGAGCAGATGCAGAAAATTCAGAACATTATGGAAAAATTATCAATGATAAACAATGGTTGCGTCTAACTTCTTATTTAGGGGATGGTGAAATTGTGTATGGAGGAAAGTCGAATAGAGAAAAATTATTTATTGAGCCTACTATTTTAACGGGCGTTCATGCAGATGCAAAAATTATGCAGGACGAAATTTTTGGACCCATTCTTCCAATTCTAACTTATGAAAACAGAGAAGAGGCCTTGGCCATTATTCAAAAAAACCCCAACCCATTAGCATTCTATGTTTTCACTGAAAATAAAAATGACGAAGCCTACTGGTTAACCAATGTTCCTTCAGGGGGTGCTTGTGTAAACAATGCGACCATGCATATTACCAATCATGAATTACCCTTTGGTGGCAGGGGTTTTAGCGGAACAGGAGGCTATCATGGTAAATTAAGCTTTGACACTTTTACCCATACGAAGTCGGTATTAAAAACACCTACATGGATAGATCCTAGTTTTAAATATCCTCCCTATAAAGGCAAGGCTTGGTTATTAAAAAGATTAATAGGATAGATTCACTGAGTAGCTAATACTTAACTTAGGTTCATTCTTATATACTTAAGTAGTCATTAGTTTTAACAGTATATAATTTTAAATAAGGTAGATTGAAAAATAAAAAAAATAGTATGATAAAAATTGCCATCGCTTTAGGTGTTTTAGTTTCTGCAACACTACTTATGAAAAAACAAGGCATGTCTTATCGCCAATCTATTTTGAAAACAATTTATCCTGCTATTATGTGGTCGGGTAAGGCTGCAGGTAAAAAACAAATTCAGTTTAATAAAGACAATAAAACACCCATCGTTACTTTTTATAGTTTAACTACGAAAGATATCAATGGTAAGGATTTTAATTTTGCTTCTTTAAAAGGGAAAAAAGTATTAATAGTAAACACCGCTAGCGATTGCGGTTTCACAGGACAATACGAAGGGCTTGAAAAGTTACAAGAAAAATATGCTGAAAACCTTGTAGTGATTGGGTTTCCTGCCAATGACTTTAAGGAGCAAGAAACCAAGGACAATGAAAGTATTGCTGCTTTTTGCAAGAAAAACTATGGGGTCAGTTTTCCTTTAATGGCAAAGTCCATCGTTATAAAAAAGAATCAACAAAACGAAGTATTTAAGTGGTTATCTAGTACGGCTATTAATGGCTGGAATGAACAAGAGCCTGCTTGGAATTTTTGTAAATATTTAGTGGATGAAGAGGGAACGCTTACTCATTACTTTCCTATGACAGTGGATCCACTAGACGCTTCAGTGATTGATGCCATTGAAAAAAAATAAAGCACGTTTATTAGGTATTTAAAAATTAGACTCGCTAAATAGGGCAGTGCTCATGGTAGTTTTCTAAAACAATCTTACCCGATTCAATGACTATGTCTTTGTACTTTTCTTTAATCTCATCTAAGACTTCTTCAATCTCTTTTTGAGTGGTAATACGCACTAATTTATTTCTATACTCTTTAATATTGGGAAGCCCTCTTAAATAATTAGCATAATGTCTTCTCATTTCATTGATGCCTGCAATAGGTCCTTTCCACTCCATGGATTTAATTAAGTGTTGTCTTGCCACTTCTACACGCTCTTCAATAGTAGGATCGGCTCTTCTTTCTCCTGTGGCTAGAAAATGTTTCATCTCTCTAAATATCCAAGGATAACCAATGGCAGCGCGGCCAATCATGATACCATCTACGCCATATTTATTTTTATATTCTAGTGCTTTTTCAGGAGAATTGATATCGCCATTTCCAAAAATGGGAATATGTATGCGGGGATCATTTTTTATCTCACCAATTAAAGTCCAATCGGCTTCGCCTTTATACATTTGTACTCTTGTACGACCATGAATGGCTAAAGCCTTGACGCCCACGTCTTGTAATCTTAAAGCTACTTCATGAATATTCTTAGTACTCTCATCCCAACCTAATCTTGTTTTTACAGTCACAGGTAGGTTGGTACTTTTCACCACTGCTTCAGTTAAGCGTACCATTAAATCTAAATCTTTTAAAACACCTGCACCTGCTCCCTTGGTGACTACTTTTTTTACAGGGCATCCGAAATTAATATCAATTAAATCGGGATTCACTGTGTCTACAATTTTGGTACAAAGGGCCATGGCCTCTTCATCGCCACCAAAAATTTGAATACCTATGGGACGCTCGTAATCAAATATGTCTAGTTTTTGTCTACTCTTGATGGCATCACGAATTAAACCCTCACTGCTAATAAATTCGGTATACATGAGGTCGGCCCCGTTTTCTTTACAAACGGCTCTAAAAGGCGGATCGCTTACATCCTCCATAGGAGCGAGTAATAGAGGAAAATCGGGTAATTGAATAGGGCCTATAGAAACCATATGAATTCATTATCTTGCATCTAACTGATACGATTGCAAATGTACCAATTATTTGATATGAGACCTCCTATGCGAATGGCCCTTTTTTTAGGCTTAACAGGAATCGGCATGATACTAGGGGCCTTAATTAGTTTTTCTATTGTTTCGGCGATATTACATATTCCTTTTTCTGAGATGCAAAAAGTGATCATGCAACCCGAATATGCTTCCATGGCACAGTTGGCCAATGCACTAGCCTCCATTATTGCCTTTGGACTTCCCAGCATAGTCCTTGCTATTTTAGTAAAAGGAAACTGGATGGCGAATATGGGTTTTGCGCCTATGAAATCTTATCAATCTCTAGGCATTGTTATTTTAGTGGCCTTAACGGGTATGATTTTGAGCGGCGCCTTAGGCAGTTTGACAGAAAAAATTCCTATTCCTACGGATTTTAAACATTGGGCAGAAGGATTAGAAGCCCAATATAAAAAAGCCATGTTGTCGATGACGCATATGAGTTCATTGAAGGATTTAGCCTTTGCTTTATTAGCAGTGGCCATTATACCCTCCATTATTGAAGAGGTTTATTTTAGAGGTACACTTCAAAAAATAGTATTGGATTTAACGGGTAAGCCCTATGCTGCTATTATTTTAACGGCCATTTTTTTTAGTGCCATCCATTTTTCTTTTTTTGGTTTTTTATCTAGAATGGCATTGGGTATTGTGCTAGGATATGTTTATCATTATTCAAAAACTATATGGCTTCCTATCTTACTTCATTTTTTAAACAATGGAATAGCCGTAGTTATTTTATATAGCATTAAAAATAATCCAGCGAATGTTGAAAAGATGATGGATGATAATTTACCTATTTATTGGGGTGTCATAGCACTGGTAGGTATTTACTATTTATTAAAACAATTAAAAAATAATTACACAAATGCAGGATTGGAAAAAAATATTTAGCAGTACTCAGTTAGCTGCTTCCTCCATGGTGATGGGTATTTTAAACGAAAATGAAATTCCTGCTAAAACACTCAATAAGCAAGACTCTTCCTATGTTTTTTTAGGAGAAGTGGAAGTATATGTACCTTTGGACATGTATGAAAAAGCCCAAGCGCTTATTGCAACGATTCAAATTAATTCGGTTCAATTATAAAATATTCTTTACAAATATATTTTTTCTATGGCCTCTAGCGCATCTGTTTTAAAACAAAGAACCCTATCTGCCATTGTTTTTGTCATAATAATGCTTGCAGGTTTGATTTGGAATGCTTGGTCTTTTTTTACTTTATTTTTAATCATTCAATTAGGTTGTTTATATGAGTATCAAAAATTATTAGCACTTATTTATCCAAGCTATCAAAACATAAGCGCTGTGCACAAGTGGGGCTTATTAGTAGTGGGTTGTTTAATGATGATGTCATTAGGACCTTTAGATTTAGCCATTAGTGGAATAAGTATTAAATATATAGGTTTTAGAGCGCTTCCTTTCGTACTTGGTTTCATGTTGATCGTAGATATTCTTACTAAGAAAATTAACCTACAAAACTGGGCTATATCTTTTGCAGGCTTAGTTTACATACCCTTGTGTTTATCTTTATTTTTTCCATTAAAAAGTTTTATGCCCAATATCAATTTTGGTAGTTGGCCTTTTTCTATACCCTTATTGTTAATTGTTTCCATTTGGTTGAATGATACTATGGCTTATTTAGTGGGTTCCCGTATTGGTAAAACGCCTTTATCTCCCATATCACCTAATAAAACATGGGAGGGCACTATTGCGGGTATTATTTTATCAGTATTTATTGTCTCTATGGTAATGGCCATGGTGGTGCCTAATCAAGATAAATACATTTTCTATGTTAGTTTAATTGCCTCTATTGCTGGCAATTTTGGAGATTTATTAGAAAGTAAATTAAAAAGGTTAGCCGGCGTAAAAGATAGTGGCAGCATGATGCCAGGCCATGGAGGCTTCTTAGACAGGTTTGATTCTATCTTATTTGCTACCCCATTTGTATGGCTAATTCTTCAAATTCTGTTTTAGATGTTTTACATTTGCAAATAAATTTACATAATGACTATACATAAAGAAGGCACGGCTACTATTTCATTGATTGCGATATTCGTAGGCGTTTTGAATATTCTTAATTTCTCTTATTTATTTCCTATCTCCCTAATTGCTGCATGGGCTGTATTTATTATTACAGTTGCCTTTTTCTTATTTATAGTTTCTTTTTTTAGAATGCCCGTTCGTAGGTTAACAATTAACGATGAGGCTATTGTTTCTCCTGCAGATGGTAAAGTAGTGGTGATTGAAGAAGTAGAGCCTGATGAATTTTATAAAGAAAGAAGAATACAGTTAAGTGTATTTATGAGTCCTGCGAATGTGCATGTGAACCGCTTACCTATTGCTGGAAATATTGTTTATAATAAATATCATCCTGGTAAATTTTTAGTGGCATGGCATCCAAAATCTTCTACCGATAATGAAAGATGGTCGGTAGTCATTGAAAATAGCAAGGGTAGTATTTTATGTAAACAAATTGCAGGGGCTTTAGCGAGAAGAATTTGTAATTACAGCACTGTAGGTCAGTCCTTTAAACAATGTGATGAATATGGTTTTATAAAATTTGGTAGTAGGGTTGATTTACTATTACCAGTGGGAACTAAAATTCATGCAAAGATTGGCGATGTAGTAAAAGGCGGCGTTACTGTACTAGCTAGTTGGTAATGCGGGCTACTAGTTTTTATAAATAAAAACTTTGTTATTCTTAGTCCTTAGAATATATTTTCCAATTCCTTTAAATGTGTAATGGTATGTGTTGCAGGTACAGTAGGTTCTACTTGCAAATGATTCACAAAGATGGAGTCCATGCCTGCATTAATGGCACCTTGAATATCTGCCGACTCATTGTCTCCAATCATAATACTAGATTCTAATTTTGCATTAGAAGCTTTTAAAGCGTAATCAAAAATTTCTTTATTCGGTTTTAAGCTATTACTAGCCTCTGAAGTAATTACTTCTATAAAGTAGTCCGCTATATTTGAGTTCTTAATTTTTTTAAACTGTACCGATTCAAATCCATTGGTAATTAAATGCATTTTGTAGTCCTTATTTTTCAAGTAGTCCAAAATCTCAATGGTGTAGGGAAATAAATTCTTTTTATTAGGGAGTATATCTAAATAGTCAACGGACATTTCTTTAGACAAGGCTTCGTCCGCTATTTTATATTCTAGCAAACTTAAGTAAATACGCTTCCATCTTAATTCCTCTTGCTTAATAAAGCCCTTGGTATACCTATCCCATAAACGGTGATTATGTATACTGTAGCTATTATAAAAAACATCGAAATTGTCAATGCCCTTAGACTCTAGTTGGTATTTTTGATGCAGGTCCCATAAAGTTTCTTTTGAATTTAATTCAAAGTCCCAAATGGTATGGTCAAGGTCAAAAAATAGGTCTTTATAAGGCATCAATTGCTAATTGTATTGGACGAATTTACAATTTTGCTTCTTATCTTTATTCTTTATTTAGGTTAACTATAAATTATTTATATGCTGGTTGTTATTACAGGGGCTTCTCAAGGAATTGGATATGCAGTGGCAGAAGCTTTTGCAGCGGAAGGTCATACATTATGTATTTGTAGTAAAACAGCTTCTCGTTTGAAGGAGGCTACTGAAAGTCTAGTAAAAAAATATCCTGCAGCTACTATTCATAGTATGCAGGCCGACTTAGCAAAACCTGAAGATTGTAAGACCTTTGGTAGTTGGTGTTTGAGTTTTGGTACACCCTCTATTTTAATTAATAATGCAGGCTTTTTTTTACCAGGCAATTTAATGGAAGAAGAGTCAGGCATTTTAGAAACACAAATAGCGGCTAACTTATATTCTGCTTATCATAGTTCTCGTGCCATTGTCCCTGCAATGATTAAAGCAGGCAGCGGACATATTTTTAATATTTGTTCTATTGCTTCTTTACATGCCTATCCACAAGGAGGTTCTTATAGTATTAGTAAGTATGCTTTAGAGGGGTTTTCAAAAAACTTAAGAGAAGAATTAAAAGATAAAGGCATTAAAGTAACAGGCGTTTATCCTGGGGCTACTTATACGAATAGCTGGGCGGGCAGTGGGGTAGCGCCTAGTCGTATAATGGAATCAAGTGATATAGCTAAAATGATTTTGGCAGCTACGCAATTAAGTCCACAAGCAGTGGTGGAAGATATTGTAATGAGACCGCTTTTAGGAGATTTATAGTTTTACTATAAAATCTTATCTATTTTTCTATCTATTATCTATATTATTAGCACTACAACCTTTCTGCATCGTCTTCAATAGAAGTTGATTTAGTTGAAAAACTTTCTCTCGCTTTTTTAGTAGCGGCTAATCTTTCTATAACAATTTGTGCAATTAATTTTCCTGCATCTTCATTGGGGTGCTCTTTCAATACATTTTTCAATTTTGCTTCTGAAACATCTATTCGGTAAAGCAGTTGCACTAGTTTAGAAAAATCTTCTTTAATCAAATCATTGATTAGAGTCTCTAATTCCGAACTACTTAATTTTTCTAATGCTAATAAGTTCATCTCCATTTACTTTAATTATATTTTTCTATGACACCCAGGCTAAACAATGCGAAATCATATTTGACAGGGTCCTTAGGGTCTAAAGTTCGACAATAATGGGTTAATTCAATAGCTGTTTGCCAATCGGTTTGGGTTCTTTTGACAATACCTAATCCTCTTGAAACCCTTGCTACATGTACATCAATGGGCATAATTAAATCTGCAGGGCTTATCTTTTTCCAAATACCAAAGTCTACCCCTTGCTTATCTTTTCTGACCATCCAGCGTAAAAACATATTCAACCTTTTACAAGTAGATCCCGATAATGGACTTGATATATGTTTCTTGGTTCTTGCGGGAGCATCTTCTATGGAGAAAAAATAATCTTGAAAATGATTTAGTGCTTGTTCAACAGCGCTGGTCTTGTTTATTGAACCAATACTTCCAGTTTTAAAAAAGGCTGATTCTAAACTTTCATTTTTACTATAATGCTGTTTAAAAAATTCAATACAATAGAGTAAATCGGTATCGTTGAAAGTACGGTGCGCAAAGCCTAGTAATTTTTTTAAATCTTTAACTTGATGCTCTGTACAAAATGCATAGGGCGCATTGTCCATTCTTTGAAGTAGCTCCTTGCTTTTATTAATAATAGTGGTTCTATTGCCCCAGGCAAAAATGGCTGCGAAAAAACCAGCAATTTCAATATCCTGCTGCTTTGTAAATAAATGAGGGATACAAATGGGATCCTTCTCAATAAAATCAATATGGTTATACTGCTTTACTTTTTGGTCTAATAGTTTATGGATCTCATCCTTCATTACCCAATGGCTTGTGCTAAATCTGCTATTAAGTCGTCTGCATCTTCAATACCCACACTTAAGCGAATAAGCCCATCAGATAAACCATTGGCAATTCTTTGTTCACGTGGTATAGAAGCATGGGTCATACTTGCTGGATGATTAATTAGTGACTCCACACCTCCCAGGCTTTCCGCTAAAGAAAATACCTTGGTGCTAGAGAGCACTTTAGTAGCCGCTTCAATGGTATCCGTTTTTAAAGTGAAGCTCATCATACCCCCAAAGCCACGCATTTGTTTTTTAGCAATGTCATGGTTGTGATGGTCTGGAAATCCACACCAGTATACCTTACCTACTTTAGGATGTTGTCTTAAATAAGCAGCTACTTGAATACCATTCTCACAATGTCTTTGCATACGTACATGCAATGTTTTAATGCCTCTCAATACTAAAAAGCAATCTTGTGGGCCTGGAACGGCGCCTGTACTTTTTTGAATAAAATATAATTGATCTCTTAAGGCTTGATCATTCATGACTAAACAACCTTGTATCACATCACTATGACCGCCTAAATATTTAGTAGCTGAGTGCATTACAATAGTGGCCCCAAAGTCTAGTGGGTTTTGTAAATAGGGCGATGCAAAAGTATTGTCAACACAAACCATGCAATTATGTTTTTTACCAATAGTAGATATCGCTTCAATATCGCTAATATTCATTAAGGGGTTAGTGGGTGTTTCTAACCAAATTAATTTAGTAGCAGGGGTCATGGCCTTTTCTACATTCGTTGCTTCAGAAGTATCTACATAAATAAATTTGATACCCATTTTTTCATGCACTTTAGAGAACAACCTGAAAGAACCTCCATACATATCATGGGCAGCCACTACTTCGTCTCCTGGTACTAGTAAACGCATTACTGCGTCTGTTGCAGCCACACCACTGGCAAAGGCCAATCCAAATTTTCCATTTTCAATCGCTGCAAAAGCTTCTTCCAAAGCAAACCTTGTAGGGTTCTGGCTTCTTGCATACTCATAGCCCTGATGTACGCCAGGAGCGGATTGTACATAGGTAGAGGTTTGATAAATAGGCGTCATGATGGCGCCGGTACTTGGATCTGGATGCGCACCTGCGTGAATATATTTTGTAGCTAGTTTCATTTGTAAATTTTAAGTTTTTTTAAAAAGTATTTTATTGTTTTATTTTTTTCAAATTCATTTAATTCTATTCTATTGATTTCTATTGTATTCTATAATTCAATAGTATTATTTATCAGACAACCTTATTTCCATTTTTAAACATTCTATAAGAATAAATAGTAGGTATCAGTACCATTACAATCATATCTATAAAAAAAATAACAAAAGAAGTGACTGAGCTAAAGGCAATACCTGTAAAAAACTGAATTATACCACCGTATAGCCATACTTTACCTGCTATTTTATGCGTGGCATTCCAATTGTCTACATTGTCTAAAGTCCAAGGCAGTTTAAAGCCTGCAAAATAGTTTTGTTTTAATTTGGGCATATATAAACCCATGCCAGCAAAAGCCAAACCCATCATGGGGAACAATAATTTTTCTATAGAAATACCTTTATGCGAACTAGTGTATAAAATGACCATACTTAATGCAGTTAGAAATAAAACAGTAAAAAATCCAAACTTTTGAAATAAGCCATCATCCATTTGTTCACTTCTTTTGGGATCAATTTTTTTTATATAGGTCAAAAAGAAATAAGTAAATAAACTAGCTATCCCCATGATACTAGGCCCTAAATAAATACTGTCCTTTCCGCCAAAACCATCCGCCTCGCCCTTAATATTAAAATGGGTAGGGATAATTTCGGGTAAACTAGGGTATAAATAGGCGGCGTATATAAATGGTATCCCAATTAATAAGAGCACATAAAAGAGCACCATTTTTTTATTATTCATAAAGCCCGCTTTAGGCTTAAAGTTACTATTTATTCGGTTTTAATCAATAATACGCTATGTCCACAAAAAAATTTACTTTTGCTTCAAATCGAAAAAAAATGAGCAAAGGTCCAATTTCAAAGTTTGTAGAGCATCATTATAGACACTTTAATGCTGCTGCCTTGGTAGACGCAGCTAAAGGCTATGAAACCCACCTTTTAGAAGGGGGTAAAATGCTGGTTAGTTTAGCAGGTGCCATGAGTACCGCTGAATTAGGCATTAGCTTGGCTGAAATGATTCGTCAAGATAAAATTGCTATTATTAGTTGTACGGGTGCCAACCTTGAAGAAGATGTAATGAACTTGGTGGCACATAGTCATTATAAGCGTGTTCCTAATTACCGTGACTTAACCCCACAGGACGAGTGGGATTTATTAGAGAATCATTACAACCGTGTAACAGATACTTGCATTCCAGAAGAGGAAGCATTTAGAAGATTGCAAAAACATATTGTTAAGTTCTGGAAAGAAGCAGAAGCAAAAGGGGAGCGTTATTTTCCGCATGAGTTTATGTATCAAGTTATTTTGAGTGGAGAGTTAGAGCAATATTATGAGATTGATCCTAAGGATAGCTGGGTGGTAGCTGCTGCTAAAAAGAATATTCCTATTGTCGTACCAGGTTGGGAAGACAGCACGACTGGAAATATTTTTGCGAGCTATGTGATCAAAAATGAATTAAAAGCAAGTACGGTAAAAAACGGTATTGAATACATGGTGCAACTAACAGAATGGTACCGTGCGAATAGTGGTGGAAAGGGTGTTGGATTTTTCCAAGTAGGTGGGGGTATCGCAGGAGATTTCCCTATTTGCGTAGTACCCATGATGTACCAAGATTTAGAATGGCATGATGTTCCATTCTGGAGTTATTTCTGTCAAGTAAGTGATAGTACTACTTCTTATGGTTCTTATTCTGGAGCCGTACCAAATGAAAAAATTACCTGGGGTAAATTAGATATTCATACACCTAAGTTTATTGTAGAAAGCGATGCTACCATTGTAGTGCCGTTGATATTTGCCTACATTTTAGGACAATAATTAAAATGGGTCTAAAGAAAATTTAAGACCCATTTTAATTTTTCTCTAATGATTTTTTCAGCGCCCCCCATAAACGAGGGCGCTGATTTAATTTAAAATGATTTTTCCAATAAAAAGCCCCTCCGAATTCGAAGGGGCTTTTTATTTTCTTTCTGATATAATTCTAGATTAAATAGAAATGAGAAAATATAATTTTGAGTGAACTTTGAGCTTTGCGATAGAGAGCGAAAAATTATATTTTGAATGAATATTTAATCTACCTCCCTGGCATATTCAAAGGCAAATCTCTTTTTAACATCTCTTCTCTTGTCGCCATTTCCCAAGCTGTTTCAAAAATAATTCGAACTCTTTTTTCCATTAGGTCGAAATTAATTTTTTCCACTGTGTCTGATGGTTTATGGTAGTCTGCATGTGTTCCGTTGAAATAGAAAATTACAGGTACGCCTTTTGCAGCAAAATTGTAATGGTCGCTTCTGTAATAAAAACGATTAGGATCTTTTGGATCGTTGAATCTTCTATCCAATTCCATATTGTAGTTTTTATTCACCTTATCTGTGATAGGTTGTAGATCGCTGCTTAATTTATCTTCTCCGATTACATACACATAGTTCATAGAATCGCCCTTATAAGTGGGATCAATTCTACCCACCATATCAATATTTAAATCAACAGATGTTTTTTCTAAAGGATACACTGGGTGCTCACTATAATATTGAGACCCTAATAAACCTTTCTCTTCTCCAGATACATTCATAAATACAATATTACGCTTAGGGCTAAAACCTTTTTTACTTGCTTCAGCAAATGCTTGTGCAATTGCTACTACGCTGGCTGTACCTGAGCCATCATCATCAGCACCATAATAGATGACTCCGTTCTTAATACCTTCATGATCGTAATGGCTGGTTACAAACATATATTCGTCTGTCTTTTCTTTACTAGGTAATACGGCCATTACATCAGCACTAAGTACTTCACCATTACTGCGCTCAGCAGTCCAATCGATAGTAGTGGTGTAAACAGCTTTAGGCACATCGGCTAATTCTTGGTCTGAAAAATCCTTGCTACCACCTAATAAGCGACTTCCTAAGCTTTTAGAAACTGTCATACTTACAAAATTGCTAGCAGCACTTGGTTTTAAACTTAATCTACCTGTTAAATTACTTGGATAGCTTGGATTATTGTTTGCAATAATGATCATGCCTAAGGCGCCTAATTTTTGTGCGGCCATTATTTTATAGATGCTTCTTTCTTTGCTTTCTGTAGCGACTAATAATTTTCCTTTTACATCTACAGTTGATTTATCATTGAAATCATTGCCTACAAAAATAATAGCATTCGTCTTCAAAGATTTTTGAGGTGCAGAGGATGCATTCACCCAATAGTCTTTGTCTAAAGCATAAGGTTCTCCATTCACTTTTAAAGTAGAGCTTACCACTTTGTCTTGGTATAAAGTGAAGGGCAATGAATAAGAGCCATTATTTCCTGGCTTTAATTTGAATTTCTTGTACTGGCTTGTTAAATAAGCAGCAGCTTTTCTTTCACCTTCCGTACCAGTTTCTCTACCTTGCATTTCTGCACTGGCAATAATACTTAAGTGTTCTTTTAATCCTGCTGCAGTAATTGCTTTTGCTGCAGTATTTGCATCAATGCCTTGTGCTACAGCTATAGCTGTGACAAAACTTAAAAATAGAACGAGTAGTTTACGCATTTTTTTAATTTAAATTATTAACATGAAATTTTTTGAACTCTATTTTGATGTCTGCCTCCTTCAAAGGCAGTGGTCATAAATTTTTCTATCATTTCTTTGGCAAGCTCTATACTTACATAACGTGCAGGAATACAAATCATATTCGCATTATTATGTAAACGTGTTAGTTCTGCTACATCGGTTTGCCAGCATAGACCCGCTCTAATACCTGCATGCTTATTAGCTGTTATGGCAACACCATTGGCGCTACCGCAAAATAAAATACCAAAAGCAGCTTCTCCTGTTTCAACACTATTGGCAGTGGGATGAGCAAAATCGGGGTAGTCGACAGAATCTAAACTATAGGTACCAAAGTCTTTGGTGGTATATCCTTTCTCTTGCAACCAAGCGTTAATGGTATTTTTAAAATCAACACCAGCATGGTCTGCGCCTAAGGCAATGGGTTTTTTAGCATCAAATACAAATGACATATTTTATTTTTTAAGGGTATAGAATAGTTAGAATTATCCTATTGCTATTATTTTTTTCTAATTAATCCCATATTTAATCCCACTCCTCCTCTTCAGTTTTTTTCACAGACTTATGTGCCCATCTTGAAACGAAGATGCTAAATTCAAATAAAGTATATAAAGGAATAAATACAATTAATTGACTATACCAATCCGGGCTTGGTGTAATAAAGGCCGATACAATTAAAATAATAACAGCTGCATACTTACGGGTGGTACTTAAAAATTTAGGTGTTATAATACCAATCTTGGTTAATAAAAATACAATGACAGGTAGTTCAAATGCAATACCACATCCCAAAATTAAATTGGTGAGGTTATCAAGATAATCAGCAAAAGTAGGTATGGTGGTAATGACCCCCTTGGTACCCAATTGGAAACTAGCTAAGAAATTAAAAGTAAAAGGACCTAAGACAAAAAAACCAAATGCAGCTCCAAGGAAGAAGAAAAAGGAAACCCAAAAAATCATGAAGCGAGTATTTTTAACTTCCTTTTCTTTCAAGGCTGGTTTTATAAAAGCCCATATCTGATAAAAGACAAAGGGAAAGGCAACTATAATTCCACCCACAAAGGCCATGCTAATACTACTCAAAAACTGGCCTCCAAAAGTGGTGCTTTGCATAGACACTTTCACAGGAGGCATACATAAAGAATCGCCTAAGTGTAATAGATGACTGAGTTTGCAAAACACTCTATAAGTAATAAAATCAGGATCAATGGGGCCAGTAATAACATAGTCCATTATCCAATCTCTATATATAAAGAGCACTAGTGAGGTAATTAATACAGCACTTAAAGATCTTACAATCGTACCTCTTAATACTTCCAAATGATCAATGAAAGTCATCTCTGATTCGTCAGTTTTCTTAAATCGGTCAAATAGTGCCATAATACATTTTCAATGAGGGCTAAAGTTAAGGGTTCTAGTGGAAAAAGGGGGTCCAAAAATCAAAAAAAGGACTAGCGGATTTTAATTTTTGCCTTTTCAATTCGGGTGTCACTTACGGCCAAAATCTCGGCGTCAAAATGCGGCAAATGTATAATAGTACGCATTTTCGGAATGGACTCGTGATGGTGAATTAAATAGCCACTAAGGGTCTCTGAGCTGTCTGCGGAAAAATCTATACCATATTTTTCATATAGGTAGTCAAGCTCTAATCTGCCACTAAATATATACTCGGTATCTGAAAGCTTTTTTTCAATCAAGTCTTGCTCATCATATTCATCTTCAATTTCTCCAAAAATTTCTTCCAGCACATCTTCCATCGTAACAATTCCCGCTGTGCCTCCAAACTCATCTACCACCCAAGCAATACTTTTTCTTTTTTTAGAGAATAAACTTATTAAGTCTGCTGCATTCATACTCTCAGTCACAAGCGGAATAGAGTGCAAAATGGAAGCGATATGTGTGGGCTTTTTAAATAAATCTAGTTGATGTACATAACCCACAATGGAGTCTAAACTTTCTTCGTACACGATAAGTTTACTTAATTTAGTTTCAATAAATATTTCACTCAGTGTTTGAATAGAAGTACTTAATTCCACACCCACAATTTCTGTTCTAGGTACTAAGCACTCTCTAATTTTTATATCAGGAAGGCTTAATGCATTTTCAAATAAATCGGTATTTAAATCTTGTTGTTCTTTTGATTGTTTTGTTTGTTGTACAAAATGGGCTAGATCTACTTTAGTGAACCCCTCTTTTTTATGAATGATGCGCATTTGAAATAAATACTTCAATACAAATTGCGCAAGGTTCACCAGTAATATAGTGATGGGCCTAAATAATATATGAAAAAATTGTGCTAAAGGGGCGAAGACTGTAATCATGGAAGCGGCCCTGGCTTTGAAGATGGCCTTGGGTACGAGCTCTCCTATAAGTAATATAACAAGGGTTGATAAAATAGTATTGCCTAGTAAAATGGAGTAGGGGCCTAGCGCCCATCTTTCCCAAATATAGGTATGTAATAAGGATTCGAATTGAATACCAAAAACTACTAAGGAAATATTTAAACCTATTAAGCAAGTGCCAATAAATTGCGTAGGGGTTTCTAAAAACTTGGCTATCATTTTTCCCGAGCTATGGCCCTGCTTTTTTTTAAGCTCTAAGCTTAATCGGTTGGCACTTACAAAGCCAATTTCATAGCCTGAAAAAAAGCCAATCAAAATTAAAGAGGCGACTATCGCGAAAAGCATATAAATAATTTATTCAATTGTAAAAATAGGCATTACCACTCAGGTAATTTTGGTTTTGTTTCTACAATACCTTCAATTTGCTCCATTATTTCGGCTGTTAATAGTGCAGCGGTATCAATGGCAGTTAAATTATCTACTAATTGTGCTTTGTTCGTAGCACCTAAAATGGCTGTACTCACATTTGGGTTTTTGATACACCAAGCAATACTTAAAGAAGCGGTGCTTACTTTTAATGCTTTGGCAAGGGCCCCTAATTGTTGTACTTTTTTTATACTTTCTTGCATTAATAAGCGGTCTCTTAACCACTCAAAACCTTCTAAATGAAAACGGGAACCTTCTGGTATGCCATCGTTGTATTTTCCTGTTAAAAGCCCTGAAGCTAAAGGACTCCAAATGGTCGTACCCATTCCCAGATTCTTAAAAATTCCCAAGTATTCATTCTCCATTTTTGCACGCTCAAATAAATTGTATTGAGGTTGTTCAACAGAGGGTCCTATTAAATGTTGTGCAGCCGCTACTCTATGGGCTTCCATAATTTCAACACCACTCCACTCGCTCGTGCCCCAGTATAAAATTTTTCCTTGTTGAATAAGGGTGTTCATGGTTTGAACTACTTCTTCAATAGGGGTGGTTTTATCGGGTCTATGACAATAGTAAAGGTCTAGATAATCGGTTTGCAATCTTTTCAAGGCTTCGTGACAGGCTTCTGTTAAATGCTTTCTACTGAGTCCTGTTTGATTAGGTTTATTTTCTTTTCCTCTCCAACCAAAATAGGCTTTGGAAGAAAGTACGATAGAAGTTCTATCCCAATTTTTTTTACTTAATACTCGACCCATCATCTTTTCACTCTCTCCTGCAGCATACACTTCTGCGTTATCAAAAAAGTTAATGCCCGCATCATAAGCAACGCCCATTAGCTCGTCGGCAATGCCGTCGTTGATTTGTTTGTGAAAAGTAACCCAGCTTCCAAAACTAAGTGTACTTAATTGTAAGCCGGTTTTACCCATTTTTCTATATTCCATAAAAATTATTTAGGATTGTTGCCCGTACTATCGGATAGTATGGCAAAACTATTTGATTGTGGTTTAAATATTTGAATATCACTTAGATCTTGATTGGCTTCAAAACCCTTGCCATAAATTTTAGCGATGGGGTTATGTTGTTTTACAATCACTTCTTTATCGGTGGTGAATTTATTAGTCACTTGATCCCATATCATTTCTTTGCACCATAAGGTATCGCCAAGTACATTGTATACAATTACATTGTCTTTTAAAAAAATTTTATTCTCTTCCTCTTTATAATTGGCATAGTCGGCGCTAAGCTTACTTTCAATATGTAAGCTGTCTTTATAAAAATCTACTTTTAGAGTATTTGGAAATTCGACCATCCTACCACTATCCAATAAGTATTTTCTCATCAAAGGGGCCATTAATTTAGCTTTCATTTTTCCATCGGTACTGATAAAAATAGATACGTCTTTTCCTACATCAATACCACCAATGCGTGTACTTAAGGCTTGTACTTCATTGACATTGTTTTCGCAAGAAAGCATAAAAAAGCAGCTACTTATTAATGCAACTGCTAGTTTAGTATTTTTATTGAATAATGTATTAATCATATTTGCGTTTATTAAACCAAATATCGCTCAAGCTATAACCTAAAGTAAATTGTAAAAAGTTTTCGTTGTAATCGTTTACACCAGAACCTCTTTGGCCTACTTGCAATGCTAAATTTAGTAAAGTATATTGTAAATCGTAGGAACGATATTTTCTAATAGGTAGACCCATTCCAAAAGTCATGGCAGAGATTTTCAAGCCTTTATTATCTATTCTTACATAGTCTGTACCTGTATAAAATCCTGCTCTATAAGTCACTGTAGACCAGTAACTTTCATAGTTAAAAGGATTAGGGCAGAACTGTGCACCTACACGAAACATCCAAGAATTAGAAAGCTCATCTTTTTGACCATAGAAGCTATATTTGTCTTTCCAAGCGGCGCTATTGTATTCTACACCCAATACCCATTGATCGTAACTACCTCTTGTATCAAATTCTTTTTTATGCAAGGCTAAGCCTAAAGTATACATAGCAGGTAATATAACATTGCCTTTAACATTTTGAATAGAGATGGCAGTATCTAAAGGAGTTGAAGCAGCACTTGTAAAAACACCAGTAGAGCGTACCAAATCTTGTTTGCCTTTCATGGTCTGATCCATAGTACCTGTAGCACCATAACTTAATGAGTATTCTGTTTTTTGAACACCTATTCCTTTTTGAATTTTATAAATAGGAAATTCTCCTAGCACACCCCATTGAAAAAAAGCGCCACCAAATACCGTATTGGTATTTGAGGTAGATTGAAAAAAATAATTAGAATCGGTACTGTTTTTAAATGATTTTATATTTTCAATTTTCCTACGTCCTAAATTATAACCTGTATTGACTCCCAGACTTAAGTATTTCCAAGCCTTGCCAAAACCTACAAACACTTGGCTTAATCCACCTTGTCCAATATAATTGTTCAAAATGCTATCGCCAGAAGAAATCATTTTTGTTTCGTTGACTGCATAATTTATTTGAGTGACAGGTCTTAGGCCAAATGCCATTCCTGTTTTTTTATTTTTATCCATGGGCAAACCCACTACTATATAATTAGGAATTAAGTAAGTAGATTTTTCTTTTCCAGTGGGGCTTGATAATTTATTTAAAGTGTTATTATTAAAGTTCAACCCTAAATCAAAAGTGGTCATATAAATAGTACCATAAGAAGCAGGGTTATTGAAATTAAGGCTTTGTCCAAAGCTACCATTCATAGAAGAAGTGTAAGCCGCAGAAAAACCGCCCAATGCCTGACTAGTTACATTTTGATTATTCACTATTTCAGTACCTAATCCATACCTAGAAAAAGGGGAATTAATTTGAGCCTTAGTTGGGGTGATAAAACAAACTAAACCTAGAAAGGGGGTTAACCTAATTATTTTTTTCGCAAATAGCATACAGTCCTTTAAATATTAAATTTTGGTCGGCAAATATCCTCTTTTTTAAATGAGGCACAAAATAAGAAATGTCGCCGCCGGTTAATAGCACGTTAAATTTGCCATATTTCTGCTCATAGGTTGTGATAATGCCATCAATTTCGGCCGCCATGCCCAAAATAACCCCGCTAAGGATATTGGTTTTAGTGTCATAACCCACTAGCGGGAACTCGTTGGAGGGGCTAATTAGTGGCAAAAGGGCGGTTTGCTCATGCATTGCTTTAAAGCGCATTTGCATTCCTGGTGAAATACTACCTCCTAAAAAAGCATGGGTATTATTGATAAAATTATAGGTGATACAAGTGCCCAAGGATATAACTAAATTATGTTCATGGGGGAATTGATCTACAGCGGCAGCAATGAGCGCTAGTCGGTCAGCGCCAATCGTTTCTGGCTTGCCCACGGGAGTGGTAAAGTTAATTTGAGTAGTAGGCCCCAATAAGTGAAATTTTGTAGATTTTGCCAAAACGGTTTCGATGGCTTTATCGTGATGAATAACAGAAGATAAAATGGCTTTTTCCGGATTAAATTCAGCAATTAATTTTTCAATTTCTTGGACAGTACCTGTTTCAACTTCACGAATTGCCTCCAAGGTTTTATCCTTAAAGATGGCAGCCTTTAATCTTGTATTTCCAAAATCAAAACAAATGGTAGTAGACATATACTTACTTATGGTCCAAAAATAATCTCTTTGGGGCAAAGTTTGCTTAAAACAATAGGCAAGTTGCAAAAGATTTCGGTTATTTGATGTAGAAAATAAATGGACATGAAAATTGCCGGCTTCACGATCATTAAAAATGCTGTAGTCAATGACTTTCCCATTGTAGAAGCCATTCGATCAATTTTACCTGTGGTGGATGAGATGATTGTTTTAATAGGTGATTCTAGCGATGAGACCATTGCTTTAATTGAAACCATTGCAGATCCAAAAATCAAAATCCACCATTCTGTTTGGGATAAAAACTTAAGAAAAGGGGGCAAGGTACTGGCTATGGAAACTGATAAGGCTTTTCAGTTAATTGATGATTCATTTGATTGGGCATTTTATATTCAAGGCGATGAAGTAGTACATGAAAAATATTACAGTACCATCAAGGAGGCTTGTAATAAATATTTGACAGACAATGCTGTTCAAGGCTTATTATTTAAGTATAAACATTTTTTTGGGACATATGATTATGTTGGAGATAGTAGAAAGTGGTATAATCACGAAGTGCGCATTATTAGAAACAATAAAAATATTAGTTCTTATTTAGATGCGCAAGGATTTAGAATGAATGGAGTTAAATTGCCAGTAGCATTAATTGAATCTTTTATTTATCATTATGGATGGGTGAAAAATCCTCAACAAATGAAAAAAAAGTATAAGGCACAGAATATATTTTGGCACGATGACGAGCAAATAAAGAAAATAAACGAGAGTCCTGATTTTTTTGACTTTTCTGAATTTGATTCTTTGGAAAAATTTAGTGAAACGCATCCTTTGGTTATGAAAAAAAGAATTGAGGCGAAAAATTGGGAGCTCAATTTGGATTTGAATAAAAAAAACCTTTCCTTCAAAAATTTCATCTTGTATTATTTTGAAAAATTAACAGGTATTAGATTATTTGATTTTAGAAATTATAAAATTATTAGAAAGTAATGTTGTTCACCATAGAAGATATAAATTTTGAAATATCAAAAGGTATTTTTTTGAAATTGGCTAAGACTATTTCAGGAATTGAAAACAAGGAGGTATTGGCTGCAAAGTTTTTAGAGTCAATGAAACCCTCCAAGGTGCCGATAATAGGTATTACAGGCCCTCCTGGCGCTGGGAAAAGCACTTTAATTTCCGCCATGATCAATGTTTGGGTAGGGGAGGGAAAAAAAATTGCAGTATTGACTGTAGATCCATCTTCTCCTTTTCATAAGGGGGCCATTTTAGGAGATAGGATAAGAATGAGAGATTGGTATATGCACCCTAATGTATTTATAAGATCTTTCGCTTCAAGGGGGCATTTAGGGGGCTTGACAAGTGCTATGATTGAATTAACCACTTTATTACAATCATTAGATTTCGACATCATTGTATTGGAAACAGTGGGAGTTGGTCAATCTGAAGTTGAAATTGCTGATTTGGCTGATACGACTATTGTGGTATTAATCCCTGATGCAGGTGACGATGTACAGATGATGAAATCTGGTCTAATGGAAATTGCAGATTTATTTGTAGTCAATAAAAGTGATAGGCCTGCTGCTAATACTTTTCTCAATCACCTTCAAAAAATGATTCAAGAAAATAATGCTAGTATGCCTGCACCAAAAGTTATTTCCACTATTGCCTCTCAGAATATGGGCATCATTGAATTAGTGGAGGAAGTTTATCAACACCAACATTTGCTAGAAAAATCTTCAGATAAATTAAACTCTATAATGGCGAAAGTGATTCAAATTATTATCGGAAAACAGTTGGATAAGCTTGATCAAGAAGATATCAAAACAAGATTAGCCATTGCTATTGAAGAAGAGCATTTCAATTTATTCAATTTTGCCAAACAAATTACTGATCATTAAAATTTAATATCAGCTCATCAATTTAATTTCTAATAAAAAACCCATTGCTAAAAACAAAGTGGGTAAGTGAATAGCCTTTCTCGGTTAAATGATTGTATACTTTATTTTTTTGTGCTTCATTAATTGTAAAATCAAGCATCTCGATAACAATCAAATAGGGTTTGTATTTATCAATGTCTATAGAACTTAGTACTTCAAAATCGTGATTTTCAACGTCTATACATAATAAATCAATATCCTGTTCTTTGGCATGGTATTCAGAAAGTATAGAGTTCAATGTTTTAGTGGTCATTACCTTTTTAAGATGACTTGGAAAATTTTTTTCTCCAAGAGCATTCATGTGCCCGGTATCTATAGTGGATATTTTATCTTTGTTCGATAAATTAAAAACAACTTCTTCTTCTTTATTTGAGACTAAGTAATTTAAACTAATATCTCCCGGTCTAAATTTTTTATATAAATCAATAAGGTAACCGTTTCCGTCTATATTGATGCCCCTCCATCCTTTTAAATATAATAGGTAAGTATTATTATATTCAATTGGATGATTGCAGCCCACATCCACAAAAATTCCATTCTTTCTTCTTGCGTTTTTTAAAATTATTTCAATAATGGTATCTTCTGAAAACTGTGAAAGAGAAACTTTTGCAAAAACACCTAAGAGTTTAAAAAAACCTCTCAAAAGTCTATAATAAAAAGGAAGAATAAATCCCTTTAGTAATACATTGCTATAAAATTTGTATAAAGACATAAATTTATTTAAAATTTAAATGGGCGTTGCATATATGTTAATGGTTTTTTGAAATTGAAGCATATCTGTATTAAAAATAAGTTTTTTTACTACTGTATCACGCTTAAAGTCTTCAAAATAAAATATTTCATAACCATTGGATTGAATTACATCGAATAACTCAATTTTTGCTTCATTGCTAGCTTTCCCAAAACTTTCAGCAATGATTACTGGTTTACTTTGTACAATCAAATCATTAATAGATTTTAAAATTTCTTTATCATAACCTTCAGTATCAATTTTAATAAAGGCTAATTTATTTAACCAATCTTTGTATGTAGTTTCTAAAAAATCTTTAAGATTGATTCCAACTACTTTCTCGGGCTGTACAAACTTACCATGACTACTCTTTTTTGTTGAAGAAATTCCGCCATTGGCGAAAGAGGCTTCTGAGGAAACAAAGTAGAATTCCTCTTGTTTTGTTGATATGGCATTTTGGTGAGTAGCGATATTGTATTTGTCTTTATTTAAATTAGCATTTTCTTGTAAAATTTTAAAAACGTAACTATTTGGATCAAAACCAATTGTTAAACCAGTTTTACCTGTACATAATGCCATTGGTATAGTGGTATCCCCTATATGCGACCCAATATCAATGGCTAAATCTCCTTCTTTTATAAATTGATTAAAAAATTCAACCATAGATATATCAATGGTAATGGGACTAACTAATGGGTTAGACCAATTAGCAAATTTAATTTTACCATATTTCCCCAAATCAAAAATATCAATAACACTAGGATACTCTTTGGTGAATCTTCTGGCTATTTTTCTTGCAATAGATTTCTTTAAATAGTTGAACATTTTAAATAAGTAATTTGGTATAAATATACAAAGTATTCCGCATATTTATCTTTTACTGTTTTCCTATTAATACTAAAAATACATTAGCCCTAAATAAATGTATTTTTTATGATTTTAATATATTTTAATGAATTATATTTAAACAAAATAATTCAATCATGAATACAATTTCTATAGTTGTTATAACTTTCAATGAAGCAAAAAATATACTTCGCTGTTTGAGCAGCGTTAAGCTTATTGCTGATGAGATTATTATTATTGACTCTAATTCTACCGATGCAACTGAATTAGTTTGTAAACAATTCAACGCTACATTTATCAAGCGTCGTTTTACCGATTATGCGGATCAACGCAATCTTGCTTTTGAATTAGCTACAATGGAGTATTTATTTTTCTTGGACGCTGATGAAGAACTGAGTGAGCAGTTAATTCATGTTATACAAAAATTGAAAAATACTGGAATGGATAAAGATGCTTACAAAATAAATAGGTTTAATAATTTTTGTGGCAAATGGATAAAGCATGGGATGTGGTATCCAGAAAGAATGGTAAGAATGATAAAAAATGGAAAAGGGAAATGGCAGGGTCGAATACATGAAACGCTTCAGCCAATAGAGGGAGCCTCCTTGCAACTATTAAAGGGAGATCTTTTGCATTATAGCTATAACAATATAGACTCCCTTGTTTCTAAACTAAATAATTATACCACACTGCAAGCAATTCAAATGCAAGAAATGAATAAAAAAGCCACATGGTTTAAATTATATATTAATCCAATTTGGGCTTTTATAAATGGGTACTTTATGAAACTTGGGTTTTTAGATGGCTGGGAAGGATATGTAATTCATAAGTCTATCTCCTACCAAACAATGATTAAATATGCCAAACTAAGAAAACTAAATCAAGGCAAAGAAATTAGTTAATTGCGCTCCTTTTCTCGCCATTTAAAGGCGATAAAGCCTGCAATGGCAAAAGGCATAGCTGCTAAGTATAATATACCCGCATTAAACCCCCTTCCCGCTTCCTGTCCAATTTGACCGGCAGTTTTGGTACAGATAGAGCATTGTGCCATAGCACTTACTACCAATAATTGAGAGAGTATTAAAAACGTGATACGTTTCATGAATACTTATTTATTTTCTGTGTTCAATAAAGGCTAATAAAAAACCCCATGAGGGGGTCTTTATTACAAAGTGTTAAGCTTTCGCTTTAGTTGCTTTTTCAGTTTTTACAGCAGCAGCCTTAGGGGCAGCCACTTTTTCAGTTTTTGCAGCAGCAGCCTTAGGAGCAGCTACTTTTGCAGCCGCCGCTTTAGCGCCTTTGCTAGCCACTTTATGTGGTCTGCTTACGCCAAAAGAACCTTTAAATCTTTTTCCTTTAGCTGTTTTTTTATCTCCTCTTCCCATATTCTTGTTTTTTGTTAATTGTTGATTGGACAGCAAAAATAAAAAAACCCTCGCACATACGAGGGTTTTTTTTCAAAATCTTGTAATTAAGCGATTTTAGTCACTAAAACTATAATTTACCGCTCAATTCTTTACCTGCTTTGAATTTTGCAACTTTCTTAGCTTTGATTTTGATAGCAGCACCAGTTTGTGGATTGCGGCCCATACGAGCAGCACGCTTAGAAACTGAGAATGTACCAAATCCTACTAAAGTTACTTTATCACCTTTTTTCAAGGCTTTTGTAACTGCTTCGATAAATGCGTCTAAAGCTGCGTTAGCTTGTGTTTTTGCGATCTCTGCATTGTCAGCAATGTGAGCGATCAATTCTGCTTTGTTCATAGATGTGTTTTTTATAAGTTTAAAACGATGTAACAAATTTATTAGGTTTTATCAATTGAAAAAATATTTTTTTTCAAAATGCATTTTTATATATCGCTTGAAACCCTTAAATAGTAAGGTTTTCGAGCAAAATCACTCAATTCGTTAGTTTAATGTATTCATTGAAAAACATATGAAACCTATGCTGGCATTGAGTTTCATTGATAATCGGCTGAAATATAGGCCTGCCTTGCGTTTCCGCTATTTAATCTATCCACATTCAATTCACAATTTGCATTTCAGTGCAAAAATAGTAGCATTTTTCACCCCAGGCATGCTGTACTTCCTTTAAATGGTCATTTGCCTGTAATTCTTGATAGGCCTGCCATAGCTCAATGTTGTCACAATAAAGCTGTAAGGTATAAGTAGGTGATTGGTCGGCATTTACTTTAATTTGATAAAATTTATTTTCTGTAAAACTTTGACTTGACATTAAGCTAGGAATAAAATTATTTTTCATCCATTCCAACCATTGAAATTCCAAAGCAGGATCAATTTGAAAACTAATATTATATACTTTCATGAAAATAATTTTATATTTTATTTTAATTCGATGACAATGGGGCAGTGGTCGCTATGTTTCACCATCGGTAGGATGGTGGCGGCTTTAATAGAGCTCCCTAGGGCCTCTGTAGTGCATAAGTAATCAATGCGCCATCCTTTATTTTGGAGTCTCACACTGGGAAATCTTTGTGTCCACCAAGAATAACCACCTGCGGTGTCAGGATTTATTTTTCTATAACTATCTATCCATCCATTTGCTAAAAAAGAATCCATCCATGCTCTTTCATCAGGTAAAAAACCAGAAGATTTTTTATTGCCTTTGGGATCATGTATATCTATTTCTTGGTGTGCAATATTATAGTCACCTGCAAGAATAATTTTGGGGCGTTTCTGCTGTAGCTTTTTTAAATAGGTTTCAAACTCTTTCAACCACTGGTATTTATAGGTCTGTCTTTCATCGCCACTACTTCCAGAGGGGAAATAAGCATTTACAATGGTGAGATCCCCTATATCTACTCTAATGACTCTGCCCTCAAAATCGCTCATTTCAAATCCATTACCTGTTTGCACTAGGTCGGGCTTCATTTTACTAAATACAGCCACGCCGCTATAGCCTTTTTTTTGCGCAGAGAACCAGGATACATGATAGCCAAGGTCCGTGAATAAAGAAAGGTCGATATCATTTTCGGTAGCCTTGGTTTCTTGCACACAAAAAACATCAACGGGATATTCGGTTAACCATTCGATTAATCCTTTTTTAATAGCGGCTCTAATTCCATTGACATTATAACTTACAATACGCATGCAATAGTTTGTTTATCCAGGTTGTTGAAATATTTCTGCATAAGCAATAAGTAATAATAAATTTTCTAATGCAGGAAGGGTATTTCTTTTTTCTACCATTTGAATGGGTTTTTTATTTCCACTAATGGCCATTACCATTTGTTTATCTATAAGTAGGGTAGTAATATTATTTTCATAATTCAGTTGAATGACAAAATCATGATTCATAAGGTTGCCGCTAATAACTCTTGAATGTTTAATGGGTTGTTTTGCAAATAAAGTCCCCAGGTTGGCCTTTTGACTAGAGTCGTATCCATTGTAAACATTATCAGGATAATAAAATTTATCTTTTTCTTTAACAAAGTCTTTAACGTTAAAATAGCCAATACTATCTTTATCTTGAAAAATACGATGACTAGCTTCGGATAAAAATTGAATAGCCAATTTTGGCGAATTATTATCATCCGTAAGTGTAAGTACTGGCTCGCTATTAAATTCAATATAGGAATCCAAGGAATAGTCAATATTATTTTTAATATCTCTTAAGGGCTGCATGACTTGATAGAACTCATTTTTACTAAACAGGGGTCTTGTTTTTCTAATAATTTCTACAATGTCTTTATAGGGATTGTTTTCGGATTTATCCTTGTTATTTATTTTTTTCAAAACAGCTGGTGGTACTCTTAATGCATGCAGTCCTGCTTCGTCTTTAAATGAAATAAACTTCTTGCTCGTATCAAATAGTACTCTAGGCATATTGTGCACAAAGGGCATCCAATAATTATCGGTCGCATAGGCTGCTGGAATTTTGACATCTACATAACCTATTTCGTCTCCTTCGGCATCTAAATAGTTCAAGGATTTGGTGATCGCGTTAAATAATAAATTGGGCACCGTTGGAGTGGAATTAATGGTATAGCCTATCCCCAAGGATTCAATAGGGGTAAAACCTAGCATAATTGTTTTTTGAAAAACACGCTCTTGTTTTAAATTAAATATGGAGCAGGCAATAAACCATACTGAATGAAGACTATCTTTTTTGCCTTTGGGTAATTGTACTAGATCATTCTGAAAAGCAAACTCAGGATCCATTTCGTAAATTTCTAAATAAGTATGATAAGGAATTTGACTGCTTTTAGACCAATCGATTTTTATTTTACCCGCCTGTGTTAGCTTCGTCAGTGTTTTGGTGGTGGTGGTATAGTCTTTATCTCTTTGCATTTTTAAAGTGACAAAAAGACTCGAATCTAAGGTTTCTAAAATAGGATTGATATTCGCTGGAATTTGCCAATAACTAGCAGTTGGGTTTAAGTAAGAATAGGCTTGTATTTGTTCAACCACGACTAAAGGCGTTGAAGTATTTTGAGACCATCCTTGAAAGGAGCATAGGAATGAAAAAACTAGAAATTGAATGGCAATCAATTGCTTCATAAGTCGTATAGAATATTATGTCAAATTTAGCTTATTTAAAGTACTATGCTTCAATATTTATTCTAACTTTCATAAGAAGATTTGTTAAAATATTTAAAGTAGCCATGAAACCAATAGAAAAGCAAAGAATTATACCGGCCTTTAAGCAATATGACTTAGAGGGGCCCAAGCCAAGGGTGAATGAATTTTTATTTGCCCTTGAAATTTTTATTCAATTTATTAAAGGTTTTAGAACTTTACATTTTCTGGGGCCCAGTATTACTGTTTTTGGTTCTGCAAGATTCGATGAAAATCATCTGTACTATAAAATGGCTAGAGAGATTGGAAAAAAAATTGCCGAATTAGGTTTTACCACTATGACCGGAGGCGGGCCAGGTATTATGGAAGCCGCCAATAGAGGGGCTTTTGAAAACGGCGGAGCATCTGTTGGTTGTAATATTAAATTACCTTTTGAACAAGCGCCGAACCCCTACACACAAACCTCCATTACTTTTAGTTACTTCTTTATTAGAAAAGTGTTGTTGGTAAAATATTCCTACGCGTTTATTATTATGCCTGGAGGCTTTGGTACACAGGATGAATTCTTTGAAACCTTAACCTTGGCCCAAACCAAGGTTATCAATGATTTTCCTATTGTGGTGATGGGTAAAGAATATTACGAACCTTTTCATCATTGGTTGGATCATATGATTACAGAAGGTACGATTGCAGAAGGGGATAAAAAATTTATGTTATTCACCGATAGTGTAGACGAGGCCATGGAACATATCAGTAAATATGTAAACAAGAATTACAAAGTCAAACCACGCAAACGTTTATGGTGGTTATTTGAAAAAGTATAAGGGAAAAGTATAAGCTTAGTCAATCACTGGTTGTAACCATCTAGTGATATACTCCAATGGTTTATCCTTTCTTTTGGTGTAATCTAATACTTGGTCCTGACTAATTTTACCTAATCCAAAATATTGACTTTGTGGATTCGCAAAATACCAACCACAAACACTAGAGGCTGGATACATGGCTAAACTTTCTGTTAAACTAATGCCCGTATTTTTTTCTGCGTCTAATAAATTAAACAAAGTATATTTTTCGGTATGGTCAGGACAAGCAGGATAACCTGGTGCAGGACGTATACCTACATACTGCTCACTAATTAAAGACTCATTGTTTAAAGTTTCATCTGCAGCATAGCCCCAATATTCTTTTCTAGTCTTAGCGTGTAAGTATTCTGCAAAGGCTTCTGCTAATCTATCGGCTAAGGCTTGCAAAATAATTTTATTGTAGTCGTCTAAATTTTCTTCAAACTGCTTGATATGTTTTTCAATACCATGAATAGTAACTGCAAAGGCGCCTATAAAATCTTTTTTGTTTTCAGCAGCTGGGCAAATAAAATCGGCCAATGAATAATTGGGTTGACCCACTGTTTTTTTAGCTTGCTGTCTTAAAAAATGTAAGGATAGTTTTTCTTTACCATTTTCTACCATTACATCATCGTTATGGGAACTAGCTGGCCAGAAGCCTATGGCTCCTTTGGCGGTCAACCATTTTTCTTCAACAATTTGCTTTAATAATTTTTGCGCATCGGCATATAATTTTGTAGCTACTTCTCCTACCACCTTGTCTGTTAAAATAGCAGGGAAATTACCATGCAATTCCCAAGCAATGAAAAAGGGTTTCCAATCGATATAGTCTACAAGTACCGATAAGTCGTTTATTTCAATGGCTTTATTACCTGTAAAACTAGGCGCTACTACTTTAAAATTTTCCCAATCAATGATGGCTTTATTTTCTAAAGCATCCGCATAACTAAGTGATTGCTTGGTTGTTTTTTTATTGTCAAAATCAGACTTCAGTCCTGCATAGGCTTTTTCTAATTCTAGTAAGAAAGGGGCTTTCTGATCTTTATTTAATAAAGAACCTGCCACCGTTACACTTCTGGAAGCGTCTAATACATGTATGACACCATCTCCATATTCTGGTGCAATTTTTACGGCAGTATGCATACGAGAAGTAGTAGCACCTCCAATCATAAGTGGAATAGTCATTCCTCTACGTTTCATTTCTTTAGCGATATAGACCATCTCATCTAAAGAAGGTGTAATGAGTCCACTGAGTCCAATAATATCTACCTCCTGCTTTTGCGCTTCTGTTAAAATTTTATCAGCAGCGACCATCACCCCTAAATCAATAATTTCATATCCATTACAACCGAGTACCACACCCACAATATTTTTTCCAATATCATGCACATCCCCTTTCACAGTGGCTAATAATATTTTAGCAGGTCCCTTGCTCGCGCCATTTGGGTTGATAGAGGCTAATTTTTTTCTTTCTTTCTCTGCTTCAATATAGGGTGTTAACACCGCCACACTTTTTTTCATCACCCTTGCACTTTTTACTACCTGCGGTAAAAACATTTTTCCTGCACCAAATAAATCACCCACTTGGTTCATGCCTGCCATCAGTGGGCCTTCAATGACTTCCAAAGGTTCGCTGTATTGTAATCTTGCTTCTTCTGTATCGGCGTCAATAAAATCGGTAATACCATTAATTAAAGAATGCGCTAATCTTTCTTCTACGGTGCCTTCTCTCCATGCAGCACTCTTCACTTCTACTTTACCTTTTGCTTTTACAGTATCGGCATATTCAATCAAGGCTTCAGTGGCTTCGTTGTTGTCGTTATTTCTATTGAGAATTACATCTTCGCATAAGTTTCTTAAAGTAGGTTCAATTTCATCATAGACTTCTAATTGACCAGCATTCACAATACCCATATCCATACCCGCTTTAACAGCATGGAATAAAAATACTGCATGAATGGATTCACGCACTGCATCATTACCTCTAAAAGAGAAAGATACATTCGATACACCACCACTTACTTTAGCAAGCGGCATTCTTTCTTTAATAACACGGGTCGCTTCGATAAAATCTACTGCATAATTATTATGCTCTTCAATACCTGTGGCTACTGCAAAAATATTGGGATCGAAAATAATATCTTGAGGATCAAATCCTACTTGCTCTACTAAAATTTTATAAGCACGAGAACAAATTTCAATTTTACGGTCCTTGGTATCGGCTTGTCCTTTTTCATCAAAGGCCATTACAATCACAGCTGCCCCAAAGGCTTTACAAATATATGCTTGCTCAATAAACTTAGCTTCTCCTTCCTTCATGGAAATAGAATTCACAATACATTTTCCTTGCACACATTTTAAACCCGCTTCTATAATTTCAAATTTAGAACTATCAATCATGATAGGTATCTTGGCAATATCTGGTTCGCTTTGAATTAAGTTTAAAAAAGTAGTCATGGCAGTAACCCCTTCTAATAAGGCGTCGTCCATGTTTACATCAATAATTTGCGCACCGCTTTCTACCTGACCTCTAGCTACTGATAAAGCTTCTTCGTATTTATTTTCTTTAATCAGCCTTGCAAATTTCTTAGAACCTGTTACATTGGTTCTTTCACCTACGTTGACAAAATTAGTTTCAGGACGAATAATTAAAGGTTCTAATCCGGCTAATCTTAAATAAGGTTTAATATGTATTATTTCTTCACTCATAATTTAAATAGTTGGGTCTAAAATAGGTAGCGCGCGGGGTGTAATATTTTTTACATTATCCGCTATATGTTTAATATGATCTGGGGTAGTGCCGCAACAGCCTCCTACAATATTGACAAATTTATTTTTAGCCCACTCTTCAATAAAGTGTGCTGTTTCATGTGGTTGCTCATCGTACTCACCCATCGCATTCGGCAGTCCTGCATTGGGATAGGCCGATGTATAACAACTGGCTATTTGTGCAAGCTCTTCAATATGACTTCTCATTTCTTGCGCGCCTAAAGCACAGTTTAAGCCAACACTTAAAGGTTTGGCATGTTCAATAGAAGTATAAAATGCGGATAAGGTTTGACCACTTAAAGTTCTACCCGATGCATCGGTGATCGTACCACTAATCATCATGGGTAATTCAGGCTTGCCTTCTTTTCTAAAGTATTCTTTCACTGCGAATATGGCGGCCTTTGCATTTAAAGTATCAAAAATAGTTTCAATTAAAATAATATCTACGCCACCATCCACCAGCCCACGTATTTGTTCGGTGTAGGCTAGTACTACTTCATCAAAAGTAACAGCGCGAAAACCTGGATTATTTACATCTGGCGATAAACTTAAAGTTTTATTTAAAGGTCCAATAGCACCTGCAATATATTTTTCTGTTGCGTTAGGGTGTTTTGATTTGTATTGACTAATAGCTTCCTGCGCACATTTAGCAGCGGCTACATTTAATTCATAAGCCAATGATTGCATATCATAATCGGCCATGGCAATAGATGTGCTACTGAAAGTATTGGTTTCAACAATATCGGCACCTGCTTCTAAATATTGCAAATGAATACCCGTAACAATGGCGGGCTGTGTAATGCATAATAAATCGTTATTGCCTTTAAGATCAGAAGGCCAATCGGCAAACCTTGTGCCGCGGTAATCGACCTCCGTTAATTTATGGCGCTGAATCATGGTACCCATGGCACCATCAATAACTAAAATTCTTTTTTTGAGTGTCTCTTGAATTGACATAAATAAATTTTTATGCATGTATCCAAAAGAAAATAGAGCAACTAATAATACTATTAAATAGTGGGGGGTGTCAATAGTATCGTTTATTAGTTCTTTTTTTTCCTTTCGGAAAGCAGGTTGAACAATAAACAAATCCGCCTGCAATGCGGAGCAAAGTTAATACACTATTGCTTTACAGCCAAATAATGGCCTTAATATACAATAAAGCTTAATTATGCTGCATTATTGATAAGTGGCTTTAATGTCGATATTGATTTTATCGGCTACCATTTTAATGAGAATGCCTCCAATTTTAAAGTCTTTTAAAGTGACTGTAAATTGGGCAGTAGCGGTAGGGATACCATTTTTAATTTCAAGCATGCCGCTTGTTTGCATGGCTTTATTGACACCATGTACTTGCATGGAACCAGCCACTGTGATAGGGTACTTGCCATCCTTGGCAAAATTGACGCTTGCAAAATTGGTGATTTTACCATTAAAAAAAGCGCGAGGAAATTGATCGCTTTCTAAATATTCTTCATTGAAATGTTTTTGCATACTTTCCATTTCAAAACTAAAGTCTTTGATAAGCATGATGAAACTCATATCACCATTGGCTTGTAGACGGCTCACTGCATTTTTATTCACAGCATCGATATCGCTATCGTCCACTGCTATAAAATGAACTTCTGCGTTAGTCGTGCTGTAATTTTTTTGTGCCCAGCTAGGGTTAGCTACTATAGTGGCGAATAATAAAATGAATATAATTCTCATACTTAATGTTTGAACATCAAAATTATAGATTTCTACTGAATTGACCTATTTTATATACTGGTGAATAGGTTGGCGGTTGGAAATACTCTTGCCTAGGGTCATTTCGTCGGCATATTCTAATTCCCCTCCAAAGGCAATACCTCTTGCAATAGTGGTAATCATACAAGTACTAGGTCCCAGCTTTTTTTGAATATAATATATGGTGGTATCGCCTTGAATATTGGGATTCAATGCAAAAACCAACTCTGTTACTTTATCTTTTTTGACTCTATCAATAAGCGCTTCAATAGTTAGTTGCTCGGGGCCAATACCATCTAAAGGAGAGATAATACCTCCTAGTACATGGTAGGTTCCATTAAATTGTTGTGTGTTTTCAATTGCAATTACGTCTCTAATATTTTCCACCACGCAGATAGTATTTTTTTGTCTGCCTGAATTCGCGCAAATAGAACAAATAGTTCCATCGCTGATGTTGTAACATTTTTGACAGAATTGAATTTCCTTGCGCATTTTTTTTAAGACCTCACTAAAATTGTTGGTGACGTCCTGTTCTTGTTTTAATAAATGCAATACTAATCTTAGTGCTGTTTTTTTACCAATGCCTGGTAGCTTGGCAAATTCGGCCACTGCGTTTTCTAATAAAGTAGAAGGTAATTGCATATTGATATACTAGCTGTAAAATTACTTATTTAAAATCAAACTTATTTCATTCTCCCAATTGGCCCTAATATTTAGAGGAGTAGAAAACCATTTTACTATTTCTGGCTGCCTTTTTTGTTTGCCATAAAAAGCCCCTGTATCCCATTTACCGTTATTATTATTGTCTAATAATATAGTAAGAGTATATTCTCCAAGAGGCAATTGTTTAATAGTGAGGAGCGCTGAAACAATAGGGTAGCTAAATTTTACTTTATCGCCTTGGCTTAATTGCAATATTGGATTTTTTAAATTTTCAAAACCATTGATGCGAATGACAGCATTATCATAAGCCTCTTCGTTTTTTGTCATAAAGGCAAGGGTATCTGTTTTTACTAGAATATTATTTAAAGAATCTTTAATGGAGGCTTGTGGAATAATTAATCGGTACTTGGTAGCCAATTTCCAAGGGTAAGCAACAATAATAGTTTCAGGGTGGGCGGTATCAATACTTATACTAGCGCCTTCTAATTTTTTATTGAAAGTATCACAGAGTACAATAGAAAAGCTATCATTAAAATGAATAGGCGTTTCAAATGTTAAATGTAAGGGATGTAAAATATCTTGTTCGCTTCCGTCAAAGTCTTTACTGTATTTTAAAACAGGCCCGACTATTTTATTTGTTTTTACAGGGATGCTGGACTTTCTTTTTTCTGGCTTTTTGGCTCCTTGAAAAGCATAGAGTTGAAGGGAGTCTTTAGTGGTTTCAATACGAATAGCGCTATCTAGGAAAGCAAATAATTTTGTGCTGTCGTCGTATTTTTTGGTATAATCGTTAGGGAGTACAAAAATATTGTAGGTGCCCTTTGGTAAAAAATTAAAACCGAATTGTCCTTTGCCATTTAGTTTGGTATAATAATTTGGACGCTCTTTAAAAATAGCGGAATCTTTATCTACAGGCTGTAAGATGACCACAAAACTGCTATCCACTTTGCCGCTTTCGGCAAGCATTACTTTGCCATATATTTTCCCCGTATCTAAACTTGCCCCGGTGCTAAACACATAAGTAAAGTCTTTTAAGATATTCCCTTCATTTACATCTTTAATAGCATTTCCAAATTGAATGCTGTAAGTAGTATTATTTAATAAAGTATCCGCAATTCGAATTCTAATACTATTTAGACGCGCATCAATCAGCGGAATATTTTTTAAAGTAGGAGAGATGATCAAGTTTTCTTGAATAGAAGTAGTGGTAATATATTCGTTAAAGCCTACTAGAATTTCTTTTGGAAATACACCTAGTGCAGAATCAATGGGCCTTGCTGCAATTAAGTAAGGAGGCAGGCTATCTTTAGGGCCTCCACTAGGGGGCACAATATTGGCGCAGCCTTCTAATTGCAGGATGCTTGAAAGGGCCCATCCAGCCAAGACCAAAAATTTCAGTATTGAAAACTTCCTCATAGAATGCAAACTTAATTGATTTATTCTTCCTCTGATTCAGCGGCCGCTTTTATTTCATGCAGGGCCACTGCTAATTCGTTTGTTTTGATAAAATTACACCAATGGCAATCTTCCTTGCCACAGCCAGTGTAAAAATCCTTGGCTTGTATTTTGCCCCAAACCATTTGTACTTGTTGACTTACGGTGGTGATATCGGCATCTGTAATAGGCACTACAATTTTTTCAAATTCTTTTTTCTTGTTGGGCTCTATAAAATCAAATTCAGCAGTAGTCACTTCCCAATTTTTAGGGTGATGGTTCATTAGTATTTTATAAAATACGGCCTGTCTCCAATAATCTCCTCCTAAAGGATTTTTTTCATTCGGTCCTTTTAATTTTTCTCTTGCGTTTTCTATATTTCCTGTTTTGTAATCAACTACTACTACTTGCTTGCCATTAAATTCAATTTTATCAATAGTGCCTTTTAAAGGAATCTCTTTCACCACTATATTATTGATACGAAATTCTGTAGACACTACTTTGTTCCATTCGCTTATATACCTATCATAATATTTAATGAGCACCGTTTCCCCTAATTCTGTTTTATCCTTAAACTCTTGTTGTGTAAAGGCTTCTCGATGCCTATTCATATAATAGTTAAAATCTTGAATAAGGGTTTGTGTATCGGGGAATTTATTATTACCCGCTTCTTGCATTTTCTTGAATAACTTATTCAAAGCATCGTGTATGGCTGAACCAAATGTAGTAGCCTCCGATTTTCCAGCAGGTACTCTTATTAAACTATTATAGTAAAAATGTAAAGGGCATTTTAAATAATTATTCAAAGCCGTCACATTCATCGAAAATTTTTCAAGCTTAGGATTGATAAAATCATCTTCTAGTTGTTGAATTTCCGGCATGGGCGCTGTTTGCAAGCGAAGTAGCTTATAAGCTGTTTTAATATCCTGTGCTAATTCTATTTTTTGAATGCTTGCTTCTTTGCCTTCCAATACTTCAATAATAAATTGACTAGGTTCCGCTTCCTTACCATCGGCCTTGTATTGACTATAAGAAATGGTTAAAAATTGTTTGGCCCTTGTAATGGCTACATAAAATAATCTTCTTAACTCTTCTTTATCATCGGCATGTTCTAAACTACTTAATACCGTATCGGGTAGGGTATAACCTGCGCTGGCCGTTCTTCTTTTCTTTTCCCAATACTGCGCATTGGTACCCGCTAAAAATACATATTGAAATTCTAAGCCCTTACTGCCATGGGTAGTTAATAAATTCACGCCAGTATCAGAGCCCGTGGTAATTGGAAGGGGCAAACGAATATCTTCTCTGCGCATGAGTTTTAACATATCTATCAAACTATTTAAATGCAGTGTTGGATGACGATGTGTTTCTTCTTTAATAAAATCGAAAAAGCTACTTACTAAGTTTAACTCATGATTTTTATTCGGACCCGTTAAAACATTTTGAATAATGCCTGTTTTTTGTAAGACCTGTTCTATTAAGTTCACCAAGGTAACATTGGCCACCTGGCTCATTAAGTCCTCTAATACCTGCATGGCCTTGGCCACTTCACTCATGCCTCCTTCACTAAACAATTCAGTTTGTACCTCCTTAGTTTTATCAATTAATACTTTTCTAAAAGTATTTTCTGGATGCGCGTATTTTAATTGATTCGCTTCCACAGTAAGTGTAGCAATGGTGATAGGGGAGATTTTCCACCAAGAAAAATGTAAAATTTCAAATAAAATATTAGCGCCTTCATTGGGCTGGTCCCATTCGCAGGCGAGGTAGTCTAATATTCTTATAATTTGTTGAATGAGTACCTGATCAAATAAATTAGCCGTTCTTTTACTAAATAAAGGAATATTTTTTTGTTGTAAAAAATGCGCAATCTCTTCTCCGTATTTATTTTCTTTATACAATACTGCAATATCCTTTGGAGCCGTGCCTGCTTGTATGAGTTGATTAATTTTTTCTGCAATGCCTATCATTTCTTCTTGAGGGTCGTTGTAGGCATAAATAGAGGGAACAATTTTAATATTTTTATTTTCAGGTAAGGCGGCAATTAAATTTTTAGAGAGCCCCTCCATTTTATTAATTAGTCTTTCTTGGTTATTATTAATTAATAAAGTAGAAGCGTTTAAAATAGGTTGGGTAGATCTATAATTATTTTCAAGTACAATGGTAGTAATGGCTGCATGGTACTGCTTTTGATAGTGGAGCATGTTCTCCACATTGGCACCTTGGAACCTGAATATACTCTGGTCGTCATCGCCCACTACAAATAAATTGGGCTGGTCCCAATAGTTGACTAATAATTGTACCAGTTCATTTTGCGTTCCGCTGGTATCTTGGTATTCATCTACTAATATGTATAAATATTTTTCCTGGTACTGCGCTAGTAAGTTTTTATTTTCTTTGAAAGCGGCAATCACCCAATTAATCATATCATCAAAATCATACCTGCTATGAGACTTCATCAGTGCTTGGTAAGCATCAAAAGCAATTACGGCTGCTTTTAATTTTTCCATTTTTTCCATGGCAGCATCTACTAGTCCTTGTTTTAAGGCACCTGCTTCAAACTGTTTGTATTTTTTCTTGTATACAAATTCATCTCTAGTAGGAATTTCGGTAATGTAGCGTTCAATTTGTTCAACCAAATAAGTACTGGTCCATCCTTCTTTTTTCATGGCACTAAATAACCTACTCAGATTATTCATTTCATAGTATACATCGCCTCTGTATCTTTTTAAAGGATTGTTTTTATCAAATTGATCGATCAGTTTTTTTAAGAGCTCAATTTTTTCTAATTCTGAAATGGGATCCAGGCTGGGCTTTTCAAATAAGTATAAATTATCTTGAATGATATCATTGCAAAAAGAATGAAAAGTAGCAATATTCACTTTATAAGCGCTGGCCCCAATAAAACCGACTAATCTTTTGCGCATGGCAATAGCACCGGCATCGGTATAAGTAAGACATAATATATTTTCAGGAGCAGTATCGGTTTCTAAAAGTATTTTACCAATACGGGCGCCGAGTATTTGGGTCTTGCCTGTACCAGGTCCTGCAATGACCATCACGGGGCCATCAATGGTATCCACGGCCAGTTTTTGTTGGGCATTTAAGTTCTCATAAATGGTTTCAAATGCCTTTAATTGGGCGGCCTTAGTTATCATAGGATAAAATTAATGGCTTTAGGGTGAATTATTACAACAAAAACAAGACTTAGTTGTTGTTATTGTATGTCAAAAGTTTATAGCCTCCATACTGAGCAGTTTATTCCTATTTCTTTGCAAGAAGCCTGGGAGTTTTTTAGTAGCCCCGCCAACCTTGCTAAAATTACCCCTGAAAAAATGGGCTTTAATATTATTAGTAAGTACCATGGTGCTAAAATGTACCCTGGCCAAATTATAGAATACACGGTCAAGCCACTATTAGGCATACCTCTTTATTGGATGACAGAAATTACCCATGTAAAGGAAGGCGCCTATTTTGTCGACGAACAGCGCTTTGGTCCTTATACCATGTGGCACCATCAGCACCATTTTACCGAGGTAAAAGGGGGTGTGAAAATGGAAGATATTGTGCATTATAAAATTCCTTTGGGCTTTTTAGGGGATATCGCCCAGGTAATTTTGGTTAAAAAGCAGCTAGAAGGAATTTTTGATTTTCGCTTCAAAGCGGTAGAAGCAAAATGGGGTGTTTATAAGCCTTTATAAAAATAGTTGGGGGTATTTCTAAAATACTTAGCCTAATTGGCTGTTTCTAATTATTATTTTTATAAACTTTGTCCTCAATTTACTCCAATCCATGGTACAATCATCTGGCGGGCAACATGCACACAAACTTTCTGTTGCAGGTTTAATCGTAACACTCGGCATTATTTATGGTGATATCGGAACCTCCCCATTGTATGTATTTAAAACCATCGTCCACAATAAAATTATTACTGAGCAATTAGTATATGGTGCTATTTCTTGTGTTTTTTGGACACTCACTTTACAAACCACTTTTAAATATGTATTGCTAACGCTTCGTGCAGACAACAGAGGTGAGGGTGGAATTTTTTCATTGTTTGCACTGATTCGTCGTTATGTAAAATGGATTTATATTCCTGCCATATTTGGCGCTGCATTATTATTAGCAGAGGGTATGATCACGCCACCTCTTTCTGTTTCATCTGCTATTGAAGCTTTAAAAGATGTAAAAGGGCTTGAAACCATTTTTGTACCTGGTAATAATTTGACGGTAGGCATTGTTTTTGGCATTATCTCACTTTTATTTTTCTTTCAAAGATTCGGTACCAAGATTGTTGGTTTTGCTTTTGGACCAATTATGTTAATTTGGTTTTCGATGATTTTGATTCTAGGCCTTATTCCTGTTTTAGGCAATATTGAAATTTTAAAATCACTGAATCCTTATTATGCTTATGACTTACTTGCGAATTATCCGCAAGGCTTTTGGTTATTAGGCGCTGTGTTTTTATGTACTACTGGAGCCGAGGCTTTATACAGCGATTTAGGACATTGTGGGCGTATTAATATACAAGTGAGTTGGATTTTTGTAAAGATTGCCTTGGTATTTAGTTATATGGGGCAGGGTGTATGGCTAATGCAACACATGGGCCAGACCATTGGAGAAATGAATCCTTTTTATGAATTAATGCCGCATTGGTTTTTATTAATTGGTATTGGTATTGCCACTTTTGCAACCATTATTGCGAGCCAGGCTTTAATTAGTGGCTCTTTTGCTTTAATTAATGAAGCCATTAGTATGAACTTTTGGCCTAGGGTGACTGTAAAATTTCCAACGGACCAAAAAGGACAAATTTATATTCCAAGTTTTAATTTATTATTATGGGTTGGATGTATTTCAATGCTATTCTTTTTTAGAGATAGTGAAAGTATGCTAAACGCTTATGGCTTTTCGGTTATTTTAACTATGATGATGACCACTGTTTTAATAAATTTTTACTTGTTGAATGTTAGAAGGTGGAATCAAACGCTGGTGGCTATAGTTATATTAATTTTTAGTACAGTAGAGATTTCCTTTTTTTTAGCGAATGTTATTAAAATTAAACATGCTTATATCACTTTAGGCTTTTCATTCAGCATAATTTTTGTAATGATGATTTGGCATAGAGCTAGAAAAATTACCAATCGATATTTGGACTTTGTAAAATTGAAAGATTACTTAGAACCTCTTTCTGAATTGAGTGCTGATAAGGATATGCCTAAATATGCTACGCATTTAGTGTATTTGACCAAGGCCAATAATTACCGTGAAATTGAACACCGTATCATAGATTCTATTTTAAATAGAAAACCAAAACGCGCCGATATTTATTGGTTCTTACATATTGACAGAACCGACTCTCCTTATGGAATGGAATATTCTATTCGTGAATTAGTGGATGATAAAGTAATGCGTGTCGATTTTAAATTAGGCTTCAGAATTCAACCCCGCGTGAATTTGTGCTTTAAAAAAGTAATGCAGGAATTAAATGAATCGCAGGAGTTGGGTATTTATAGTAAATATGAGTCTTTAAAAAGTAAGGACTTTCATACCGATATAACTTATGTAATTATAGAAAGCTTCTTCTCTATTGAAAATGAATTGTCTATTAGAGAAGACTTTATTATGGATGTATACTTTAACATCAAGCAATTATCACAAAGTGATCAAAAAGCCTTTGGACTAGACAACGACATGACAGTAGTGGAACATGTTCCATTAATCATTAAAGCCAATGAGCAGTCTTTATTAAAGCGTGTCTACGATTAGTTTAGTCGTATCTACATTTGTCTAGCATTATGTAGTATTAGTTAAGCGCTACTAAACTACTCAATTGATTTTGCTTGCCTATGGCTACTAACCAGTATTGTGCATTGGTTTTTTTCTGAATGCCTAAGGTGTTTAGACTAATTGTTTTTGTATCGGGCATTAGAATAGCAGCTACTGAAAATTGCTTATTTGTACTTTCTAAAACTGCATACTGTTTAATGCTGCTTAGTAATTTCACTTTTATTTGATAACTGTTACTACTTTGCTTATTTACAATAGGCGCTTCTACTTTATACTGCACTAGCCAAGGCATAGAAGGCACTAAGGCCGGCTTTTGATAATAGTTTTGCTGTAAGCTATCGTTCCAATTATTCATATTGTTTTTAAAGCTAGTACTACTATAATAAGCACTACCACTTGTGTTTTTTAAACCGCGTACTCTTTTTATTTGATAAGGAAGTTCGTTTTTATCTCTCCAAGCAGTATTAGTACCTGCTTTATAGATACCATGACCTATATATAAATTTTTTCCATAACTATTTTGGTCCCACCAATCAATAATGGTATCGTAATTGGCTAAAGGGTGACCATGCTCCCAATAAATTTGAGGCGCTATATAATCTACCCAACCTTTTTCTAACCATAATAATATATCGGCGTATAAATCGTCGTAGTTAGTTTGACCTCCCTTGGTGTTACTACCTCTTGGATCTTTTGATTTATTACGCCAAATTCCAAAGGGGCTAATGCCAAACTGTACGCCTGGTTTTATTTGGTGAATGGTGGCGTATAATTGTTTGACAATAGTATCGCAATTACTTCTTCTCCAATCTTCTTTAGACAAACCTCTTTTATTTTGTTGGTAGGCTTTTTCATCGGGAAATTCTTTGCCTGCAATACGGTAGGGATAAAAATAATCGTCCATATGTATGGCGTCAATATCATACCTGCTTACTAAGTCTCTCACAATTCGGTTGGTATGTTGCCATACTTGTGGAAGTCCAGGGTTAAAATATTTTTTATCTCCATAGGTTAAAAACCATTCAGGATGTATTTTAGAAATATGACTGGGCGCCACACTTGACCTTTTTACATTGAATACCGCGCGGTAAGGATTAATCCATGCATGAAATTCCATGCCTCTTTTATGCGTTTCGTTAATCATGAATTCTAAGGGATCATAAAAGGGGCTAGGAGGCAAGCCCTGCGTACCCATTAGGTATTCGCTCCAAGGCTCTAAGGTAGAAGGGTAAAAGGCATCACCAGAAGGGCGCACTTGCATAATAATAGCGTTCATGCCATTTTTTTGATGCCTATCTAGTAGTGTAATAAATTCTTCTTTCTGTATTTGATTGGATAAACCTCTTTTACTAGGCCAGTCTATATTTTCAACAGTAGCTATCCATACGCCTCTAAATTCAAAAACATTTTTATCATTTACTGCAGGCTGTGCTTTTGTAAAAAGAAAAAATCCTATAAATAGGATACTCAATGTAAAACGCATATTTGCTTATTTAATTTATATAGTATTGCTATCTTCTCTAAGTTTATCTAAAATCTGATTCATTGCTTGGGCTTCTTTTTCACTCACCCCTTTTAAAATAGAATCAATATGTTCATTCAAGCTGTCTAATTTTTCTAATAATTGCAAACCCTTTTTAGAAATAGTGATATCTACTAATCTTTTATCTTTTATGCAGGCTGTTTTTTCTACCAGCTCCTTTACAATTAAGCGGTCTACAATTCTACTGGTGTCGCTCATCTTATCTAACATGCGCTCTCTAATTTTTAAAGTACTTAAAGGACATTCGCTACCACGTAAAATTCTTAAAATATTATATTGTTGTTGGGTAATATCTTCTGTAGACAAAATTTGGCCCATCTTCTCATTCAACCAATTCGCGGTATAAATGATATTGATACCCATTTTTTGAAATTCATTTCTGAAATTCGTTTGTTGTATGTCTTTTTCAATACCCATTTATATTGACTTCAATTTTGGTTGTATAAAACGCTTCACCCCATTAAAAAAAGGCAGTGCTAGTAAGGCTCCCATGGCATCTGCTAACATATCACCTACTTCAAATCCTCTAGAGGGCACAAAATATTTTTGATAAAATTCCATCCCAATGCCAAATACAATGCAAATTATTAATGATAAAGCCTTTGTTCTTGTTGACCTAAAAGAAATATTTGAATACTGTTCGAAATGTGAAAATAGTGATAAGGCTAAGCTTCCGAATAATCCTACATGAATTATTTTATCTGCATAAGGCAATTGTAATAAGTATGAAATCCAATCGTCGCCTGGTGTATTGCCTGCAGGCATACTTAATAAAATAAATATGAGTACAAATTCAAAAATGACCCAAACTAAAGTTTTAAATGAATTTGTCATAATGGATTAATGAACCAACTGACTATAGGCCTCGCTGGTTAATAAAGCTTCTACATCAGCTACATTAACAACAGTTACTTTCACCATCCAACCTGCGCCATAAGGATCGGTGTTTACTAATTCTGGTTGAGCAGTTAAAGCAGGGTTTACTTCTAATATAGTACCCGACACTGGTAAAAATAAATCACTTACTGTTTTCACGGCTTCTACTGTTCCGAATACGGCTTCAGCAGAAAGCATTTTTCCAACTGTATTAATATCAATGTATACAATATCCCCCAATTCGCCTTGAGCGAAATCGGTAATACCAATAGTGGCAGTATTGCCTTCTAATTTAATCCATTCGTGGTCCTTTGTGTAACGTAAGTCGGCTGGGAATTGCATAGTTTATTTTTTATTGGTGCAAAGATTCATAAAAAACACTAAAAAAACAATGAGCTAGAAGCTATTGTTTTCAAAATAGAGTAATATATGGTCTTTTAAAAATCCTTCCTGTTCTATGAGGTCCATCGTAGGTAGGCCCTTTAATTGCTTAAAATGAGGCCAGCCCTCTTCGTCCAGCCCTTCCAGTATATAATAACCACTGCTAGAGAGGATCTTGCAGATAGCCACATGCATGAGGTCCTGCTTTTGTTCCTTGCTAATCTTTTCTACTAAAAAGCCCGTTTCTTGAAGCCCAATGAGAAATAATATAGATTCGGTGTCGGGCTTTTTGCCGAACCTATCCATCAGTCTTTTCTCTAAATCCCACCACCTGGTCTGGAAGTCGTCATTTATGGAGGCCATAGCTCATTTTCAATTTAGGTGGCAAAGGTAGGGGATATCTAGGCGTAGTACAATGCTTTGATTATCTTTGCTAAAATTTGACCCGATGTTACAAGTGAGTTTTTTACGCCAAAACAAAGAAATAGCTAAGCAAAAATTGGCTATTAAGCATTTTGCCAATTTGGATTTGGTGGATACCGTTATAGCCATGGATGATGAAAGAAAGCAATTACAAGCTTCTTTTGATGAGATGCAAGCTAAGGTGAATGCGGCTTCCAAAGAAATTGGGGGGTTGATGGCCAAGGGTGAAAAAGAGCAGGCTGAAAACTTAAAAAATGAAGTAGCAGGCTTAAAAAAACAATTAGATCCACTTAAAATAAAGATGGCCGAGGTAGAATTACAATTGCAAAACACCATTGTTCAATTCCCTAACCTACCACATGATTTAGTACCCAAGGGGAAAACACCTGAAGAGAATGAACTCGTGAAGCAAGGCGGTGAAACACCTAAACTCCATGCAGGGGCTCAGGCGCATTGGGATTTAATTAGCAAATACAATTTAGTTGATTTTGAAACGGGCTCTAAAATCACAGGCAGTGGTTTTCCTTTATATATTGGCAAGGGTGCAAAATTTCAAAGAGCCTTGGTGCAATATTTTTTAGATTTTAATATTGCTGCGGGCTATACAGAATACTTGCCACCTTTTATGGTGAATGAAGCTTCTGCTTTTGCAACGGGTCAATTACCCGATAAAGAAGGACAGATGTATCATGCCACTGCAGATAATTTTTATTTAATTCCTACTGCGGAAGTACCTGTTACCAATATTTATAGAGATGTTGTTTTGAAAGAGGCAGAGCTTCCACTTCAAATGACTGCTTATTCTCCTTGCTTTAGAAGAGAGGCAGGTAGTTTTGGAAAAGATGTGCGTGGATTAAATAGAGTACATCAATTTGAGAAAGTAGAAATTATACAAATTGTACATCCTGATAAAAGCGATGAAGTTTTAAATGAAATGGTGTCACACGTTGAAAAATTATTAGTGAGCCTGGGTTTACAATACCGTATTTTAAGATTATGTGGAGGTGATATGGGATTTGCTTCTGCCATTACTTATGATTTTGAAGTGTATAGTGCAGCTCAAGATAGATGGCTAGAAGTAAGTAGTGTTTCTAATTTCCAATCTTACCAAACCTATAGAATGAAATGTCGTTTCAAGGATGCGGCTGGTAAAATTCAGTTTGCACATTCATTAAATGGAAGTTCATTGGCCCTTCCAAGAATTTTTGCAGCCATTGTAGAAAACTACCAAACTGAGGCAGGTATTGCCCTTCCGAAGGTATTGCAACCTTATTTTGGCGCAGAAAATTTAGTATAAACTTTATAAGACCTAGTTAATTAACTTATATAATTAAAAAGCCCCCCGATGTATCGAGGGGCTTTTTTTCACCAAAAATCAACAAAACCAAATCAACGATTCTTTATAGGGGGAACTATTTTTTAAAAATTGCTAAATCTTAAACCAAGTGCATATGGGAATAAAGAAAAACGACTTTGGTTTTTATCAAATAAATTAATAGAACCGTAAGAGCCGTATAATCTTATACTGCCTATTCCCAATTCACCAATAGTGGCAAATCGAAAATTGTTTAATTCAAAAGTGCCATCATATTTTTGCTTGCCTCTTTCAGGACTTATTTGCTTGTTTCTGGCATCTACTAAATAACCTGCACTTAAACCTATACTTGCATAAAAACCTTTACGGCTATAGGGGTTAGGTTGAAAGTTTATTTGTACGGGTACTGTTAAGTATTTAACGAATAGTTTATTTTTTGTAAAATTTACATCGTCTATGAATACAGTTTTACCCGGTTCGTTTCTAAAACTTACCGGTTGTTCAAATCTGAAATTGAACATTTCAAAACCTACTCCGTATTTTAAATTTATTTTATGCTGGTATATATTTACTTTTTGTTGTACAATCCAAATATTAAAATTGCGCGCTTTTCTATTATCTAATTTTAAACTACTTGAATTTACAAAATACTTACTATAAGGTTGACCCGGATAAATCATTGAAGCTAACATTTGCGGCGACTCGTCTCTATAATTCGCGTAGCCTAAATCAAAAGAGAACCAATTAGTAGTTACATTTTTTAATTTTTTAGGCGCACGCTCAATACTAATACGGGTATTATCAAAATCGCCATCCTCTATCATTGATTCCCAGTCTTTCTTGTTATTACTGTCTTGTGATTTAATAATATTTAATCTACCTAGTCTTACAGTGTCATCATTCACAGACAAAAAAGTATCTTTTCTTATTTTACCATTGGTGATATTTAAACTGGTGCCATAAAGCCTATTTCTTTTTCTGTTATTATAACTATTCCAATTTCTCCCCCCTCTATAATAACTATTATTATCATAGTTATTATTGCGACCGCCTTGCTTTTTGATAATAATCATATTGCCAATTGTAATAGTATCATTTGCCCTGTAACTACTATCTACTAATATTTTAGAATTAGTTTGTGAACTATCATTTTGTGCAAAACTTGAAAGGCTGAAGGCCATTATGAAGCAAGCTGTTAATGTTGTAATTATTTTTTTCATATTTATTTTTCTTTTTCTATTTTATTTCTTTTAAGTAAGGCTGAAAATTTTCTAGTAATACCTCTGAAAGCAGCAGGATCAATTTCGAGCATACCAATATTAATGGTTCTGTCTTCTTCCTCCGTATCAATTTCTTTATAATTAGTAGGAAGGATGGGCATTGTTTTTTCTTCTACAGTAGCCATTGTTTCCATAGAACTTGTACTTATCTGAGCTTCATTGAATTTGGCTACTACTATACTTTGGCTATCATTTTCACTATTAGCTTCGCTAAAACTCTCAGATCTACTAACAATATTTGTATTCATATTATTAGTTGCTATGGTTTGATCTTCAAAGCTTGCTTGGTTGTTCCTAGCAGATACAGCTTTAGTAATTTTGGCATTATTTATTTTCTTATTGATAGCAGCCTCATTCACCACATTTGGCAATATTGTATTCTCTGCCTGCTTTGAATTAGCAGAAGAATTATTGGTAATCGCTAATGCTGTTTTAACTTTTAAAGCTGACTCTACTATATTTGACTCTAATACATTTGGCTCTAATATGTTTGGCTCTGATATATTAGTGTCTGATTTAAACAACTGCAGACCTATGAATAAAATAAGAACGGCTGCAATAGCAAAGGAAGCCCTCATCAGATTTGGGGTAAATATTATTTTACGAACCGGTACTTCTTTTCTATACAAAGATTTTTTAAAATCGGAATCTAGGCTTGCCTGCATTTCTGGGAAACGGTATAAAAATATTTTATCCTCCATTTCTATATTAGGAGCATGCAATTTTGTTTTTTCAAAAAACCCTAGCGCTTCTGCATACTCTGGTTCAGTCAAGACAAAAGCTTCTACGGCCGCTCTTTCGGCAGCATTTAATTCATTGTCAATGTATGACATGAAATAAGTTTCGTAGTTGTTTTCGTTAATCATTATTAAGCACTCATTTTTTCAAGATGAGTTAATTTATTTTTTAAAATTAATCGGGCTCTATGCAAATACACTTTTACTTGTGATTCCGATAATTGCATAATCTCACCAATTTCTTGGTAAGAATAACCTTCATAATCTTTTAAAAGAATTAGAGACTTCTGTGTGGGGTTCAAATTATTAATCGCTTCTAATAACAATTGCTTTAATTCTGAACTGCCCTGGGTAATAGCATTGGCATTTTCATCAAAGCTATCGGTCATGATTATCTTAGATTCTTTTCTAAGTTGGTCAATCATTAAATGATAGGCCACTGTAAATAAATAGGACTTGGCTTTAAGGGTTTCTACCTTTTCTCTATTCACCCATAATTTTTCAAAAGCGGTTTGCACAATATCTCTAGCATCCTCCTTGTTTTTACTAATTTTTAGTATAAAGCGGTATACCCCGTCGGAGTAATCATCAACACATATATTAAATTCTAAGTCGGTCATGCTAAGTTGCTCATGTATAAAAGAAGGTTCTATTAGCATTAAACGAGCCCTTGACCAAAATGTTACAGTCAATGGCTTATTTATTGTAAAAATATTTTCTGTTAAAGGCCCTCTAAACGCTTACTTACTAGTAGTTTATAGTTTGCTCTTGGATGGAAGTTGGCAAGGTTCTCCATTCGTATTGCTGGTCTCTTAACTGAGGTTCAAAACCTGCTTCCTTAATAGCTTCCTGTATAGTTTTATAGGTAAAACGGTGTGGGGCACCTGCGGCGCTCACTACATTTTCTTCTAGCATAATACTTCCAAAATCGTTGGCACCTGCTTCCAAACAAACTTGTGCTGTGGCTTTTCCCACGGTTAACCAACTCGCTTGAATATTTTTAATATTAGGCAGCATAATTCTACTAATGGCAATCATTCTTATATACTCTTCTGTAGTCGTTAAATTATGTACCCCTCTAATTTTGGTAAGTAGGGTATCTACTTCTTGGAAGGTCCAAGGTATGAAGGCTAAAAATCCTTTGGCATCTTTTGGTTTTCTATCTTGTACTTCACGAATACGCACCAAGTGAATAAATCTTTCTTCTAAAGTTTCCACATGACCAAACATCATGGTGGCACTTGTAGTAATATTTAATTGATGTGCAGCAGCCATGACGTCCAACCATTCGTCTGCACCACATTTTCCATTAGACACTAATTTTCTAACACGGTCTACTAAAATTTCTGCACCCGCACCAGGCAGTGAATTCATACCTGCAGCCACTAAGGCTTTCAAGACATCGGTATGACTCATTTTTTCCAACTTTGCAATATGCGCAATTTCTGGGGGGCCTAGTGTATGTAGTTTAATCGTTGGAAATTCTTTTTTAATCTGGCTAAATATATCGGTGTAAAAAGCCAAGCCTAATTCAGGATGATGGCCTCCTTGTAATAATAATTGATCACCGCCCCAGTCCATAGTTTCTTTAATTTTTTGGCGGTAGGTATCCATATCCGTAATATAAGATTCAGGATGACCAGGCACTCTATAAAAATTACAGAACTTACAATTCGCAATACAAACATTGGTGGTGTTTACATTTCTATCTATCTGCCAGGTTACTTTACCATGGGGCACTTGCTTTTTTCTCAACTCATTGGCAATATGACTTAACTCGGTTAGAGGCGCGTTTTCAAATAAAAATAGGCCTTCTTCCTTGCTTAAGTGTTCAAAATTCAAGGCTCTTTGGTATAATGATTCCAGCTGCATAGCTTAGGTATTAATTGACCACAAAGTTAATCGAATTTATCGGGTTTCGAAAGGGCTTTAAAGAAGGTTCTTGCAATAGAAAAGGAACTGTTGTAGTTATTAAGTATTTTCGCCCTCTGTTATGATACAATTTGAAAAATTTCAACTAGACAATGGCCTTAAAGTTTTGGTACACCAAGACATTAGCACCCCTATGGCTGTAGTAAATGTTTTATATAATGTGGGGGCTAAGGATGAAGACCCTAATAAAACAGGCTTTGCGCATTTGTTTGAACATTTGATGTTTGGAGGCAGTGTAAATATTCCTGTATACGATGAACCACTGCAAAGAGCGGGAGGAGAAAACAATGCATATACTACGAATGACTTAACGAATTATTATTGTCAAATACCTGCAGAAAATATTGAAACTGCTTTTTGGTTAGAGAGTGATAGAATGTTGTCCTTGGCTTTTAGTAAAAAAAGTTTAGAGGTACAACGCAAAGTAGTTTGCGAAGAGTTCAAAGAACATTATATCAATAAACCTTATGGAGATGCTTGGCATAAAATGCGCAGCTTGGCGTATACGCAACATCCTTATCGTTGGATGACCATTGGTGCATCCCTTGCGCATGTAGAAGATGCTACTATAGAAGATGTGAAAGATTTTTTCTTTCAATTCTATCGTCCCAACAATGCTATACTAGTGGTGACAGGTAATGTGCAAACAGAACAAGTAAAACAATTAGCCGAAAAATGGTTTGGTCCTATTGAAGCGGGCAAAGCCTATGTACGCAACTTGCCAAAGGAGCCAGTACAAGAAAAAAGCAGAACCATGGATGTGCGTGCCGATGTGCCTTTAGATATGCTGATGATGACCTGGCATATGGGAGGCCGTTTTGATGAAGGCTATCATGCCACTGATTTAATTACTGAAGTTTTAGGTGGAGGTACTTCTGCAAGATTATATGAGCAGCTTATTAAAGTGAAACAAATATTTTCATCTATTGATTGTTATCATTTTGGCACCGTGGATCCAGGGCTGCTTGTAATAGAAGGAAAATTAGTGAAAGGTATTAGCATGGCTGTTGCAGAAAAAGCGGTACTAGAAGAGATAGAGAAAATAAAAAATGAAATACTGGATGCCAAAGAACTGCAAAAAGTAATTAATAAAACAGAAAGTGTGATTTGTTTTGAGGATATGAGTATTATGAATAGGGCCCATAGCCTGGCTTATTATGAACTATTAGGAGATGCGGACTTAATGAACAAAGAATTGGGGATGTATCAAAGAGTAACGCCTACTATGATTCAGCATACAGCTCAACAAATATTCCAAGAGAATAATCGCAACACATTATATTATTATAGTAAATCCTAAATCATGGCCCTAGACAGAATAGTAGCACCTGTTATTAAAGACGCTATTGATTTTAATATTCAATTGAAGCCTTATCAAAAGTTTAGCTTAGATAATGGGGTAGAAGTCTATGCCTATGAAGGCGGCTCTCAGGAAGTGTTGTTAGTGGATATGGTTTTTTATGCAGGCAATAGTTTTGAGCAAAAAAACTGGGTAGCAGCTGCCACTAATTTTTTATTAAAAAATGGAACTGCCAGCAAAACCTCTTTTGAAATTACCGATGCCTTTGAATTTTATGGTGCGCATTTAAATAGAACTTGTACCAATGAAACGGCTACCGTTACTTTACATAGTTTATCAAAACATTTTCATGAAGTCATTCCTATCATGGGAGAGATTATTTCAGAAGCGAGTTTTCCTGAAAAAGAAATTGCCATTTTAAAACAAAATCAAATTCAAAGGTTGTTGTTAAATTTGAAAAAAGGCGATTTTATTGCCAATAGATTAATTGATGAATACTTATTTGGCTTCGACCATCCTTATGGAAAATACTCAGTAGAGAAAGATTATACAGCTATTAATAGAGAAGACCTTATTGCATTTTATGAACAGTATTATTTGAATGGGAAATGCGTCATTTTTATTGCAGGTAAATTCCCCCCTACCATGGAATCTTTACTCAATAAGCATATTGGCCAACTGCCTTTAAATAAAAAAGATATCACGGAGCAGGCGCACCCTATCATATCTGCCACAGAAAAAAAATATAGTATTGTAAATGATGCAGCTTCAGTGCAAGGCTCTATTCGTTTAGCCAGACATTTTCTGAATAGACATCATCCTGATTTTCCCGCAGCGCAAGTGCTGAATAATATTTTTGGTGGATTTTTTGGATCAAGACTAATGAGTAATATTAGAGAAGACAAAGGCTATACTTATGGTATACATAGTTATTTACAAAACTATAAACATGCAGGTGCATGGATGGTAAGTACCGATGCAGGTAAAGATGTTTGCAAGGCTACCATTGAAGAAGTGTATAAGGAAATGAAAAAATTAAGAGAAGAGCTAGTAGGAGAAGAAGAATTAAAATTGGTTAAAAATTATATGTTGGGTGCTCTATTAGGTGATTTAGATGGACCCTTTCAAATTATAAGTCGCTGGAAAACCTATTTATTAAATGATTTAACGGAAGACTATTTTTACAATACCATTAAAGTGGTGCGTTCTGTTCGCCCAGAGGAATTACAAGCCTTGGCCAATACCTATTTAAAAGAGGAAGACTTTTACGAATTAGTGGTCTATTAGTATTCTATTAGAGTAGTTTTACGCTACCATTTATCCTTTCCAGCTTTCGTTCATAAAAATATTATTTATATAATATATTGTAAATCAATGTATTAAATTTTTATTTTTAAATTTATAGTACTATGCGATACATAGTACTATAAATATCCTTAGCTTTGTGTTTCAAATTAATTCTTATGGATATTCAAAACACACAAAGTCAGATGCGCAAGGGCGTTTTGGAGTTTTGCATATTGTCCATCATTCAACAAGGGGAGGTATATCCAAGTGATATTGTTGAGAAAATGAAGTTGGCCAATTTGCATATTCTAGAAGGTACATTGTATCCTTTGTTAACGCGTTTAAAAAATGCGGGCCTCTTAAATTATCGTTGGGTAGAAAGTATCAGTGGACCCCCAAGAAAATATTTTGTAATGACTGAAGAAGGCAAAGCAGCCTTTGGTATTTTATTACAAACCTGGAAAGAAATGGCCACGGCCGTGGATCAGCTAACTCAAGAAAAAACAAATACTGCTGAAAATATTAATCAAGCAGTTTCTTAAACCTACATTTTAAAAAATATTTTATGAATAAAGTAATCAATATCAATTTTCAAGGACGCATACTTCCGATTGAAGAACAAGCGTATGAAATATTGAAACAATATATAGAGTCGCTGCGTGTTTATTTCGCCAACGAAGAAGGACGCGATGAAATAATTAATGACATTGAATGTCGCATTGCAGAATTATGTGAAGACCGCTTGAAAAAAGGAACCGTATGCATCGCTGTTAACGATATCGATTTAATTATTGCGAGCATTGGTCGTCCTGCCGATTTTGAAGCCCAGGATGGATTTGAGCAATCTACTGCTGCTACTGCGCATAATTCAAACGATGGTCGTCAACAAAATGCGCATCAAAATACCAGTGGAAATAATAACTCGAATTTTTATAGAGATGGCAATAGACCTAAAAGATTATACCGCGATGAACAAAACAAAGTATTGGGCGGTGTTTGTAGCGGTATTGCGAACTACTTTGTGATAGAGCCATGGATAGTGAGAATTCTTTGGATCTTTTTAATAGGTGTGAATATACTAGCTTATTTAATATTATGGATTGCAGTTCCTAGCACTTCTGTAAAAGAAGTGGGCGGTGTACGTAAAAGGCTATTTAGAGATATCGATAAAAAAATTATTGGTGGTGTGGCGGCGGGACTATCAAAATACTTTGGTATTCAAGTATGGATCATTAGAATTTTATTTTTAATTCCATTTATTCGCTTTGTGGTGAATTTCAGACATATGCATTTATTCCAATTTTGGGATGCACCCGATTTCCCAAATTTTTTAGATATTACTTTTAGTCCAGGGGCTGTTTTTGTGTATATTGTTTTATGGTTGGTATTACCTGAAGCTAAAACCAGTGCGGATAAATTAGAAATGGTAGGGGAGAAAGTAGATTTGAATAGTATTAAAAACACCATTCAAAATGATATGGAAGGCTTTAGTAAAAGAGCACAATCTTGGGGCAGCGATTTATACAATAGAAATAAAGGAACGAATAATTCAAATCAAGAGAATGTATCTAATGAAACTAATAATGAGGGTGCAGCAACATCCCATAATGAAGACGCTAATAAATCTATAGAAAATCAAAGATCAACAGAGAAGAGAAAAGGCTTATTATATTATATAGGAAGAATAATTACTTTAAGTATTAAAGTATTCGTGTATTTTATATTAGCGGTTGTAGGTATCTCCTTGTTAGCTGCTTTATTTGGAATAGGGGTAGCAGCTACTGCTTTATTACCTTTGAAAAATTTCATACTAGATGACGGGGCTCAAACTTGGTCTGTGATAGGAGCTATTTTACTTTTTGTATGGGTGCCAATTATAGGAATAGTCACTGCTGTTATTAGAAAGTTTGCAGGACTTAAAAAAGCAAATATTTATGTGAGATCAAGCTTTATCGCATTATGGATTGTGGGCTGGGTAATGCTGTTTTATTTTGGAAGTAGCCTGGGTAATAGTTTTTCAAGACATAATTTGCCTGCAGAGCAAAGCATTGCTTTGACAAATCCTACAATTAATTATCTAGAAATTACGGCAGCACCCAAAATGAAATATTATGAAAATAATTGGTTCCAATTTGAACCATTTCAAGGTTTCGCTGATGAAGACACTGTATATGTAAGAAATTTACGCATTAGAATTGTACAATCTAAAACAGATAGTTTTGAAGTGAAAATTGTGAAGCTAAGTAATGGTAAGACTGTTCAAAACGCCAATGAGCTTGCTAATAAAATAAACTTTGAACTCACACAACAAGATAGTTTGGTGTATTTAGACAGAGGTATTGGTATTAATAAAAAAGATAAATTTAGAAATCAGCATATTATTATGACCATTGCAGTGCCTATTGGTAAGCGCATTAAAATTACCAATAAGGGTTGGTCTCAAACCAATGTGAATATTAATGGAAGAGGCATGAGGACCGGCATCATTGACCGTATTAGTTCTGATGAAAATTGGTATGATGAATGGAATGAACCTTGGGACAATGAATCTTATCCTTTTGAAAAAGGGATTGAATATAAGATGACCAAAACAGGTTTGGAGAGTTTAAGCCCAATGGATACTAATGACCGTTCTGATGATAGTAATAAAATGGATGATGAAAACCTAGATAAAGAAATTCAATTGCAAAAATTGAAAGAAGAAAGAGAGGCCATTAAAAATGATATTAAGAAATTAAAAGAAGAGGAATTGCAAAAAGATAAAACTAGAGTGGTAAAAGTAAATGATCTTAAGAAGGATGATATAGGCAGTTCTAATATTGAAAAGATGAATAAAATTGGAAAGGCAGCTGGCAAATTATCTGACTTGCAGTGGGTATTAGACAGATTCACCCACTAGGCTTTCCTTTCAGTTTCTTTTTTGATTATATTTGAGAAAATTAAATCGAAATGAGCGAAGCCTTAAACACTCCCTTTACCCATAAACATATTGCATTAGGCGCTAAAATGGCGCCTTTTGCAGGTTATAATATGCCTATTAGTTATATAGGTATTAATCTAGAGCATGCTGCTGTGAGAAATAATGCAGGTGTATTTGATGTAAGTCATATGGGTGAATTTATACTAAGAGGCCCTGATGCCCTGGATTTAATTCAACGCGTTACCACCAACGATGCCTCTGTTTTAGAAGATGGCAAAGCACAGTATAGTTGTTTGCCTAATACAACAGGGGGCATTGTAGATGATTTATTAGTGTATTGTGTAGAGAAGCATAAAGTTTATATGTTAGTAGTGAACGCTTCTAATATTGAAAAAGATTGGAATTGGATTAGCAGTTACAATACTAAAGGCGTGGAGATGCATAATATAAGTGCGAAGACTGCATTACTTGCGGTGCAAGGTCCAAAGGCTGCTAAAATTATTCAGACTTTAACTAGTATGGATGTTTTAAATATGCCTTATTATAGTTTTGCTAAAGGAGAAATGTTAGGCATTGACAATGTACTTATTAGTGCTACTGGTTATACAGGTGCAGGTGGCGTGGAGATTTATTTTGAAGACATTAATGATAATGCTAATAAAATTTGGGATGCTATATTTGAAGCAGGTGCTGCCGATGGTATTCAGCCCATTGGTTTAGGTGCCCGCGATACCCTTCGTTTAGAAATGGGGTTTTGTTTATACGGAAATGATATTGATGATACCACTAGTCCTATGGAAGCAGGTTTAGGATGGATTACAAAATTCACCAAGGATTTTACCAATAAAGAAAGCTTGCTTGCACAAAAAACAAATGGAGTTTCTAAAAAATTAGTAGGCTTTGAAATGATTGACCGTGGTATACCCAGACATTATTATGAAATTAAAGATGCAACAGGAAAGTTAATAGGTTCAGTAACTTCAGGTACACAGGCACCTAGCTTAGGTAAGGCCATTGGTATGGGTTATGTAGCTGCTGAGTTTTCTAAAGCGGGTACTGAAATTTATATTGATATTAGAAATACTTTAGTCAAAGCGCAGGTGGTGAAGTTTCCTTTTAAGTAAAGAGTTGTCTTGCTTACACATTTTTACTAATTTATTTTTACTAGTTAATTTTTTAGAAAAGGTTTTCTTGCGCTATAATTATATTGATCTTATAATTATTAGATTTATTTATACCCTTTTTCATTGGGGTAAATACTGTGTTTTTGTTTTCTTACTATTTGCAATTTTGTGTCTTAACAAATTAATTAGTATGAAAGCAATTAAAAACAAAGTGCAGTTGATTGGTCATTTAGGGGCCGATCCAGAATTCAAAATTTTAAAAGAAAGCCAGTTGGCCAATATGCGTTTGGCAGTGAATGACCGCTATAAAAATGCCAAAGGAGAATGGGTAGATGAAACGCAGTGGTTTAGTTTAGTGGCCTGGTCAAAGCTGGCCCTATTTGCGGAAAAATATTTACTCAAAGGCAGTGAAATAGCGGTAGAAGGTCGTCTGCTTACAAAGGCTTACACCGATAAAAATGCCATCAAGAGAGTAAGCACTGATATAATAGTTTCAGATATTTTGATCTTATCCAAAAAGAACGCTGTAGCCAAAGAATTAGTCTAATAAAAAATGAAGGTTTTGTATATTTGTGCATTATGACAACTGCAGCAAAGACAAAACCTTCTTTACATACCGTTCTAACACCTCAGCTTTTAGACTTATATGATTTAAAAGATAGCATCGTTGTTATCATCGATGTTTTTAGAGCCACTTCTACGATGGCCACTGCCTTATATAATGGGGCGAGTAAAATTATTCCTGTGGATACACCCGAGCTTTGCATGGAAATAGGTAAAAGAACTGGAGGGGTGACAGCGGGTGAAAGAGATGGAAAAATTATTCCAGGTTTGTCTTATGGAAATTCTCCTTCAGAATATCCAAGAGATTTTATTGAAAATAAAATTTTAGTGATTACTACTACGAATGGCACTAAATTATTGCATCTTGCCTTAAAGCAAGGAGCCAAAGATATTATTACAGGCTCCTTCCCTAACTTAAGCAAGGTAGTGGAATATTTAAAAGAACAAAATGCTCCGGTTATTTTAGGTTGTTCTGGTTGGAAGAACCGATTTAATATTGAAGATGTTCTATTTGCAGGAGCCGTAATTGAAGAAATTAAGGATGCTTTTGAGATTCATTGCGATAGTAGCTTTATGGCGAATCAATTATACAATCAAAATAAAAATGATTTGCCCAATTATATTAAAACCGTGACGCATTGGCACCGATTAGCGGCTTATGGTTTAGAAGAGGACATGTTGTATTGTATTTCTAAGGATACGGCCCCATCTTTACCTATTTTCAAGGACGGAGCCCTTATAAATAAGGCCTAATTACCCCATTTTCCCTATTTCCCCCACTCCTCATAATAAGACTTCCATATTAGCTAGCAAAGCCTTACATTTGCAAATTGCCCTTTTTTAAGGGCTTTTTGTACCATTATGGCATTACCCTATTTAGTAAAACACATTTATAGCTACGGCACTGAAGAAGTAATTCGTAGAGGCAAGAAAATTTTTGCGCTCAAAAATATTGAATTAGCAAAATTTGATCCTTTAATTGGAAGTATTCATTGCCGCGTCAAAGATGATGGCTATAGTACTTACTATAAAGTCACTATTGAAAATTTTAAGAGTGCCGCTACTTTGTCATTACGTTGTGGCTGTCCTTATAATTTATCAGAAGTATGTAGGCATAAAGCAGCAGCTCTTTTTTATATTCAAGACTTATTGGATAAAAATTTACTGGACTACAAGCCAGCTTCTTATAAGACCACGCATACTCAATTAAGAACAAAGACCTTAGATTTAAAAATGATTCGAATGCTTTGTTCAAAAGCGATATTCGAAAAAGCAGAACAAACATTAAAATCGGTGAGACCTCATATTATCGAAAGTGAAAATGAAAAAGTAGTTGCAGAAATTGATGAGAAAGGAAAAACCTATCATGTTATTATTCAAAAAAATGAAGAACGTTTTTTTGATACCTCTTGTGATTGTTTGTCTGAGACGGAATACCCGCTCTGCGTGCATAAAACCATGCTACTGCTACAATTATTTTTATTAAAGGGAGCAGACTATTTTGAAACCATTCGTAACTGGGATAGAGAGAAAAATAAATTACTCGCTTTATACGGCTTTACTTTAGATGATTATATTGAAGATAAGTTTGAATTTATATATCACGATGGCAAACCATTTTTGAAAGTATTAGACGAAAAAATTCAAAAGGTGAACGGCGCTAAATCTATCACTTTAAATAGGCCAAGATCCAACGACTGGGATATAGAAGAGCAGGATAGTTCAGAGAATGAAGAAGTGGTGATCAAAGAGCGTTTTGGAATTGTGATGCAACACCAGCCTACAGTATATCCTTATATTTCCTTCAATGTAGTAAAAGGAGAAGTGAATGAAGAAGGCACATCGTTTTTAGGAAAAGTAGAAAAAATAGACCTTGTAAAATTTATCACGCCTAATTTAATTAAGGAAGAGGATAAAATTTTATTACAGTTAGTCAAAAAATTACAACCCGCTGAACTCTCTAAATTCTTAAATAAGAATTCTCCCTTCCAAGGCTTGTGGGATAATATTGTGCATACCGATGAAGAAAGTTTGCCTGATGAGACCAAGGAACTCATGCAAGAATACTTGCATCCTAAAATTGAAAAAGTGTGGAGAGATTTATCGGAGCATCCTTTTAGTTTTTATTTGCCGCATAACAAGCCCTTTACCACGGCCAATATGCAGAAGGCGGAATTAGTATTCAATACCATTCAGCCAAGTTTTAGAGTAGAGAAGGAAGAGGATAGATATATTGTATACGCGCAAGTTATTTTACCAGAAGGTAAAATCCCACTAGAAGACAACCACGCAAAGTCTAATTATATATTCCAATACCATCATCAGTTTTTTGTATGGAAACAAAGAACCGATTTATTATGGGTTGAAAAATTTATGCCAGCGGGCTTTCATGAAATTAATTTAGACAAATGGCCAAATTACTTGCAAAGCACTTTACTTCCACTTTCTAAACAGTATCAGGTTTCATTAGATAATGTTACGCAGGAGAAATTAAAAGGGGTGAAGCCTCAATTACAAATTTTATTAAAAGAAAACGGAGACTACTTATTCTTTGAACCCTTATTTGCTTATAAAGATATTATTGTGAATAAAGAAGATGGTCCTTCTGTGATTCAACAAGTAGGTGATAAAATTGTCATACTAGAAAGAGACCTTGCAGCAGAAAGACAATTAATGAACATCATTGAGCAATTACATTCTGGCTTTATTCGTCCGAATGAAGGCAATGTGCTTGCGTTAAAAGGCGCTGAGGTATTAAAGAACAATTGGTTTTTCTTATTTATTGATACCTTAAGAGATAAACAAATTCCTTTATTTGGAACAGAGTACTTAAAACAATTCAAGTACAATACAGCTAAGCCTTCTACACGTTTATATATTAGTAGCAATACCGATTGGTTTGATGCCAAAGTGGAAATTTCTTTCGGCGAACAAAAAGTATCTATTCAAGATATCAAAACAATGTTGTCTAATAAACAACAATTTGTTCCTTTGAAAGACGGTAGTTTAGGAGTGCTTCCAGAAAAATGGTTGAATAAATATTCTTTATTATTTAAAGTTGGAGAGGGTAAGGCCGATACACTTAAACTAAGCAAGTATCATTTTTCTATTTTAGATGAACTCTACCAACAAAGAGACGAGGAAGAACTTATTTTCCAATTGGAAGGCAAGTATGAAAAAATTAGAGAACGTTATGCCATAGCAGACGTTACACCTCCTGCGCATTTAATGCCTATCTTAAGGCCTTATCAAATTAGTGGGTTTCAGTGGTTGAATTATTTACACGATGTACAGTGGGGTGGGATCTTGGCCGATGATATGGGATTGGGTAAAACCATTCAAACCTTATCTTTCTTACAGCATTTAAAAGAAAAGAATGGCAAATTAGTAGCCTTGGTGGTTTGTCCAACTACGCTACTGTTTAACTGGCAGAATGAATTAAAAAAATTCACCCCTTCTTTAAATTATCATATACATCATGGAGGTACTAGAAAGAAAGCCTTATTTCATGACGATAAAATTGAAGTCATCATTACCACCTATGGTACATTAAGAAGTGATATTAAAATGTTTGTGGAAGTAAACTTTGATTATGTGATCTTGGATGAAAGTCAGGCCATTAAAAACCCGGCTTCTAAAGTAACGAAGGCTGCTTGTTTATTAAAAGCCACTAATAAATTATGTTTAAGTGGTACGCCATTACAAAATAATACTTTTGATATTTATGCGCAGATGAATTTCTTGAACCCAGGTATGCTCGGTACCGTGGAGTACTTCAAGCATAATTTCTCCATGCCTATTGATAAATTCGATGAGCAAGAGCAAAAAGAACATTTAAGAAAATTTGTATTTCCTTTCATATTAAGAAGAACCAAGGAGCAAGTAGCCAAGGACTTGCCAGAAAAACAAGAAATGGTATTGTACTGTGAAATGGGGGATGCGCAAAGAAAAATATACGAGGCCTATAGAAACGACTACCGTGATAAACTCATTGGTATGGTGGAAGAAAAAGGTATTCAGAAATCACAACTTTCTATTTTACAAGGGCTGATGAAGCTGAGACAAATTTGTGATAGCCCTGCCATCTTAAAAGATGAGGCGTATCCAAATGAATCGGTAAAATTAGAAGAGTTAACCCGTGAAATAGCTGAAAACATTGGTGGTCATAAGGCCTTGGTGTTCTCACAATTTTTAGGCATGCTAGCTTTAATTAAAGAGCAGTTGAAAAAATTAGGTATTGACCACGAGTATTTTGATGGTAGTAGTACCATTCAAGAAAGAGAGCGCGCTATTGAGCGTTTCCAAAACGATGATAATTGTAGAGTGTTCTTAATTTCTTTAAAAGCGGGTGGAGTAGGTTTAAACTTAACGGCTGCCGATTATGTCTATATTGTGGATCCTTGGTGGAACCCTGCGGTGGAGCAACAAGCCATTGATAGAACGCATCGTATTGGGCAAACTAAAAATATATTCGCGTATCGTATGATTTGTAATGATACGGTAGAAGATAAAATATTAAAATTACAAGAGAGAAAAAGATCCTTGGCTAAAGAATTAATTTCCGATGAAGTCGGCTTTGTAAAATCTTTAACCAAAGATGATATTGCTTATTTATTCAGCTAAGGTTTATATACTTAAGATTAATAGAGCCAGCATTCATTAGAAGCTGCTTTTTTAGTCAAACTTATTTAAGTTCTGCTGCTGCTAAATTTGCTTTAGGGTTTTTTAAAAATTCATTCTTGCATTCTATAGAACAAAATCCTAAAACGTTTTTTTCGTAATGTGCAGTATCACTAATGCCTGCAGTTACTGGCATGCCACAAGTAGGATCTTTTTTATTATTCACTAAACTTACCGCATAGGTTTTTTCTGCAGCAGTATCCATTATGGCTACTTGATTGGTATCTGTACTACTTGTGTTGGCTTTATCATTTGATTGCCCACATGATAAAAGAACCATTGATAAGATGAGTAGGCTAGTGGTGAATTGCATTTTCATAAAGATTTGTTTTACTTGTATTAGGTACAAAATTACGAATGAATCAAGCTATTAAAAAACTAACACTCATTCATTTTAAGGCTAATATTGGCCCATCTTGGGCTTCATAGGCAAATTATAGGCTTACTGAGGGCTTATTGTCTATTTTATTATCTATTTTTACGCTCTCTATCCTATACAAAAGGAACTTATAAATGAAACAGGAACAGTTACATATTTTATTGACTAGTGCTTTTAACGCACCAACGCCTGTATTGAATGGTCCTAGTTACCGACGTGGATTCTGATAGGACGAGCAATTGGCCCTTGCCCCTATCAGTGGAAAAACACCAACAAAGAATTTAATTTACGCCAACATTCTACTTTCCTAAATTTTAAAGCTAATTGGAACAGAAAATAATAGTACGTGTTGCCCATAGTGGCGACGCTTCTTTTGCAAATGATATTACCGATGAAATGGAATCTTCGGCTAAAGCACGTGGTACAGGTATTGCTAAACGTAGCCCAGAATATGTAGCCAAAAAAATAAACGAAGGTAAATCGGTGATTGCCTATACCGAAGACGGTAGTTGGGTAGGCTTTTGTTATATCGAAGCTTGGCAGCATGGACAGTTTGTTGCTAATAGTGGTTTAATTGTAGCACCTGCTTTTCGTAAAACAGGGATTGCTAAAAAAATTAAGCAAACTATTTTTCAATTGTCCAGAGAAAAATATCCAAATGCTAAAATATTTGGATTAACCACAGGCTTGGCGGTGATGAAAATTAATAGTGAATTAGGCTATGAGCCAGTGACCTATAGTGAACTTACCGATGATGCAGAGTTTTGGGCAGGTTGCAAGAGCTGTGTGAATTATGATATTCTAATGAGTAAGGATAGAAAGAATTGTATGTGTACCGCTATGTTATATGAACCCAAACAAGCAGATGCTATTGAAGAAGTAGTGGCGGATTTTAATAACAATTCGAAATTGTACGAACGCTTTATGAAAATTAAGCAAAGCAAATTATTAAACTGGTTTAGAAAATAATTAAGAAAATGGAAAAAGTAGTTTTAGGTTTTAGCGGCGGATTAGACACCACTTACTGCGTTAAATATTTAACCGAAGACAAAGGGTTAGAACTGCATAGTGTGGTTGTAAATACCGGTGGCTTTTCTGATGAAGAATTAAAAAAGATTGAAGCACATGCTTATGCCTTAGGCGTAAAATCGCATACAACTGTTGACGCAGTGAAAGGTTATTATGATAGCATTATTAAGTATTTAATTTACGGTAATGTTTTAAAAAATAATACCTATCCTTTAAGTGTAAGTGCAGAGCGTTTAAGTCAGGCATTACATATAGCCGCGCATGTAAAAAAATTAGGGGCTAATAAAGTGGCCCATGGAAGTACAGGAGCGGGTAATGATCAAGTACGTTTTGATATGATTTTTCAAATTATGATTCCAGGTGTTGAAATTTTAACACCTATTCGTGATTTGCAATTAAGTAGAGAAGCAGAAATTACTTATTTGAAAGAGAAAGGGGTGCAAATGAATTTTGAAAAGGCAGCCTACTCCATTAATAAAGGTTTATGGGGTACCAGTGTAGGCGGTAAAGAAACCTTGCAGTCAAAGGGTATCTTACCAGAATCGGCATGGCCAACGCCCATGACGAAAGAAGGTGAGCAGGAAGAGATGGTGATTGGTTTTGAAAAAGGAGAGATAAAATCGGTGAATCATAAAAAATTCAATCACCCCACTGAAGCCATTCAGTTTATACAATCTATTGCATCAGCCTATGGCATTGGTAGAGATATTCATGTAGGAGATACCATTATTGGAATTAAAGGCCGTGTAGGTTTTGAAGCAGCAGGGCCCATGGTTATTTTAAAAGCACATCATGCTTTAGAAAAACATGTATTAACCAAGTGGCAATTGTCTTGGAAAGACCAATTGGCACAGTTTTATGGTAACTGGTTACACGAGGGTCAAATTCTAGATCCTGTGATGCGTGATATAGAAGCTTATTTTACAAATACACAAGAACAAGTAACAGGCACTGTGTCTGTAGAACTTCATCCTTACCGTTTTCAAATTATTGGTATTGAGTCGGCCAACGATTTAATGAGTGCAAAATTTGGTAAATATGGAGAGATGAATACAGGTTGGACAGGTGATGATGTAAGAGGGTTCACCAAAATATTTGGTAACCAAGTAAGTATTTTTCATCAAATAAAAGAATCGAATAAAAAGTAAACGATAAAGTATTATCGATTAAAGTATAAAATAACGAAGATGCAAAAACTAAATATAGGTATTGTGGGTGGAGCAGGTTATACAGGTGGAGAATTATTACGTGTATTAGTTCACCATGCGCAGGTAGAAATTTGTTTTGTGCATAGTACTAGTAGCGCCGGTCAATTAATAAGTTCAGTACATACCGACTTAGTAGGCGATACCGATTTAGTTTTTATAAATAGTTTTCAAGAAAATATTGATTTATTATTTTTATGTGTAGGACATGGAGAAGCGATTAAATTTTTAGCAACCAATACTATTTCGCCCAAAATTAAAATTATTGATTTGTCTCAAGATTTTAGATTAGCGGCTACTTCTAAACAAGGAGAAAGAAATTTTGTATACGGCTTACCAGAATTAAATAAAACAGCTATTCAAAAAGCTCATAATATTGCCAACCCAGGTTGCTTTGCAACGGCTATTCAAATAGGTTTATTACCCTTGGCTGTAAAAGGTTTATTGAAAGAAGTGTATACTACGGGCATTACTGGTTCCACGGGGGCTGGACAAGGCTTATCTAATACCAGTCATTTTAGTTGGAGAGCGAATAATATCCAACCTTATAAAACTTTGGAGCATCAACATTTATATGAAATACAAGAAAGTTTAGATCAATTGCAAGGTCATCAAAATGCATCGGTTCACTTTGTGCCCTGGAGAGGCGATTTCACCAGAGGTATTTTTGTAAGTAGTATTTTGGAAACTACATTAAGTTTGGCGGAGCTAAATAAAATCTATGCCGATTATTATATGGGCCATCCTTTTACGCATTTATCCTTAAGCCCCATTGATTTAAAACAAGTGGTGAACACCAATAAATGTTTAATTCATATTGAACAAAAAGCAAATAAAATAGTGGTGCACTCTGCTATTGATAATTTATTAAAAGGGGCAGTGGGTCAGGCAGTGCAGAATATGAATTTGATGATGGGCTTAGAAGAAACAGCCGGCATTCAATTAAAAGCAAGTAATTTTTAAAAATAAATAAAATGTCTTTATTTCAAGTATATCCATTACAACCTATTGCCATTACCAAGGCCATGGGATCTCATGTTTGGGATGATAAGGGTACCGAATACTTAGACATGTATGGGGGCCATGCGGTTATTAGCATTGGTCATACGCATCCGCATTGGGTAAAAAGAATTGAAACGCAGTTACATGCCATGGCTTTTTATTCTAATTCAGTAATCATGCCCATTCAAGAAGAATTAGCAGCTGCCTTAAATAAAATAAGTGGTAAGAAAGACTACCAATTGTTTTTATGTAATAGTGGTGCAGAGGCGAATGAAAATTCTTTAAAATTAGCTTCCTTTCATACGGGTAGAAAAAAAATAATTTCGTTTTCAAAAGCATTTCATGGAAGAACTTCTTTAGCAGTGGCTGCTACCGACAATCCAAGTATCGTTGCTCCTGTAAATGAAACAGATAATATTATTTTCTTACCCTTCAATGATCTAGAAGCGCTTACTGCCTGTTTCACCAAACAAGGAGATGAAATTGCGGCTGTTATTATTGAAGGCATACAAGGAGTAGCAGGTATCTATGAGGCTACCCATATTTTTTTACAAACCATTCGTGCCCTATGTGATAAGCATGGCGCCGTTTATATAGCCGATAGTGTTCAATGTGGTTATGGCCGCTCAGGTAAATTCTTTGCACATGACTATGCAGGTGTGAACGCCGATATTTATTCAATGGCAAAAGGAATGGGTAATGGCTTTCCAATTGGAGGCATTTTAATAGCGCCCTCTATTAAAGCAAAGTTTGGTTTATTGGGCACTACATTTGGAGGCAACCCCTTAGCCTGTGCTGCTGCCTTAGCTGTATTGGAAGTAATGGAGAAAGAAAATTTAATGGAAGCTGCTACTCAAAAAGGAAAATATTTAATCGAAGCTTTGACAAATATTAAAGGCGTGAAAGTAGTGAGAGGTAAAGGACTAATGATAGGATTTGAAATGGAAACAGGACTAGAAGAGGTGCGTAAAGTTTTATTGAATGATTATAAAATATTTACAGGAGAAGCGAAGCCGAATGTGATTCGATTATTACCTTCTTTATCTATTAGTAGTTCAGAGATAGATTTATTTTTAAAAGCATTAACAGAGGCTAGTGCTCAAATTTCAAATAAAGCAAATTAAAGTTTTAACATGAAACAATTTATATCAGTAAAGGATGTGCAGGACATGAACGCTTTAGTAGCAAAAGCGCTTTCCTATAAGAAATCGCCTTTTAGTGATAAAAAATTGGGTGCAGATAAACGTATTGGGCTTCTTTTTTTAAATCCAAGTTTAAGAACAAGATTAAGCACTCAAGTAGCTGCACAAAATTTAGGTATGGAGCCCATTGTGTTTAATGTTGATAAAGAGGGTTGGGCTTTAGAATTTGCAGAAGGCGCTATTATGAATGGAACTACTGTTGAACACATTAAAGATGCAGCACCTATTTTAGGTAATTATTTCGATATACTATGTATTCGTACTTTTCCTGGTCTGGTAGATAAAGAAGCTGACTACAGTGAAAAAATTATCAAACAATTTATTAAGTATGCAGGTATTCCTGTGGTGAGTTTAGAATCGGCCACCTTACATCCACTACAATCTTTGACAGATATTATTACTATTCAAGAATCGATAGCATCTAATGCGAATTTAAAAAATAATAAACCTAAAGTAGTTTTAACATGGGCCCCTCATATTAAAGCTATTCCACAATGTGTGGCCAATAGTTTCAGCGAATGGGTGGGTGCATGGGGAGAAGCCGATTTTGTAATTACACATCCTGAAGGCTATGCGCTTTCTACTGAATTTACCAAAGGTGCTACCATAGAGCATAACCAAGACCTAGCACTAAAAGATGCCGATTTTGTATATGTAAAAAATTGGAGTAGCTACGAGCAGTATGGTAAAGTATTAAGTACTGATGCAAATTGGATGATGACGAATAAAAAATTAGCGCTAACTAATAATGCAAAAGTGATGCACTGCTTACCTGTAAGAAGAAATGTAGAATTAAGTGATGAAATTTTAGATGGTCCTAATAGCTTGGTGACTCAAGAAGCTTCGAATAGAGTGTGGGCAGCACAGGTGGTCTTAGCTGAAATTTTAAAAGCAATTAATATTTAAATTCAATTCGAAAATTTTTTCAATACAATATGGAATCATTATATATTATTAAAATAGGAGGTAATATTGTTGAAAGTCCTGCATTGTTAACGACTTGCTTGCAAGCTTTTGCGAAAGTTAAAGGCCAGGCTATTTTAGTGCATGGTGGCGGCAAGATGGCTACAAGTATGGCCCAGTCCATGGGTATTGAACAAACCATGATAGAAGGCAGAAGAATTACAGATGAGGCGACTTTGAAAATAGTTACCATGGTCTATGCTGGCTATATTAATAAAAATATAGTAGCCCAACTACAAGCCTTGGGTGTGAACGCCATGGGCTTATCTGGTGTAGATGGTAATTTAATTCAAGCGCATAAAAGAAATCATGATAGTATTGATTATGGTTTTGTAGGGGATATAGATGCAGTGAATACCCATTTACTTTTACAATTACTTTCCACCAATACTAAATTAGTAGTGGCACCTATTACCCATGATGGTAAGGGACAGTTATTGAATACCAATGCAGATACTATTGCACAAAGCCTTGCTACTGCGCTAGCGACTAAATTTAATGTGCATTTAATTTATGGTTTTGAAAAAGAGGGCGTACTAAAGGATATAAATGATCCAAGCTCAGTCATTGCGCATATTGATAGGCCTTTGTACGGCACACTTAAAGATCAAAAACTCATATTCGAGGGAATGATCCCCAAAATAGACAATGCGTATCAAGCCCTTGATAATGGTGTAGCATCTGTTATTATTGGGAAGGCTGAGAAAATGAATGAATTAATTAATGGTACAGCAGGTACCACAATAACAAAATAATGTCTCCATCACCTACTATACATAATACAAATACAAGCGTCTTACAAAAAGACGCCACCGATTTATTAAAAAAATTAATCGCTATACCTTCTTTTAGTAAAGAAGAAGATAAAACAGCCTTATTGCTGACGCAGTTTTTTGCAGATAAAAATATTAAAGTAAATACCCTTAAAAATAATATTTGGGTAGCGAATTTACATTTCGATGTAAGCAAGCCTTCTATATTATTGAATTCACATCACGATACCGTGAAACCTAATAAAGGCTATACGAACGAGCCTTTTAGTTCTATTGAAAAAGAGGGTAAATTATACGGGCTAGGTGCTAATGATGCAGGCGGTTCTTTAGTAAGTTTAATAGCTTGCTTTTTACATTTTTATGCTATGCCTAATTTGGCTTATAATTTAATTTTTCTAGCATCTGCTGAAGAAGAAATTTCTGGCCCTGATGGTATTGAATTGGCCATTCCGCAAATACCAAAAATTGCTTTTGGAATTGTGGGTGAGCCTACCAAAATGGAAATGGCTATTGCAGAAAGAGGCTTACTGGTTTTAGATGTTACCAGCACAGGTAAGGCAGGCCATGCAGCTAGAGAGGAAGGAGAAAATGCACTGTATAAAATACTAGCAGATATAGAATGGTTTAAAAATTATCAGTTTGAAAAAGTATCCGATTTATTAGGCAAGGTAAAAATGAGCGTTACAGTAATAGAAACCGACAACAAACAACATAATGTACTGCCTTCCACTTGTAAAATGGTGGTAGATGTTCGTGTAAATGAATTGTATAGTTTTGAAGAAATTTTGAAAACTATTCAAGAAAATGTAAAAGGGGAAGTAAGCCCAAGAAGTTTAAGAATGCGATCTACTAGTATTGGCCTTGATCATGTATTAGTGAAAGCAGGCAAGGATTTAGGTAAGGGCCATTATGGTTCTGTTACTACATCTGATAAAGCATTAATGCCTTTTCCTACATTAAAAATGGGACCTGGTGATTCTGCTAGATCGCATATAGCTGATGAATTCATTTATATAAAAGAAATAGAAGAAGGAATTGTTGATTATATTCAATTACTTGAAAAAATAGTTTAACCATGAGTAAGCTTTGGCAAAAAAATAATAAAGTATCTGAACTGGTGGAAAAATTTACCATTGGTAATGATCAGGCCATGGATATGTATTTGGCTAGTTATGATGTGCTAGGTTCTATTGCGCATACTACTATGTTAGCAGAGGTAGGCTTATTAACTGCAGCTGAACAAGTAACTATTAAAAAATCCTTGGTGGCTATTTATGAAAAAATACAAGCAGGCAATTTTTCTTTAGACCCAGGCGTTGAGGACATTCATTCTCAAGTAGAAATATTATTAACGGAGGCCTTGGGAGATGCGGGTAAAAAAATTCATAGTGCTAGAAGTAGAAATGACCAAGTCTTAGTAGACATCAAATTATTTTTACGCGCAGAATTAATGAATTTAACTGCCTCTGTGCAGGTTTTATTTAAAACCCTACAAGCAAAAAGTGAAGCCCATAAAAATGATTTATTACCAGGCTATACGCATTTGCAATTAGCTATGCCTTCTTCTTTTGGTCTATGGTTAGGCGCTTATGCAGAAAGTTTAGTAGACGATATTACCTTACTTCAAGCTGCTTATAAAGTAGTGAATAAAAATCCATTGGGCTCGGCCGCGGGTTATGGTTCTTCTTTTCCTATCAATAGAACTAGAACCACTGAATTATTAGGTTTTGATTCTTTGAACTACAATGTAGTGTATGCGCAAATGGGCAGAGGAAAAGCGGAAAAAGTCACTGCCATGGCAATTGCTAATATTGCCGACACATTATCTAAATTAAGTATGGACGCTTGTTTATTCATGAATCAAAATTTTGGTTTCATTCAATTTCCGGAAGAGTTAACAACTGGTTCAAGCATTATGCCGCATAAAAAAAATCCAGATGTATTTGAATTAATAAGATCTTATTGCAATAGAATTAAAGCCTTGCCCAATGAAATAATGATGATGACTACGAATTTGCCTTCTGGTTATCACCGTGATTTACAATTATTAAAAGAACATTTATTTCCCGCTTTCGCCCAATTAAATAATTGTATAGAGATGGCTTCTTTAATGATACAAAATATGGAAGTCAAAAAAGATATATTGGAGGATGCTAAATACCAATACTTATTTAGTGTGGAGGAGGTGAATAAGCTAGTTTTAACGGGTATGCCATTTAGAGATGCCTACAAGCAAGTGGGAGCGGCCATTGAATCTGGGAAATTTACCTATTCTACTGCATTATCACATACCCATGAGGGTAGTATGGGGAATTTAGGCACTGCTATTATAGGGGAGAAAATGAAGGCAGTGGTGGCTGAAATGGGTTTTGAGAAAGTAGAACAAAGAATTGCTGAATTATTAAATATCTAATGTATTTTTGCCCCCGCATCTACCTTTAAAATAGAAACATGAAAAAACAAATTTTAGTCTTGGCCGCATTTTCTTTCATGCAATGGGCGCAAGCACAAACAAGTCCTAAACCAGCGAAACCGGCAACAAGCGTTAAAGCTCTACCAGTTAAACCATTGAAAGTAGAAAATGCGAAATCAGCAATAAACGTTACACCCCCTTTAACCATTAAAAATGGTAAAGACAGTGCCTCTTATGCATTGGGTTATAGAATTGCGCAAAGTTTGAATGGGCAAGGCCTACAAAAAATTAATCTTGCTGTTTTCAATAAAGGATTATTAGCAGGATTCGAAGGAAAGTCAATTATTATTGATAGTTTATTAGATTATTGTATTAAAACATACCAAGAAACAATGAGTGCAGAAAAATCAGCCGCTAACAAGTTAGCAGGACAAGAATTTTTAGTAAAAAATGCTAAAAAACCAGGTGTCGTTAGTTTACCTAACGGTATTCAGTATGAAATTTTAGTAGCCGGAAAGGATACTATTAAGCCTACTATAAAAGACAAAGTAAGATGTCATTACCATGGCACTTTAATTGACGGATCTATATTTGATAGTTCTGTTCAAAGAGGAGAGCCTATTACTTTCCCATTAAACGGTGTGATTAAAGGATGGCAAGAGTCATTACCCTTAATGTCTATAGGAAGTAAGTGGAGATTATATATCCCTGCTGAATTAGGCTATGGTGATCGTCAAGCTGGTCCTATGATTGGCCCAGGCTCTACTTTAATTTTTGAAGTAGAATTATTAGGTATAGAATAAGCTTTTAATAAGTTTTTAATAATAGGGGCTTAATAGTAAATCATCTACTCATTAAGTCCCTATTTATAATTAAGATTAATTGGTCTCCCATGAAAAAATATGTATTTGCAGTTTTATTATCAACAAGCTTGTTTGCTTGTTCTCCGAACAATGTAACTATCGATTCTTCTGTTGTAAAAATGATGGATAGTGCAGGTGTGGTAGGTAGCTTTGCTTTATTAGAAAACGGTACGGGTAAATTTACGATTGCTAATTTATCTCATTATAAAGACAGCGCATCCTCTCCTTTAAGTAGTTTTTTCATTCTACCTACCTTAATTGCATTAGACAAAGGTATTATCAATCAGAACCAAGCATCTTGGGTCTCGATGGATTCTACCCCTTATTATCAAAATATAATTACGCAATTGGGAAGACAAGAAATTTTAAAAACCATCGATTCTATAAAATATGGCAAAGGAGTGGTGAGTGCTAATATGAATGAATTCTGGAAGGATGGGTCACTTACCATTACTGCAGATGAACAATTGGGTTTAATCAAAAGAGTCTTTTTTAAGGAATTGCCTTTTCAAAAACGTTCTCAAGAAGTTTTCAAAAAGATGATCTTGAAAGAAGATAATAGCAACTATAAACTATCTTACCTCACTGCTGCCGACTCCACTACAAATAATACCTGGGTGATAGGCTATGAGGAAGAAAATACACATATTTACTTCTTTATTTTACATACAACGAGTAAAACAGCGGTAGCTAGTAATAATTCGGTAGCCT